>DUDM01000025.1 GCA_012959275.1 Candidatus Poseidoniales archaeon
GCTGCTCATCTTGGCGACGAAGATGTCTAAGCCACCACTGCTCGTAAGGCTGGTACTGCCGAAGGTCGCTGTTCCCCCGAACTGTCCAATGACATAGGCGTTGCCACTCGAATCTGCGGCTATTCCAAATCCACGATCAGAAGTTGTTCCACCTGCCTTGGCCACCCCTTGCCATGAACCACTGCTGCTCAACTTGGCGATGAAGATGTCATAACCGCCACTGCTCGTCAGGCTGGTGTTACCGAAGGTTGCAGTTCCTTGGAAATGTCCAGTAGCATAGGCGTTGCCACTCGAATCGACGGCTATTCCATATCCATAATCATCATTTGAACCACCTGCCTTGACTGCCCATTGCCAGGAACCACTGCTACTCAACTTGGCGATGAAGATGTCACGAGTTCCACTGCTACTCGTAAGGTTGGTGCTGCCGAAGGTCGCTGTTCCCTGGAATAATCCAATGACATAGGCGTTACCACTCGAATCGACGGCTATTCCATTTCCAAAATCACCGGATGAACCACCTGCCTTGACCGCCCATTGCCACGAACCACTGCTGTTCAACTTAGCAATGAAGATGTCAAAACCTCCACTGCTCACAAGGCTGGTGCTGCCGAAGGTCGCTGTATTTTGGTAGGTTCCAGTGACATAGACATTGCCATTGTAATAGGCTATCTCGCAACATTGATCTTCAAACCCACTATCATAAGCCGAACCACCGGCCTTGACCGCCCATTGCCAAGAACCAGTGCTGCTCAACTTGGCGATGAAGATATCTGATAGCCCTTCGCTGGTGAGAATGGTGTCTCCAAAGACCGCTGTTTCATCAAAAAAGCCAATATGATAAGAATTACCTGAAGTGTCAACCGCGGTGCTCAATACCTCGATAGTTCCAGAAGAGGTCCCAGCACATTGTACCCAAGCGGTTGCATTATTGTAATTGGTTCCATTGATGTAACATCCTTCCTCAGCGAACTTCACCTTGGCGATGAAACCGTCCTCATTACCTGCGGAGGTAAATGAATTAGATGGACCCAGAGCCATCGTTCCCTTGAAGTATCCAGAGAAAGCCACGGTATTAGAAGAGCCTCCGCCTGTGGGATTGGAATCGAACATCAGATCGTTGATATTGATGTCGTTATTGCTCCCACCGCTACCGATTGTGAAGACGTAATTCTGATTTCCATTAGTAGCATTGAGACCTTGGATGTATCCATCTTGCCCACTTGTCCCAGAGCGAGTAAACGTCTCAGTACCGAACCACGCAGTTCCAGAGTATTCTCCGACAACGGTCAGGTTACCATCCGGTGAGAGGGCCATGTTGATGCCATTCAATACATTAGAACTCGTTGATTCATTATACCAGACAAATAGATTGGTCGAACCCGATATCTTTCCTACAACTGTGGACTGGGCAAAGGGAGAGTTATTGATTTCGACATTGATCGTCAAATTACTTGAGAATTGAGTCAGATAGTAGATATCGCCTGAACTATCGAACTTGACTGACCTGACTGTGTTGTCGCCATTTCCGGTTAGACCTTTGGCAAATACCCATCCACCGGAGGTCACCTTTGCGACGAATGCTTCCTTACCCTGCCAGTGGCTCAGAGTTGTTGAACCAAAAGTGGCCTCGCCCTGATAGTATCCTCCGACCACGACGGTGCCATTGCTTCCGACATCCAATCGTACTCCAGCATCATTCGCAGAACTTCCTCCAGTTTGTATCCATTTCCAGGCACCGCTTGAATCGATCTTGGCCACAAACGCATCATTTCCACCATCAGTAGTGACATCTCCCCAGAAAGTTCCACTGGCATCGAACATATCGGCTTGATCTCCAACATAACCTGTGAGATACGCGTCTCCATAGTTATCTAGAACGATATCATTTCCACCATCACTGTAGTTAGATGAACCGATCTGAGTAAACCAATCCCAATTACCACTGGGTTTGAGTTTGGCGACATAGAGGTCAGCGCTACCTGCAGAGGTTAGATTGCCAGAAGATTGCCCGTTCTTGCCATAGAAATGGCAGGTGCCATAGAAATTGCCGGTAACAAATGCATTACCACTGGAATCAACCGCCAATCCATAAGTTCGGTCGGTACTGGTTCCCCCTATTTTTACCGCCCAATCCCAATTTCCTTGAGTCATCTTGGCAACATAGCCATCGAAGTATGAACCAGAACTGACCAAAGAGTAGTTTCCGAAGGTGAGAGTGCCCTGGAATTCTCCAATGACATATGCAGTCCCATTTGGACCTCCTGCGAATCCATGATTCCTATCGATGTTAGAACTTCCGAAACTGAGGGCATTCTCTACATCGACCACCAACTGCGGACCATTATTGGTCTGCATGCGCACGTCCTCTTCATCGAGAAGGGACTCTTCACTCTCCTCAAAAGGAGATAACATGGGGAGGGTTGCACTGGTCAGCATCAACAGGATAAGAACTATCGAACGTAAATGAAGTATGTTTTCGGTTTTCATCGTTAACAACACCCGCTCTAGTTCAACGCGAGGAATAGAATCCTTGAATGACTTGAGTGACTGTTCCTATATCAGAGATATCCCTCTCGACTAGGTCATTGAGAATACCCATACGCTGTTGCACATGTTGTTCGAAAGTTGCAGGGGTACAACCAGCGGCTTTGCAAATAGTTTCCTTCATTTTTGATGGGATTCCTGTTTCTTCTATTTGGTCAGTTTCTGCATTGTACTTCCAGATTGGATTGAGTCTTGGCTTATCTCCTTCCATTCCGGCTACTTCTGATACTTCGACAATTTTTCTTGCTGTTTTGCCCTTTACGTGCAGCCTTGCTTGAATGATGATTAGGTCGAGTCCTGTTAGCATAATTGGTGGAACATCCATTGGTGGGTTGATGAGACGAGTGATAGTTTCTGCGCCGGTATTAGCGTGCAGGCTTCCGAATGAACCATCGTGTCCAGTATTCATCGCAGTTAGCAGGGTTGCTGCTTCTGGTCCACGCACTTCTCCGACTATTATTCGGTCTGGGCGCATACGCAAACTGGACTTTAGACAATCGATCATGTCGACTTCGGGGGTTCCATCGGGGCGCTCTTGGCGGGTTTCCATGCGTAGCCAGTGGTCGTGGTAGACCTGCAATTCCGCTGTATCTTCTACTGTTAATAGGCGCTTGTGCCATGGGATATACATTCCCAAACAATTCAGAGTGGTAGTTTTTCCTGAACCTGTTCCTCCGGCAATAACGAAGTTTGCGGGTCGGCTGTCGAGGCCTTCTATCCACACCCACATCATGGCTGCAAGGCGTAAGTTGACGGTACCGAATTTGATGAGATTAATCATTGTGAATGGGTCTTCCATAAATTTACGGATGGTTAGAGTGGGGCCATCTGGAGTTACTGGGGGGACTGTTCCATTGACACGGCTGCCGTCGGGGAGTCTGCCATCGAAGATGGGGACTAAACCGGGTCCGTCTCCTAATGGGACGTTGGTGAAAGAAGCAATATTCTTACAGATTGCCAAACCTTCTTCGTCCTCAATCCAGATATTTGTGCGGCAGATGTCGAAGTCTCTATGAGCGACTTTAACGCATTGAGTGCCGCCGTTATACATGACTTCCTCAAGATTATCGTCTTCGAATAATGCTTGCAATTTGCCATAAGGATTGGGTGGAACATCTCCTTCGATATGGTAAATCGGACTTGGATGATTTGCTTCGGTATAGATGGTAACATTGCCGTATTGCGCCAGTATTTTCTCGGACATTTCTTCACTTCCTTATCAAACGATTGCATTATATGCCATCATAAAGAATAACATTGAGCCAAACATCCAAAGTGGTGTTAGCCATAGGTAATCCCTCATTCTACCTAGCATTCTACCTGAAACTAATACTGCTACTGCTGCTGATGCGCCGAAATATTTGGCTAAAGCACTGTTGACTCCTTCAACGTCATAGCCAGCGGTTGATGGTGCGAATAGTCCTGAAATGAAAGCGATTAGTCCTGGAAGCCCTACTCCGATAAACATCATGATAAGGATTGCACGACCCATTAATTCGCTTTCTCTTTTATTCATCAAATCATTGAGTTTTTCATATTCCATACTCATTCTGAAGAGAATCTCTTGTAGTGGTGCGTCGTTTTCTTCTGCAGTGGAGAGTAAGTTGATGACTCGCTGAATTTGTTTTGAGCGCGTTTTGAGGGCGAAGTCTGCTAATGCCGCATCGAATGAAGTTACGGCGCTGATTTCGAGGGTTTCTGCAAGCAATTTTCCGAACAGGTCGTTGCGGCTTTGTCCTATTTTCATAATCGCTTGCTGCAATCCTTGGCCTGCTCCAATACTATCGGATAAACCTTCAAGAACTTCAGCAAGTGAATTTTCTAATCCTCTTCTTCGAGAGCGTTCAAGAATCGGAGGGAGAGCACCTCCAAGACCTGCCAATCCAATGTTTAGTAATAATAACATAATCGGTTCATCATTGAGGAGTTCCAAAAAGTCGAATAGCATCTAATCACCTCACAATCCTGGGTCCTTGAAATGGGCTTTTGAACCAATTAATGCCATGATGACGACGGTTGCAAATAATCCGCCATTGACAACTACTGTGATAGTATCTGGGTCAGGCATGGGCATGATGTCTCCAGCACCCGCCATCATTTGAGGGGTAATTGCTAAAATTGCTAAGATGATTGGCGAAATCATACCAATTGAAAGCAGAGTTTCAGGAAGGCCACCTAGTTCTTCAATGTACTTCTCGACCTTTTCACTTCTCTTTTCTTCTTCTCTGCCACCTTGGTTTTTCAAGGTCTTGACAATGTCAGTATTTGATACGATATTCTCAATCATCGTATTGAGTAATCTCTTGTAGGCAGAGGATTTGGCTTTCTTTTGAATTCTGCGTAGTTCATCTACCAGTGCTTTATCCGCTTGGGCATTCTTCATAGCTTTGGCGAAATCAGAGGATATGCATCCATATCCACCGCGGGCGATGGAGGTCACCGCGCCTTCCAATCCGATTCCAGAGCCCATCAAAACTTCCATCGTCCTGATGACGTAGAGAAGTTCTCTGTCTTCATCTTGTTCTGCCATAAGGACTCTCTCCTTCAACGAATATCTTCAATCAATTCAAATTTGAACTCTTCAGTTTCCCCATCGTAATTCAACTTGCTGAATACCACTTTCACATCTCGTTCTTCAAATGGGTCGTGGATATATGGCTGTCCAGAACGGAACATCTCAAGCACCTTGCGATAAGTTTCGCAGTCCATTTCTCCTTTCACAACGTATTCAGCACTTTCTGCACCTTCATCGATTAGGTCATCACCTTCGCCACCATGAGTGACTGTTCGAGTCATTCGCCTGGCGATTGAGACACTTATGTAGCAGCCCTCAAGGCGTATCCAATCGTCGCTTGTCATTCCCGATGCGGGCCGAATAAAGAAGTCCTGTCCTGCCATGTCTGTGCCACCTTCGGGCTCGACACCCCTCAACTCGCCCTTGAAGGTATTGATGTTCAATTAAGGAAGGCCCTAAAGGGCCTATGGGGTTTAACTTAGGGAGAACCAACCAAAACGGGGTTCTTTTAAGTTTCCTTCATCCACTAATTGGTCTAGTTTGGCTTCTGATGTTTGGCGGTCAAAACCTCTAGCCGAAGCAGAACTTAGGACATTTTCCAAATCCACTCCTTTTCCTTCATCTAATTGCTCTATTATCGAAGTCAGGATATCTCCTACTTCGGCTTCGGGGGCGTCCTCATTAGTTTCGGTAGGGTCATTCTTTGGAACAACAGGGGGTGAATTCCATGTATTTTCTGAAACTTCTCTTTTTCCTTCAGCGATGTCAAGGGCTCGCATGACCATCAAGCGGTGGACTTCAGTATCAGTATCCCCATAGAATTCTCTGGATTTTAACAAGCCCTCAATCGAGTGTGCAGGTATTCCGGCCTCTGCATATGCTTGGCGTGAAGGTGCAAGAGCGGCTGCAGCATCATGGTCAGCAACTCTCTTCATAGTTTCTTGACTGGCTTGAACCAACCAAGTTGCATAGCGCTGACGGTCGATTATTGCGATTTCTTCAGGACGCATACTTGTGTAGACTGCGCCTTCTTCAGTTGTGTAGCAGCGGCCTTTAGCAACCATCAGCAAGAGCAACGGGTCTCCTGTTTCATGTAGGCTGGCAAGGGTTTCCACTTGAGCCTGAACGGTGTCGTTGTCAAAGTGTCCAACACTGAAGTAGTGAGTACCACTTGCATCTTTTAGTTGGCCTTGCCACATCGTTCCTGTTGAGGTTTCACGAGGTTCTAGGCTCTCGAGTAGTCCCGCAACTAAGAGGCGGTTCACTCTTGCTCCAAGTTTTGTAATCACGAATGCTGGGTCATATTCTCCAGGGCCTTTTTCGCTTAGTGTGGATTCTGCAAATTCTTGGGCTAACAAACGAATCGCTGGTTGGCGACGACTCATTCTAGAATTTGTGGCCTGCATCAAGCAACCCCCCATTCGTTTCTTACTTCAGTCGCAGCCAATACTGCATCCACTTCGACTCCGCTTGCATCATCTATGATTAGCATGGCACCTTGGTCATCCGAAACAGAGCGCCCTTCAACCCTTAATCTGCGTCCAAGCCATTGTTGGCGTAAGTCTGCAACGAAGGCTTCGCTACCATTTTCTGCGATTTGTTTCTCCATCTTAGCAGTATCTTGAGATGTGAACTTTTCAGATGCTGCTTTATTCATGATTGTTGAAGCCGTTGAGATTCCATTGTCGAGAACCAATTTGATTCTGAAGTCCTTAGTTCCATCTACCTCGCCGTGTTCGGCGCAACTACCTTCGCGCAGTAATTTTCTGCATTTAGGGCAGCGTTGGATAATTCCGCTATCTTGTTTGATGGAAATCACTGTAGCTTCAGTAGCGATTCCTGCCCGTGAAGGTCCTGAAGTTAATTCCGTGAAATCAACATCGATAATGTGAGTACTTGGGTCGATTTCATCCCAAGGTGTTTCATCTAGTATTGTGACTTGGTCCGCAGTGTTGATAGTTATGTCAGGAATGCCTTGCCAAGCGCGGACGCTGACTTTTTGTAGACTAAGGCAAAGTGGTAAATCTGATTTATCGAATGGTAGTTCTGACCAACTGGTCATGCGACAACGGCCTGTGGGGTCGATTAGTTCACCAGATCTGATTTTCCTTTCTTCACCTTTTGAATCTGTAAATTCACGTTCGGTTAAATCAATTAGTTGCACAACTAAGTCAACATCCCTCAAACCATCTCTGAGGT
Source organism: Candidatus Poseidoniales archaeon (assembly GCA_012959275.1). GTDB lineage: Archaea > Thermoplasmatota > Poseidoniia > Poseidoniales > Poseidoniaceae > UBA226. The sequence goes on from DUDM01000025.1 coordinate 7,262, forward strand.
TGGATATGGTTATGCGTGTGCTCTTGTCTAATTCTGAGGTTTCAGGGAAGGCTGCATCGTGGTAGACTTCGACTTTTGTATAACGGCCTATGTTCATTTCAGGATTCTCTTTGAAACGGCGTACTTGGGCTTTTTCGACTTTTACCAAAGTGCCCACTTCATGATCAAAAGCCTCCCAACTGAGGAAGGATAGGGCGCCTGATGCATCACCTAATCTGCCCCTTACCACATCGATTGTGCCGCTACCATCTTTGCGGTGGATAACGTCTTTTTGAACTGCCAGTACTCTGCCGATGACTGTTATGTCGCCATCGCTATTAGATGCGTCAGAGAGGCTCATGGGCTCATTGGGGTTGACGTTGGTTCTGCTACTTTCCTTCAACACCACGACTCTACTGGTTTGGTTAATGTTGAGGCTCATTTGGCCTTGGTATTCGTTAACAGATGCGCCTTCTATACGAACAACAACTCCAGGTATGATGTTTAAATTTGCACCCCAGTCCTTGAAGGACCAGCGCATTCTTTTTCCATCCCCTTCTCCGTTGGGATTATCTTCAAGGAAACCGAAAGCGATATCTTTGTCTTCGCCACGTACTTTTTGGGTTCTTACGTTATGAGATGAGATTTCAACTTCTATCTCTATATTTTTGTCATCAGCCTTTAGTTCTGATAATCGTTGTACCTTTTTCATTGGCGGAGCAGTGGACGCTTGACCGGATGTGGTTTTTGTGGATGAACCTGTTTTACTTTGGAACTTACGTATAACAGAGCGCATAGCATCTGAAGGTGGAATTAGGAAATCAGTTTGGTATCGTTGAAACTCGATCTTGATTTCTTCGGGATTCGCTCCAGGGACGGATGCCAAAACTTGTTTGATGGCACTCTCCATGTTTGCATCATCTGACACGAAGATTCCTCCGCGGCTTGTCGTTCTCTCCTTTTGACTCCAACCCGCGTAAACAGGTTGCAGGTTTTCGCGCTGGCTGTCGTTCTACTTGCACTCCTACACCTCCTTGGAACCGGACACCCAACGCCGAGGGTTCTTGAACAATTGGGCTACCCTGCCAGTGGGAAACTGAAAGTAAACAAGTCAAGATGGATTAATTCTAATGCCATTTCGAAGTAAAATATCAGGGATGACAACCGAGCCAGAAGCCCAAATACTTCGAGGTTTGTCCATTTCTATCAAAGAAACGCCTTCACTGAAAGCCTTTGGAAGGTTTCCCGAAACTCCGGCTTGCTTCAATGCTCCAATTATTTCACCATCAACAACCTTTAGAATTGAGGATGAGGTTACAGAGAAATCGCCACTCGATGGGTTTGCCGTATGCGCTCCCATAACTGAATGGACTACCCAACCATCTTCCATTTCTTCGATAACTGAATCCCTAGAGTTTGAACCCTGACTGGAACTTAATATGAAATTAGAAATTGAGGTATAAGGGGACGACTGGTGCCCTCCTCTCCCAGCATTACTAGTACTTGTGGCATCTTCGATATTTCCTTCTGATATTTGCTCTGCCGCATCTCTAGTAGACCAAATCCCACTCTTCAAAACTCCCCTCTCTATCAAAGTAGTCCGTTGAGTTTTCTTACCTTCCCCATCTCTTCTACCGGAGCCAGCCCCGCCTTCTATAGTACCGTCATCATGGATTGATAGGTGGTTATCAAATACTGATTCAGATATCTTACCTGACCAAACTGATTCACCTCTAGCCATCTTTTCACCCCTTAATGAAGAAGCAAAAACATTGCTAAAAAGACTTCTAATTCCACCATGCGTGAACACAACTGGGGCTTCGCGTGCACCGTCGTTATCAGTGATTGTATTTCGAGTGATTTCAGCCAGTTTAACCGCTTCATCACAGATTGGAGATAGGTCATCTAATAACTCGAAAGAGTGCATCGATGACCAACCGCTGGTCAATTTATCATCGTCATCTATAGTGACTTGAATCCCTCCGCCATGGCTCGAACGCATCCCTGAAGTGCTTATTCCTTGACTTGTGAGGAGTGCTCCTGCTGTGCATGAGGCCGAAATCCCACCCCCTGTTATCACCGCAATGGGGTTGAAATCTTTGCAAATTGAGAGCATCGAATCAGCTTGAAGCATCAATTGTTCAGGAGATACATTGTCTACTTCTGTATCCCACATTGGAGACATTTTGGTCTCTCCTTCATCGTCAGGGAATTCAAATCCTTCTACTGAAGGAACGAGGGATGCAGCGCTCAAAGCAGCATCAACCAACCTTTGTGAGTCTTCAGAATTTGCGGCATATGCAAAGCCCACCTTACCTTGATTTAGGATACGCAGCCCAAAGCCACCTTCCCCACCTCCACCGGCGAGGCTAACCTTACCTGCTTCGATTTCCACTTCTGCTCCATATGATTGGATAGCAAAAACTTCCCACATATCGGCTATAGATGTATCTGCGACTGCTCCAATTCGTTGGCAGCCATCAAGCAGCCGTTGGCATGAATCTTCAGGCATTAATGTCATTTTAGCACCCTCTTTTCATCCTACCAATGCTTCTTGAATTCGCATTTCGGGTCCACCATCACCAACTGGTACAACTTGCCCCTTTCCACAAAAGCCTGGACTGGCCATTTCTGCGTGTTTGGTAAGACCATCTACATTTTTGAGAATTGATAATGTCATTCCACTGACACTAACATCCTTCAATGGTTCAACTAATTCTCCATTTCTAATTCTCCAAGCCTCTTGGGCTGCAAATTGAAAACTTCCTCGGCCGGTATCCACTTGTCCACCGCGTGAGCCACAGGCGTAAACTCCGTCTGCAATTCCTTCCAACAAATCGTCTAAATCCTCATGGTTTCCGCCCATTATCATGGTATTTGACATTCTGACCAAAGGGTGATGGAGGCCATCTTGTGCACGGGCAGCGCCGTTTGGCTCAATTTCAAAATGGGCTGCAGTTTCACGGTGGTTGAGAAAAGTCATCAATCTTCCATTTTCGATAAGTGTTCTCGATTTGCTATCAAAGCCTTCAGCGTCAACAGGAAAACTGCCATGACCCCCCTGCCAAGTGGGGTCGTCAATCACTGTAACTAGGGGATTTCCGATGATTTCTCCAAGTTTTCCATCGAGACAGGAATCTCCTGCAGCAACGAGGTCAGCCTCACAAGGATGTCCTAATGCTTCGTGGATGTATACTCCAGTCAAATCTGGATCGGCAATCAGAGTCATTTTTCCGGAAGGAGAGCGTTCTGCGCCTAAGATGCGCAGGGTTGATTCAGTAGCAGAGATGCCAACTTGTTGAAGGTCGACTGACTCGACTGCCTCAAATCCACCAACCCCCCCTACTCTTGTTCTATAGGATGCAACCTCTCCAGATTCCCTGCCGGTAACAATTGCATTCGTGCAAGTTCTTTGAAAGGACCAGGCTCGATCCATTCCTTCAGATGTTGTTAGTTCCATCTCGATATGCTCATCAGTGAAACCGGTATTGACTGAGACAATGCGTTCATCAGTTCTGATGAATGAATCAAATTCTTCAAGCACTTCCACTTTTTCTTGCATCGAAATATCCCGAATGTCCTTTTTTGATCTCCAATGCACATCTGTTGTGCTGATTGGGATATCTGCTAATTCGACTGCTGAATCTTCCTTTGCTCTTCGTTGTGCAACCGATGATGCTAGGTTTACAGTGGCCTCAACTTGTGATGTTAAGGCTTGCAAATCTGTTGTAGAATGAACTCCCCATGAACCGTTTACTAGGCAGCGAAGAGTAGCGCCTACATCAAGGCCTGAAATTGCATTTCTTACTTGTCCGTCGCGCATCGATATCGAGGTGTTTTGGTTGGAAACTAAGCGAACCTCAGAATATGTTGCTCCTGCTTGGATGGCTTCATCCACCATGCGCTGTGCAGTATCTTGGTCGAGGTGTCTACCTGTTCCATCATTTGATTGTTGATTGCTGCTGGCTGCGGCCATGCCCTCTCGATAAGTCGATGGTGCATTAAGTTGAGCATTATTCCAAGGAGTCTATTCTCACGAAAATTAACTCAGTCTAATTTGCCTAGAACATCATCGAGCATCTTCTTTTCATCCTTGTCCAACTTCTCATCTTCCAAGGCTTTCTTGATATTGTTGATGTCGTCTTCTGAAAGCCCAGCCTTTGATGCAGCATCGGCGATTAGTTCCAACTCCTCTGAACTAACGCTTCCGTCCTTTAATGCTGCATTTATTGCTGCTCTAGTGGCAATTGCGGCTGCTTCTTCATCACTCATGCCGAGTGCGCTCTGGATAGTCTTCAACTCCTCCATCTCTTCATCTGAAAGTACACCATCTTCGTAGGCTTTTTCATATGCTTCTAAGAGGAAACTGCGGTATTGCTTTGGGTGGAGTAGTACATCACGAATGAGGCCATAATCAACGGATTCTTGCTTGGAAGAGGCATCTAGCATGACGATGCTGCGGCGTACTTCCTTGACTGCCATGTCTTTGAGGCCGTGGGCTGCCCATACGAGACCGACTGAACTGACGATTGCGGCGAACCATTGCATTACTTCTGTTGAGATGATATCGCCAGGGTAGATTAGGAAATATACACCGATTGACATTATCATTGCGCCGGAGAAAACTTCAACCCAATCATTGAGGTCAGGTTCATCTTCGAATACTGCGAGTCGGCGCTCGATTTCATTAACTGCATTGTCGCCCATACCCCCTCCACGACATAGACCTGACTTGAGGTTATTGGCAGCACATTCAACCATCATACTGAGTCTTTGGCCCTGCTGCTTGAGGCACCGGTTGGCTTTTGGACCCTTGACAACCGTTGCCTCCCTATGTCAGGCCGGCCCTATCCCGTAGCCGACCTCGACTTACCCGATAGTGTTCCTTCATTCCTTAGCAAGCAATGGGGAATCGAGAGCCTTTATCCGCCACAGGCTGAAGCGATACCTGCCGCTTTGGGAGGAAGAAATTTATTGTTAGCAATACCAACTGCATCTGGAAAAAGTCTAGTCGCATATTTGGCCATATGCCGCCGCCTACTGGTTGAGGAAATCGGCAGCAGGGCGATTTACATCGTACCACTCAAAGCTCTGGCCAGTGAAAAATATGAAGAATTACAAAGCCTTGCTGCTGCCTGTGGTCTAGAAGTAGGAATGGCTGTTGGTGATGCCAATAGAGAAGTACAAAACTTGGAGAAAGCCGATATTCTTGTTTGTACTTCTGAAAAACTCGATTCATTGAGCCGCAACCGACCGGATGTTATTTCTGGAGTTAGTGTTGTAATCGCAGATGAGATTCACTTAGTCAATGATTCATCCCGTGGTCCAACATTGGAAGTTAATTTGGCTAGACTGAGGATTTCTCATCCAAAGGCCCAGATTGTAGCATTGAGTGCGACGATTGGAAACCCAGATAAAATTGCAGAATGGTTGGATGCCGAACTAATTATTTCTGATTGGAGGCCTGTGCCATTGCAATATGCAACCTTGGCAGAACGCCATCTAGAAGTCCGAAGTTGTATCTCCACATCTGAGGTAATTACCCTACCCGCGCCTCGAATTCTTGAAGGTCCGAAATCTCATATCACTTGGTGTGCATTGAAAGACACCATAGATGAAGAGGGTCAATTATTGGTCTTTGTTTCGACCCGACGCTCTGCTGAATCGGAAGCAAGAAAATTGTCTGAAAGAACTCTGAAAATCCTGCAACCTAATTCCAAAAGAATGAATTCATTATCTAGCCTTGCTGATGAGATACAGAGAGAAAATGATTCTGCCCTTAGTGATAGACTTGCTTCAGCGGTTCGAGGTGGCCTTGCTTTCCATCATGCTGGATTAACTTACAAACAGCGAAAATCCATTGAAAAAGCCTTCAAAGATGGCTTATTATTTTGTTTGACTGCAACACCCACCTTGGCAGCCGGAGTTAATTTACCAGCCCGTAGGGTATTTGTCAGGGATTTGAAAAGATGGCAAGATGGGATGACTGGCTGGATCAGTACCATCGAGGTAAGGCAAATGATGGGAAGGGCTGGAAGACCAAGGTACGACACCCAAGGAGAGGCTTGGCTTGCTTGCAAAGGAGAGGACCCAGTGTTTGAAGCAGATTCTGTGGCCGAACGATACATCCACGGCCCTCCTGAGCCTGTTATCTCTAAATTAGCGGCAGAACCTCCATTGAGAATGCACTTATTATCTGGAATTGCCACAGGAGGACTTAGTAATAGAGATTTGATTAGACGTTTTTTTAAAGCAACATTTCTCTCAAAAACTCAACCTGCATATTTGATTGATGAAAGAATTGATAAGACTTTGAATTGGTTAGTTGAAGAGGGTTTCATCAACCGTGGGGTGCCAGATGAGTCGATTGATGAGGCTGATTCTGAACTAGAATATTGGGATGATGAGATGCCAAGTTGGGCAAGTTCAGCAGGTGAGACTGCTGGAGTTGAATATAGTAAGCAAATCCCAACTACTGATACTAAGAGCAAAATCATCTCTACTTCGATAGGTTTTGAAAGAGCAGACAGTATCGAAATAGAAGTCCTTAATTCTAATAATGAAAGAGAACTTATCTCCATGACTTACCAAGCAACGAACTTGGGTCAAAGAGTGGCACAACTCTACCTCGATCCATTGAGTGCTACAATCCTTCGAAATGGATTTAGAAAAGCCATAGCGATGATTGCTCAATCAAAGAAACCGACTGAATTTGCAATTATGCACTTAATTTCAGCAACTCCTGATTTCTTGATGATGTGGGCTAAGCGTAACAAAGACGAATTACACGTAAAAACTGCAATTGAGAGTGAAAGCCTATTGCGAGAAGAGAGACTAGAAGACGTCCTGTTAGGATTGACTCAAACTGCTTGGACTTTGGAACGCTGGATAGACGAGGCCGGTTTTCGAACCATAGAGAGCGAGATGAAAGTGGCCCCAGGTGACCTAAGGACTAGAGTTGAATTGATGCGCTGGTTGCTCTATGCAGGAAGGGAGTTAGTTCTGAATGATGAAGGAATTTCAGAAGATGATTTGGCTAATGCAGTTAACCTTGGAAATATCCTTGATTCCCTGAGGCAACGAATTACCCATGGTTGCAAAGAAGAATTATTGCCGATGGTTAGAATCCCAAATATCGGCAGAGGAAGAGCCCGAGATTTGTTTTCTTTAGGATTGATGAATCCGCGGGAAGTATTGGATTTAACTGATTTCGATAAGCGTAGATTGATGGCGATACGAGGCTGGGGCCCTAGGGTCTTAGAAAGAGCGGTGCGTGATGTACGCAAAATGTCCTGATTACTTTGGATGGGTTCATTCATCAACCATTGACCTTGAGCAAGCCCTGATGAGGACCCATTCACCAAGCCCATGGTTTCCTTGTTGGCGAATCAACTTCGATAGTCCAATTGAGTCTGCAAAGGAAATTGCATTGCATTTGGATGCAGTGTCAAGTGACCAATCTTGGTGTTTGGTTGGTGCACGTTCGGTTGGTTCTGAACGCCAACTTTGGGCTGCATGGTCGGCTACAAGAAAAAAAGAGCAGTCGAAAACAATGTCAGCAAGAAGCGTCGAGATGGAATTCATTCTCCACCTTGCAGGCACACAAAATATAGATTTAGCACTGAAAAGAGCAGGAATATGTGAAGGAAACAATCAGGCTTGGTTATTGCACTTGCCAGCAATGAATTCAGAAGGACCTCCTGAATTAGATTGGCGGGAACTAGAGCATGAAGCCAATCGTTTAGCCCGCTCAATATTAGCAGAAATTGCACCTCGTAGACCGAGTTTAGAAATGGTTGATTCCGAACAATTAGGAATAGGAAAACTCTCTATCCATGAACTCGACCTATTAGCCCATATTTCCTTGGTATGATTAATGTTAGAAGCCACCAGCCAATCTACTTGCATACTTTCTTCGCCGAGTTTCAACAAAGCCAGTGATGACAATTAACAACACACCAGTGAACATCATAATTGCGGCGGAAGGGCCGAATCCTATTGCATAAGTCAAGCCACCAACGGTGGGCAAATCAACTGGGTCTAGAGTAGTTGAAGGGACCCAATTCAAGTCCATTTGGTCTTGGCCGCAATCGCAATAAGAAATCGAAATTAACTCTGGGAATAGGGATGCTTGTAATTTGCTCCAATCTTGAAGGCTGATTTCATTTGGTCTGCTAACCCAAGCCGGATTGAGAACACTTCCAGATGCTCCTGCATTGGTCATCGTCCAATCGATTTGGATATTGGAGTATTGAGGCACTTCTTCAACCACCATTAATGCCTCTATAATCAACAAGTCGAGGGTCAAGGCCCTACCGGCTTGTAGCACAAAATTCACCGAGCGTTCAGGAAGTAGGCTATCTCCACCATGGCCAACTCCGGCCTCATTCAAGAAATTGAAAATCAGTCTATCAATCCTTATACCTTCCAATTCAGGAGATTGCAATTGGTACCTTCCATCTTCCATTTGAATGGCTTTAGATACTTCTATATTCATCAACAACTGTTCTCCTACCAAGATTCCGAAAGTCGAGCCCAAATGCTCTGCAATGGTATTTTGTGGAGTTCCAGGTTCAAGAACTTGCCATATCTGTTCTAGGCGATTCTCAAGTAATCTTTCGACATTTATCGAACCTTCTTCGGGGAGAGATTCTCCCCACATCGTTAGCGGATGGGCGATGCCACCGAAAATGATGAGTACACCTGAAAGTGGTAGCATTAGACGGCGAGTCCACTTCCAAGTTGGCTGAACTGCTGCTGCTCCGATGACTCCGAAAAGCATCAAGAATCCAAAGATCAAAGAGAAAATACCACTCGCCTCGATAATTTCACTTTGACTTGAATCACCCATAATTGTAGTACCGTAGTTCCAACTTCCATCTCCTTCGAATTGAGCAGGAGAATTTGGCCCAATTCCTTCATAGGTTATTCTTCCAAGCCAAGAATAAGGTTGAAATTTATCATCTCTTCCGTCAAAACAAAGCCTGTAGTCACCGCTTTCCAAACCTCGATATTGATATGTTTTAGTCTCTGTTTCACCATCACTGGTCGTCTTCACATTTGGAGTGGGGGTATTCCTATTTCCAGGGCCAATTAGATCTGGAGTAGAGTGGGGCTGCTCAACTTCAATCGGCACTTGTTCCCAAATAATGATGATATTGAATAGTTCATTTTCTTCTAAATCAAATTCAAAACAATCGCTATCATCTCCTACGAGTGCTCCATCATGCCAGATTTCGACTTCACTTGATTGGCGTGGTTGTTGTCTCGAAGAAGGTTCATCGACATCTGCTTGGGCTGGGTCCACTGACCAATCTATATCCAACCCGATATTGCTAAGTCCTCTCAAGCCCAATTCCCAATTACTTGGGCGCTCTAATTGGAATGAAATCCTGAGGCGAATAATTTCACCAGGTAAGAGCATTCTTCCATTACTCATATCGAGGGGCTCATTTTCTAATTCATATGATTGAGGTTGTGCATCTAATGCGGGGCCTGCTCCGTCTATTCTCCAAGAATTTTCAGAGGCTCCTAATTTCAATTCAACTTCAAGGTCTGGCTGGCCCCAGCCTCCCAAATCTTCCCTGATTTTTAGATCAATTACAAGATTTTTCAGGTTTTCAGGAAGCAAAGTTAGTTGATTTTGACTTGGTTGCATAGTAAACTCCAGTGAAACTACCTTCGGAGTAAGGGGGTTTGCATCATTTTCTTGCCCAGATATCATCTCTTCTCCAGAAATACCATTCGATAGAAAGCAATCATCATCAGAATCACAGATTAAATTTAGAGATTGTTCTGCTTCGTTCATCCCTAAATCAGCATCAGCAGAGATTGCTAAGAAAGGTAGCAATACCAGCATGAATATGATGCTGACACTACGTTGCATGACCTTGGCTCAACCGTTTCAATGATATGCTATACGGTGTTCTGATTAGATTTCAATGTCCTTAAGAGTAACATTACAATTTCGACAGCGGTAGTTCCCTGCCCCTTTTTTCCTTCGTGGATGCTCCTTCTCACAGGATGGGCAGACCCATAACCAAGTAGCATTTTCTCGCCGCATTAATTCAGTGAATGTTTTGCCTGCATCGGTAATTTGCTTTTCCCAACATCCCTCCAATCTTCTGAAATTAGCATCATGTGCAAAATTACCTAAGGCATGAATAAATTCGTGGTAGAGGACCGTTTTTCCATATTCTTGCCAATCTTCAGTTAGGAGGTGGGGGTGCAAATCAATGCATTTCACATCATTGGGTCCAAGAGTTTCGGAGTGCACATCTGTTCCTTTGTGAAAGCGGCAGACTCCATGTTTTTGAGTCGAATTTTTGCGGAGGAAACCCAAATCAATCGCATTAAGAGATTGAATTTCCTTGTTTGTAAAGAATGGCTTAGAAGACATCCAATGCAAGACCTCTGATTTCATTGATTCAAGAGTTGGTTGCATCAAAATCCCCCTGTGCTGTATTTTCAGCATTAATTCAAGACCAGCGATGGTAGGCAGGGTGGCCTTCTTCGACTGCGACGAATAAGCCACTGCCACTTGCACAAACTTTGCCATCAGCCTCTAAAGTCATCTCAACTTCAACTCGACTTCCATCTATCTTGCTAATTTGGCTGCGTACGATTAGGAGAATCCCTAGGGGGGTTGGGCGACGTAATTTGATTGAATAACTGGCAGTAACTGTGCAAGGTGGTTCATCTAATCCTTGTTCATCCATGATTGCAATAGCGGCGGTCCAATTACCATGACAATCGAGCAATGTGCCAATGATTCCACCATTAATCATCCCTGGGAATGCTTGATGTTCTTCGCTTGGCATAAATTCTAATTCCAAACCATTTTCAATTCGATGAGAAGCAATTTGCAATCCCTTTTCATTGGCCGGTCCACAACCGAAACAAATCGAAGTTGGGGCGTATTGTTGCTGCACACCATTGTCGCTCATCGCACTCACTGTAGCCATTCTGTGACATTACTAAGTCAAAGACTTGATGGCAGATTGACAACCCCAAAGGGATATGCCTGATGATGAGCCGGTTGAGAACCCGGTTGAGAAGGCAGTTGCAGACGTGGATAAAGTTGTGAAAACGAAGCCAAAACCTAAGCGCAAAAAACCTCAAAAAAGGCCGCAGAAGAAGGCCAAGAAAACAATTCGTGTAGCCCATGAAATGTCTGCTGATAGGCGAAAGGAAATCAAATTAGCATTGAAGGAACATGAATCAGAACACCGTGATGAATGGGACCGCTCTTCTGGCCAAAAGAGTCATGTAATTATGCGAAAAAGGGTAAAACCAGGCCAAATGAGAACAATGATGGTGAACCTATTAGACGTTGAAATTGGCGATGCTTGGCCAATTCCAATCACCGTTATTCATGGCTCAAGGCCAGGGCCAGTGGTTACAATTACGGGAGGGATTCATGGTGATGAATTGACCGGACCGAGTGCTTGTACTCATTTATTATCAACATCTATGACAGATCCAGAACGTCCATTGGACCCTACACATATCGCTGGAACAATTCGAATTATTCCGATTATCAATCTCCCTGGATATAGGAATAAATCTAGATACTTCCCCGATGGACGAGATTTGAATAGAGAATTTCCTGGCCGAATAAAAGGCAATACAACTTCTAGGGTAGCTTATCGGTTATGGAATGATATCATCAAGAGTTCGGATTATCTAATCGACCTTCATAGTGCTGCTAAGGGTAGAATAAACATGCCCCAAGTTAGGGCAAACCTTGCAGACCCACATTCAAATATTGTAGCAAAGGCCTTTGGAATAGAGGTCATCCTCGACTCCAAACCTCCCAAGGGTTCACTACGAAGAACTGCAATGAAGGCGGGGATTGGGTGCATGACCTATGAAGGTGGAGGTGCTGATAATATCGATCATGAATCGACTCAAGTTGCAGTTAATGGTGTTCTTAATGTGCTAAAATCACTTCATGTCATTCCCGGAAATCCAACACGCCCAAGGTTTAGATTATTGGCTCAAGGTTCAACTTGGTTAAGGGCTGGAGAAGGTGGTTTACTCGATATGTGGGTGGGGCCATCCAGTGTGGTTGAAGAAGGTGAAATCGTGGCTACGATTTCGGACCCTGCTCATCCCGGTTTAACGGTGGATATCATTGCTCCTGGTGATGGATTGATGATTTGTACAGCTACTAACCCACACGTTTCTGCAGGCACACCCGTCGGTCATTTTTTGCCGCTTTCAAAACATGCTGAGTTGATTAGAAGTCAATTAGATGAAAATAACATGTTCATTATTTCAGGAAGTGAGGATGAACCAGTTTGGAGAGAGGAAGTAGAGGTGGACGAAATCTCACTAGAGGGAGAATGGTCTGGTGGTTCTGTTGATGCTGAATGGCAAACTGCCTTCATTGGAGATTCAGAGAGTGGGGAAGCAGGGCATCGAGTTAGTTGAATCTTACTTACTGACTGAGTCAATATACCTAACTTTTCTAATATCATTACCGACGCTTTGATACTCTCTCTTATCTTGGTAATTCCATGCGAGGTGGGCCCTCAGCCGTGATATTGACTCTCATCATGCTGTGTTCAGGCTGTATAGCATCAACCGTAGACACGTCTTCAATGGTCCAAGATCAAGAGACAGAAGTACCTACAGAAGCATGCAATGGTTTGTTGATTCTATGCTTGAGAACTTACGACAACGTCACGTTCCCTGAAACTCATAACGCCTTTTCTACCCATCAAGATGGTATCTATTATCCAGCCAGTAACCATCGTACAGGACTTGATGCCCAATGGGACGCTGGAATGCGTGCATTCATGATTGACACACATTACGAAATTCTCGGCGATGAACGAATTGAAACCGTGCGTCTGTGCCACGGAGACGATAACCGCGGATTCAGTCCTTGCACCTATGGAAACGTGAATTCAATTACCTGGTTGTCGAGTTTGCATCAAAAAATGGAACAGAATCCACGGGATATTGTGACCCTCTTGGTTGAAAATTATGTTCAACCGGACCATTTACTCGCTGTTTTTGAACAATCCAACTTGTACGACAAAGTGTTCTTCCATGAAATGAACTCCCCTTGGCCAACCTTGCAGGAAATGATTGACCAGAATGCCACTTTGGTTGTCTTTTGGGAGCAGAGCGAGGATGCATCGCACCCTTGGATTCATGATTTCCTTACCCACAGTTGGACAACCAATTTCGCAGAAGAAAACACTGAGGACATGAATTGCGACCTTTTGCGCGGTGATATCCAACAAGAAGTATTTCACATGAACAATTGGTTAAGAGGCCCTGGAGGCCTTTCTGACCCCTCGCGAGGAGAAGAAGCCAACAACGTTGATTTCCTTATTCAACGGTCTACTGAATGCTGGCAACAACACGGCAAGCGCCCTACCTTCATCGCTGTTGATTGGTGGGAAGACGGTGATGTCGTTGCAGCTGCTAAAGCCATCAATGAATTGGAAAGTTTGGGATAATCAGTTCCAGGACCTTCAGTTGTATGGGTAGCGTTAGCAGCGACTGAAAGCCCATCGTATGAGAAATAAAATGCGGAGGACTTCGGATAAACCTATTGTATCCGTCCGATTAGACTCATATTGGCATCAATTCAGACTAACAACAGGTTTCCATATGATTTGTACGACATCCCCTGCGAATTTGGTTTCAGATTCTTTTTCCCAAGAATCTGGCAAGTGAATCCCGTATTTTCCAAAAACAGGAATCCCAGTCTCGAGTTCAAGTGGGAATTGTGTAATCACAATTTCATCAATTGATTCTGCTTGGAGGCACTCTCCATTGAGAACGCCCCCTCCAAGAAGCCAAATATTTCTACCAGGTTTTCTCTTCAAATCTTGAATTAAATCCACTGCGCTATGAGTTTTTCTAGATAGGATATGCCGTTCAAATTCTTTGAATGGCTCCTCTTCAAACTGGCTGATAACGTCCCAAGTTCTTCTTCCAATGAGAACGCAATCGATTGTTTGCATAAACGCCACCATCCCATAGTCTTCTGATTCTGAAGGCTCAGGTAACCATTCAAGGCCATCATCTAAGGTTGCTATGAACCCGTCCCTGCTTGTTGCAATGTGAAGAATAACCCGCCTTTCATTCACCATGTAAAGCCCACAATGGATTAGGATATAATACGAAGGGGGGCCCTTCGTTTACCCGTCAATATCGAGGGTGCCCTACGAGTCATAGAGAGCACAGCGGAAATGGGTGCTGAGAGGAGTTTTAACGGTAAAAACTCAAGATAAGTGAGGGTCAACATCGATTGGAATCAAATGATTATCATACTCGTAAAGAGCAATCTTCAGTGGGTCCAAAACAAAGCGTAAGTTTGCTTCTTCAACACCGTAAAGTGAAATTAATTCTGACTTGAATGCCTCGCGAAGAAGGTCTTCAGAAACGTTAAGGGGAGCCCCCATTCCAATTTGTAGTGCTCTTGCACCGATGATACGGGCTCTCTCAAAGCGGGTGTGTGGTTTTGCTGGCTTGACCATGTGGCTCACCTGTCTTCCCGAAGGAAGGCAATCCGGCCGACCGGCGGCCCTCTATTGAAACCATCGCTAAGAGGAGAACGTAGGTTGCTTGGCATATGTTGATGAACGGAATACAGGAGCGATGGGTAATGAGAGGTAATGGCGACTGTGACAAGATGTCGCGCCTGCCTTTGGGCTTGATGGTTGCAGGCCTACTAATCCTCGTCATTGGCGGCTATATTCGCATCAATGATGCAGGTGAAAGTTGCCCAGATTGGCCAACATGTTTTGGAGAAGTCCACCCTTTTGTTTCAGGTGAAGAGCAACAACAGTGGTGGGTAGAGAATCCAGAGGAGGCTGATTCACGACACGACCTTGATCCTGATTTTACCTATGATACGATGCAAATCCTCTCTGAATGGTTACATCGATTGTTGGTAGGAATTGTTGCCATTCCAGTTCTGTGGAACTATCTTCATGTTCGTTCAAGAAGGGAAGAATTGGGTGATGACATGGTTGGAATCGCCTTTGCAGGCGGTGTTTTGCTGATATTGCAGGCGATTGCAGGATATATAACCGTCAAGTTCGATAATGCAGATTGGTCTGTGGCTCTTCACTTGGTGTTGGCAGTTTGTTGGATTTCCATCTTCATTTGGCAATGGCTATTGTGGAGGGCGAGGACTGGAAGCAAAGATAAAATTAATGATGTCTCTGCGGAATTCGCACTCAAATCAATTCCGCTTCTTCGCCAACTCGCAGGTGCAGTTCTGCTACTTCTCGTGCTAGGAGCTTGGGTTGCCTCGACTGCGGGTGGCAATTATAATTCGGGATGTAGCACTGGTTTTTCCTCCGGTTGGCCGAAATGTTTCGATATGTGGTTTCCATCATTTACTAACATGGGCATCATTGTCCAAATGTTTCACCGAATAGGAGCCTTAGTGATTGGTGGAACACTGATGTGGGGGGCAGTTCGCCTACGCGAAAAAGTGAGAGAATATGGCACCGGAGATGTTCTGGCACGCTTTGTTGAAGCCGGTACTGGACTTTGGTTACTCAATGTTATGATTGGTGGATTCTACATAATAACAGCAGGAGCCGATGGATTTGTTGAAATATTATCGCTATTGCATTTGATATTCGGTGTCAGTTCCTTCCTTGCCGTAATGACCGCACTGTTGATTTGTAGAGTAGCGGTGATGGAGCCATTAACAACAGAGGAGGAATAATATGACTTCTGATGTTGAACCAAGGCCTCCACTGCCAATAATTTGGATTCGTTTGATGAAGTTGAGAGTCATCGTTCTCTTGCAGGTAACTGCGATTTGTGCTGTATTAGTTCACGATTTACTAGACCGCAAAGGTGTCATCGATGGGGGTGGACGTACCTGGTTAGATACCCTTGAAACTAGTTTTTGGGTATTCCTTGGAGGGACGCTTTCTGCTGGGGGTTCGAATGCCATCAACATGTGGTTTGATCACGATATCGATGCAGGAATGCGCCGAACCAATACACGCCCCGTTCCGATGGGTTGGATATCTCGAATGCATGCTCTGGTGTTTGGAATAATCATCGCTATTCTTGGGACCTTCGTTCTTTGGCAAGTTCATTGGAAAGCCGGATTTTGGACGGGTTTCTCGGTTTTATTTTATGTTCTAATCTATACGATTTGGCTTAAGCGTAGAAGTCCATACAATATCGTCATCGGGGGCATTGCAGGAGCGACACCTCCTCTGATTGCTTGGGCTGCGGCTGCATCTACAACACTTTCAGGGAATAATCCCTTTGACCTTGGCTCTCCTGTTCCATGGATGCTCTTCTTGTTGATTTTCCTTTGGACTCCACCTCATTTCTGGGCCTTGGCTCTTTATCGCCATGGCGAATATGGAAAGGTTGGTGTTCCGATGATGCCTGATGCTAAAGGCCCGCATCGAACTTTGTTTGAATCAAAAATATATTGTGTGCTGTTGATTCTACTAGCAGCAATCCCGATTATCTGGTCTGGCTATGGCATTGGATGGCCTCTTTCTGTAGTGGTCGCAGGTTTGGGAATTTGGTATGCGTCCACCGTTTGGGCGATTGATGCTGATGAAGTATTGGATGAAAATCAAAGAATGCCAAAAGCATTCCATTCTTTCATGGCCAGTTTGAAATATCTAGCACTGATGTTTTTGGGAGTGGTTATTGTGGCTGCTCAACCTTGGTTATGAGTTATGCAAATCCGTAAAATTCGGGGTTTTCCACATCTGAAATTCCACTTCTTTTCACAAGAAGGGTGCGTACCTCCCATAGGTCAGTAAATATTCTAGGCTTTGTTGTCATATCGAGGTAGTCTACCCCAGATGAGCCTCCAGTACCAACTCTACGGCCGATCATGCGTTCTACCATGCGTGCATGGTGATGCCTAAAGAGAAGTAATTGTTGTTCTAATTCTACGATGCAATCTATCAGGGCCCTTGGCCAAGCCAATAGTGGCAATTCACGATAAGATTCGATGAATAATAGCCCTGCTCTATGTCTACTAATATTTCCTTCAGGAATTAGGAAATCCGCCGCTGCTTGTTGAGAGTTTGAGAACCCCTCTTCCACCTTTTCAATATTTGGAGTGCCAAGGCTGATGTGCTTTGCCAATGAATCAGCATCATGTTTGGCCATTGATTCTAGGTGTCTGTCGATGAAGGTAGAGATTACGGCCTCATCTCCCTCATCATTTGGAATTGAACCATTGATTGGTGTTCTTGCTAACCATCTAGTTAGGACGTCCACTAAGGTATCTTCAGAACTAACCTTCAACAACCGTTGCCATGCTTTTTCCCCATCTTCAGATTCATTTGCTAACTTCTTAAAATGTGCAAGAGGGTCCATACCGCCTGGGCGGTTTTGCTTATCGAGCCCAAGGATAATTTCTAGATGGCGCATTTGGAAAGATTCGAATCCAGAGGCTGTACCTAGGTCATCTCGGAATGCCAAGAAGCCTTGAGGGCTGAGAGTTTCCATCACCCTCCATTGAGATTGCATCAATTTGAGAATTTCAATTGTTCTTCTGAAATGATGGACAACTATTGGAATATCACTTTCAGGAACTTGTTCTTTGGACAGTAAGGACTTGGCCGCAGTCAACTCATTTATGACTAGTTTAAACCATAATTCAAAGGATTGGTGGACGATTATGAAATGCATCTCATCATGGGTTATTTCTCGCCCAGATGCGGTTCCACCATCTTGTAGGGCAAGCATCTGATGCAGGTGCAGATACTCGGAATAGGTGATGCGTTGCTCCGCCATGTGATGCTGCTAATGATGCGAGGACATGAGCCTTTTCACACACATGTATGAAAGAAGGCTTAGGATAATATGTCTGTCAATACTCCTTTTTCCATTGCTCGCTTGATTGAGCGAGCGATTCTGCGACCGGTAGACATTCGCCATTCATTGATATCGGAATAGGATGAACCACCAACGAAGGGGTTCGAACCTGCAACAATTCGAGCGCTGATTTCAAAGACTTTGAATTCCAATTGGTCTGTAACAATTGTCTCAAGACAAAATGGTCCAAGCATCCCTCTTGCACCTTCTTCTAATTCGAAAGAAGAGGCGACAACTCCTTCTGCTAATCTAAATGCTTCAGGCAGTAGACTTTCTCTTATTACAACAGGTTGGTTACCAGTTACTACGAAAGATGGTTCTAATTCCATCTCTCTTAAATCTCGCAAAGAACCAAGTTTGTAAAACTCATCAACATTGCTTTCATCACGCCTATCCATCGACATTAATTCCAATCGTCCGAGGTTCTTTCCAGCATGGCTTCCGACTCCTTGAACTTGAAATCCATCTTCAGCAGTTGGGTCGAAAAAGAAATGTAAATAATATCGGCAACCAAGCACATATTCTTGAATTGTAAACTCTTCATCTAGGAGTGCGTTTCTTCTGAAATCGCGGTAATCTCTCGCTATAAAATATCCGCGGCCACCTTTGGCACCAGCGTATTTGACGATAACAGGGCCATCAATATCATGAGGGTCGATGATTAACTTAGGCATGGTACAGCCACCTGCCTCCAACCAATCTCGCTGAGATTGACGACTCGACTCATGCTTGAGGATTCCTCGGTTTCCAAATGTGGGCACTTCCAAATTTCGAAAGTTTTCTGCTCCAAGATATTCGACTAATGAACCATGAGGAATGATAATGACATTGCGTTGTCGTAGCCATTCGGCTTGATCTAGTAATTCTCTATAATTCTCAAGCATCAGCCATTCATCGGGTTCAGCTCCAGGGAAGGCCTTGTAGTAGCGACGACGGTTTTCACCAACAGCGATACCAAGTGTCCTAAAGCCCTCTGCACGGGCTCCATGAAGTATCTGAAGAGAGGAGTGAGAGGCTACTACTCCAATGGTTATGGAGGCGGAATCATAGCCCGCCAGCCAAGCCGCCAGCTCATCTTGGCTTATTCCCATATAGCCGGCTTCCGTATTCGCTCTAATACGGTTGCGATGCAAAGCCTTGAATTCTCATTAGATTCTCGGGTGCTTAAAACTGCTCTCAATGGATTTCAAACTTAAAAACAGACCTAATTGGTTCTGAAGAACTTATTTTCCCTTCCCAACCAGATAGGCTTCCCTTTCGATTCAAAACTACAACGAATGAAGTTGGGTCACGAGTTCCCAATCCCAATCTTTTCCGGAAGTGGTCAACACTGACTTCATATGTTCCAACGGGTGGTTTTGAGTGCCAAATGAGATGCTCAATAGGCTTCTTTGAGGCGCTATTTGAATTCATTGCAGCAACTAATTGTCCACCACATGGAGAATATTGAGCATCTACATTGATGGTGTTTCCGGCAGGTGTACTTAGATGCAAGTCCAAGTCATTTTTATTATTCCAAATAAGACTAACTTCCCAATCCGCTCTCTCGGTACCTTGGTACTTTAAGCGCTTATCGAGTTCTTCTAACAATGCAGAATTAAGTTTCATTTCAGAACCGATTGGTAAAAGGTCAAATTTTTCAGTTTCATCTTCGGAAGGCAAAGATGAGATTTCTTCGATAGTGGATTCAGTTTCTTCTAAATCTTCAATACTTCTTTGTATGTTTTCCTTCCAAACCTGCTTCAGGCCTGCTGGAATTCCCTCAAGATCAATATCCTGATATTCTTCAATAGTAGAAGCATTTTTGATTTCATTTTTAATTCTCTCAAGAGGAGTTTCAGTTTCAGGGG
>DUDM01000026.1 GCA_012959275.1 Candidatus Poseidoniales archaeon
GCGTTGCCAAGGTGATGTTTCTTGGCTGTTTTCTAATTCCGCTTCGAGGATTAATTCTTCCACCTGAGGTTGAATTTGGAGTCTTGCGATTAGGTCGGCTTTTTTGCCGGAGAGGGCAAGGCCTCTTGCCGTGAGTTCCTGCTTTAGTTGGGCTACTGTGAGCCCTTCGTAGGTTGACATTGAATTAGGGGAGGGGCTGGGTGGTGATGAAGCGTTCGCACCCTGCAGTTGCCCTACGGGGTGCTCAACCATCGCGTGCGCGGCTGTGATGCTTTTTGGTATTCAGCGCACGCTGGGTTTCGTATTGCTCCGCTCCGCTTTGCAATACTCAACTTCCACACATCATGCAGTCATCTGGGCTATCCAAACTACATGCGATTGCTTCGACAGAAAGTGGGTCAACGTTTTCGCTACGCTCTGCCAAGTTTGTCATCGTTTCATCCTTAACAGGGGTTGATTCTGCTTCTGATTCAACTGTGAATTGGATTGCGTCTGCTGCTGCTTTTGTACGCAGGTAATACATTCCTGTTTTCAATCCCTGTTTCCAGCCGTGGAAATGCATTGAGGATACCTTGTTTGGTGTTGCATCGAGCATGTGAATGTTGAGAGACTGGCTTTGGTCTATGTATGGGCTGCGTGCTGCTGCCATATCGATGATGATTCTTTGTTTGATTTCCCAAGTAGTCTTGTAGAGTTCTGCGATGTGTTCAGGAATTTCTTCGATACCCTGAACGCTTCCTTTGTTGAGCAGAATTTTATCCTTTAATTTTAAGTTCCAGATACCTGCATCGATTAAGTCACTAACAAGGTGCTTGTTGACTACGATGAATTCACCTGAGAGTGTTCGTCGTACGTAGAGGTTGGAAGTAAAGGCTTCAAAACATTCGTTGTTGCCGAGAATTTGGCTTGTAGATGCTGTTGGCATTGGTGCTAATAAGAGTGAATTGCGCATCCCGTGTTGCTTAATTTCAGCCTTGAGTTCCGTCCAATCCCAGTTTCCTGAATCTGGCGTCACACCCCACATGTCGAATTGCAAGATCCCCTCACTAGCAGGCGAGCCAGCATAAGTTTCGTATGGTCCTTCAATTTTGGAGAGGTCTTTGGAGGAAGTGCATGCGGCGAAGTATATCGTCTCGAAAATATCACGATTTAATTTCCCTGCCATCTCACTTTCGAATGGTAGTTTTAGCATAGCGAATGTGTCTGCTAAGCCTTGTACTCCTAAGCCGATTGGGCGGTGGCGGAAGTTGGATTTCCTTGCTTCTTCCACTGGGTAAAAGTTTTCGTCGATAACTCGGTTGAGGTTAGCGGTTGCGTGGTAAGCGACATCGAATAGTTTCTGGTGGTTGAATACTCCGTTTTGTATGAATTTTGGTAGGGCGATGCTTGCTAGGTTACAAACTGCAACCTCATCAGGTGCTGTGTATTCGATGATTTCAGTACATAGATTGGAGGAACGGATTGTGCCGAGGTTCTTTTGGTTGGATTTTGCATTGGCTGCATCTTTGTACAGCATATATGGTGTTCCTGTCTCGATTTGGGATTGGATGATTGCGTCCCATAATTCTCTGGCCTTGATAGTTCTACGAGCCTTGCCTGCCTGCTCATACTTAGCGTAAAGGGCCCTGAACTCATCGCCATGAGTATCGTGGAGGTCTGCACATTCATTAGGGCAGAATAGGCTCCATTCTGCATCTTGCTGAACTCTTTCCATGAATAAGTCTGGAGTCCATAGGGCGTAGAATAGGTCTCTTGCTCTCATCTCTTCCTTACCGTGGTTCTTTCTTAGGTCTAGGAATTCGAAGATATCAGGGTGCCATGGTTCTAAGTAAACTGCTATGGAACCCTTGCGCTTTCCCCCACCTTGGTCGACATAGCGAGCTGTGTCGTTGAATACTCTTAGCATTGGCACTAATCCATTGCTGGTGCCATTTGTGCCTTTGATGTAGGAGCCTTTGGAACGGATGTGGTGAACCGATATGCCGATGCCACCCGCTGACTTGGAAATCATCGCACATTGTTTGAGAGTGTCATAGATTCCCGTCAGTGAATCATCTTGCATTGTTAGAAGGAAACAACTAGACATTTGCGGGTTTGGTGTACCGGAGTTGAAGAGAGTAGGAGTTGCATGTGTGAACCAACCTTCCGACATTAGGTCGTAGGTCTCTAGTGCCTTTTCAAGATTATTCTTGTGGATTCCAATGGATACGCGCATTAGCATTTGTTGGGGGCGTTCGGCAATTATGCCATACATTTTCAATAAGTAAGAACGCTCGATTGTTTTGAACCCAAAGTAATCGTAATTATTGTCGCGGTTGTAATCTATGTGTGAATCCAACATTTCTGCATTGTCCATGACAATTTTGTGAACTTCAGCAGAGATTAATGGGGCTGGTTTATTTGATTCTGGGTCTATGTATGTGTGTAGTTGGTTGATTATTTCTGAAAATGAATCATTTGTTGACTTGTGAAGATCATCAACTGCAATTCTTGCGGCTAAGTAACTGTAATCTGGGTGATTGCTGACGAGACTGGCAGCAGTTTCAGCGGATAATTGGTCTAACTCTTTTGTAGTTACACCATCATAAAGTCCTTCGATGACTAGTTTTGCCACTAGTCCAGTATCTACCCAATTTTGGTCTAGGCCTTCTGCTAAGCCCTCCAATTTTTCGCGGATTGCATCAAAACGTACGGCTTCTTCCTCACCTTTCCGGTTGACTACTTTTAATCCCATTCTTACTCACCTCCTCCTATCTTCCAGCGCAACAAAGTTTCTCCCATCGCGGACGGTTTAGAAGTCTTCCTCCATAGAGAAGCGTGTTTGTACCGCTCCTAAACTTGAACCCGCATTCATCACACCGGCTTTTTGATATTCTGCGACCCGCTTTTCGAAGAAATTTGTCTTTCCTTGCATTGAAATCATCTCCATCCAAGGGAATGGGTTTTCTGTTCCATAAATTTTTGTACAGCCTAATGCAACAGCCAAGCGGTCTGCGACGAATTCGATATATTGGCACATATGAGCATCATTCATCCCCAGTAGTGATACTGGTAGTGCTGAGGTTACGAACTCCTTTTCGATTTCCACTGCTTCTGAAAGTATTGCCCTAACTCTGGAACATTCTGCGGGGCGTTGCATTTGAGTATGTAATAGACAAGCAAAATCACAGTGTAGGCCTTCGTCTCGAGAAATCAATTCATTTGAGAATGTTAGACCTGGCATCAAGTTTCTCTTTTTCAACCAGAAGATGGCGCAGAAGGAGCCTGAGAAGAAGATACCTTCAACGGCAGCAAATGCAACTAGGCGTTCGGCGAAATTCCCCTTCTTGCGAGAGAGCCAGCGCATTGCCCAGTCGCCCTTCTTCTTTACTGAAGGTACTGTTTCTAAGGCCTTGAAGAGGTGATTTTTCTCATCAGGGTCTGAGATGTATGTGTCGATTAAGAGAGAGTAAGTTTCAGCATGGACATTTTCCATCATTATTTGGAAGCCGTAAAATGCGCGGGCTTCTGGCCATTGGACTTCATTGGAGAAGTTTAGGACCAGGTTCTCGTTGACGATGCCATCACTGGCAGCAAAGAAAGCCAAAACATGTTTCAGGAAGTGGCGTTCATCATCGGTTAATTTGGCCCAGTCTTTGGTATCTTGGGCCAAATCTATTTCTTCAGCAGTCCAAAAACTGGCCTGCTCCATCTTGTACATCTCCCATATGTCGTCATGCTTTATTGGGAAAAGGACGAACCTATCGAGGTTCTCCTTGAGCATGGGTTCGATGAACTCGGCACTGAAGTCGATGTCCTGTCCATCCATGTTTTGTCCCGTCTGCATTCCGCTCCCTCTCCTTGGCGCACTCACCACGCGCTGGAGTCTTCAACGCATTCCGCAGGGGTCATAATCATTGCCTCTATTCCCCGTCATTTCACATTGATTTACAAAGGGCTTTTGCTATTAGGAAAAGGCACTTCTTGGCTAACTATGAAGGCTTCTACCCCCTGCGATGCTCTGATGACCCGCAGCCAACTGAATGTCACTTTTACCCGACTCAACCAAGCCGCCTTGGCTCCGACTCAAGGCTCTCCAAGCGCCGCAGGCTGGGACTTGCGTTGCCTTGAGGATACGGTGATTCGCAAAGGACAATCTGCTCGTATCAAAACAGGTTTAGCAGTAGCCATCCCAGAAGGTTGGGAAGGGCAAATCCGCTCCCGTTCAAGCCTAGGTGCAAAAGGAATGATCATGCCAAATGGAGTAGGGACAATAGATTCAGATTATCGCGGTGAGTTGATGGTCTTGGCGACCTGGATTGGCGAGGGCGACGAATTCCATTTGGCAAAAGGTGAACGCTGCGCTCAATTATTACTAGCCCCTGTACCATTGGTGTCTTTTACAGAAGTAGATAATGTCGAAGCATTGGGTGGTACTCAGCGTGGAAGCGGTGGTTTTGGCTCATCTGGGCGCTTTTGAGGAATCAGTATGAAGGTAGTAAACCTTGGAGTCATCGAGTTCTCCGAGGCGGACGCCCTAATGAGGGAAATGCAAAAGCAGCGTATCGCTGATGAAATTGAAGACACCCTCCTCATCTGTGAACATCCCGAAGTAGTCACTATCGGGCCTAAGGCACGTAATGATGGCATTCAAGCACCTGCTGATTACCTAACTGTTGATGTAGACCGAGGTGGAGGCCTAACTTGGCATGGTGAGGGGCAAATCGTCATCTACCCAATTATCCATTGGAATCAAGTTGATGAGGCAAATGTCAGCCAAATCATTCACAAGTTAGAGGAGTGGATTATCACAGCATTATCGGAACATAAAATCTCAGCAACTCGCGATGAAAGGATGCAAGGAGTCTGGGTTGATGGGCATAAAGTTGCAAGTATTGGCTTATCTTTCCTAAGATGGGTTAGTCGACATGGCTTCACGATAAATGTCGATACGCCGGCTGGCAGAGTAGAGAATCTAGCAGCTTGTGGAATGAGTCCAAAAACTACTACCTCACTAAATGCCTTAGGTCATGAGGTCAAGGAAGTGGAAATTATTGATTCACTTTTGAAGAAATCAGGAGAGGTTCTCGGTAGGAATAGAAACTAATTTTGTGGTATATCTGATATTGTCTTTGATATACTGGATATAGTTGACAGGGCTTTATGAGCAGAAGAAGCCTTGTAGCACTGTTGATGATTAGTTTGATGTTGATATCAATCCCAAGTAGTGCAACCGCCCAAAGCGATGATGCAATTACTGATGACAGTATCAAGTATACAAATGAAGAGATAAAAGTAGATTTGAATGAAACTGCTGGCAAATTGAGTTTAAAACTTGGAGATGCAAAGATGCGATTATCATGGGGAACAGTAGAAGACCCTGGTGAAATTTCCTTACTTACTACACAAACACATTTCATGGGAGTTGCAGATATCCACGATTCCCGCGGTCGTTTCAATAAGCGTGTCGGCATTCCAGTCAACACTATTTTTTATCAAAAATTGGATGGCATTCTTGAATATGAAGACCTAAATAATGATGGCCTATTCAATGTGAGAGGTCAAGGAAAGGCAGGAACATTGGATGAAATCTCAAAGGCTGATGTTAGTCACGAATCTATCATGAAATATATTTCATACAGTAATTTAACTTGGACTCCGTCTGTTTTGACAGAAGAGTGTAATGGAAATAATTGTCAATTTGATTTCAGCCTTGAAGCAACATCAATCGCCTATCAGGGTAATGATGCGGATGCTAATCAAAGTCTTGACCTTATCAAGTATATCTTTCACATAACAACAACCGAAACAACAGTCGAAGTTGAGGCGATGCCACATTACCGTGTGGAGACCCATAAAGATAGGGATAAAAACGTGAAAATCGACTATACTAAGCAAATTGGAAGTAGTAACATTACCGCAGATGTCCTAAACAACGTATGGAAGTACGACCAAATCCTCGAAGGATGGGATGCTTCAACCAATGAGAGCCGATTGATGACAGTTGTCGAATATGGTATGGGGGCCTACATGAAGGACAGCGTAGCTGATTGGACAATGGACCAATTCCAGAAAATGCCTGGACCAAAACCATTCGTGGGTCAAGCAAAAAAGAACTCCGCAATACATTCACCTCCGCCCCCAAAGGATAATCATGACAAATTTGGTCACCCATTGAAGTGTGGAATGGACTATGTTGAAATGAATAACAATGGTCAAGGAAATGGACAAAAGGAGAGCAAAAAATTCAAACAAACTCATTGTAGCCCAGAAGGAGATGAATTGAAAGAAGAAGGAATCTCAAACGCCTCAGCAGTTAGAGCAGGCGGATTACATTTCGATAATGATGGTGCAAAGATGGCCAGCATTCGTTGGGTCTCTAATGCAACAGTTGACGGAGTCGAGGAAGAAGTCCTCTTCCAACTACATGGAATCCGGCCTATACATAAGGAAGATTTGCAGAATAGTAGCCTCCCAGATGGCCATTACAAAGGAGTTAGGATGATTGGAGGATACAACCACCCAGTAGGTGAGAATATCACTCATGACCCAGAATATGACATCGATGTTATGACCATTGATACTGCAGGATTTGGAGAGCCAATCAACCTTGGAAACCGAGTTCTGTTTCGAAACTTAATGCAAATCGCCCCACTTGTCATGGGAGCACTTGTTGTTGGAATCGCTGGTACCGTTCTGATGGTTCGCCGTAAGGCAAAGAAGGCGGCATTGATTCCAAAGGCTGAGGATTTCCCCAGCATGGGGACGAATGCAGAACGCGGTAGCAACTGGCATTCCTATGTTAAACAAGATGATTCTTAAATCATAACCACCTCATTGTCATTCATAGAGGGTGGAAAGGGTTGAGCATCAAGCCGAGCAATGCAGATAGGGTATTGATTGCTTTATCTGGGTGTCAGCAATATCTAGACCGTTTCGAATACCCCCGCCGCTACAGCCAACGAGGTTTAGTCGAGCGACTTGGTATGGCACAATCTCATATTTCACGAGAGGTAACAACCTTAATTTCCAAAGGCTTACTAATTTCAGAAAGGAGAAGAGTTGCAAATGAAAGAAAGCGAGTCACCGCATATATCCTAACAGAAAAGGGTCAAGACAAAGTTGAAGAATTATCTGCAGAACTTGCTAATTGTGAGGTACTCCATCGGGGAGATGACGGACAATTAAAGCGCAATTCATTGGAAGATTTGGTTGCCAATGTAGAACCCTTAGAATGGGCAAACATTCTGAAGCAGGCGAAAACTCATGATGGACTTCCTTTGATTGAAATCAACATTGAAGGAGATGAGGGTGAACTTGACCTCTCCAGTGAAACTATCACTCTGCTTATTGAGATGGCTCAGTTGAAAATGGCAACAGGAGACGCAATCCAAGCAGCATTACGCCTTCGGCGAGCGGCTACTTTACATCGACGTACAGGAAATGCATTTGGCGAAGCCAAGTGTTTACTGATTGCAGCAGGACTTGATGGACATATTGCCGATGTTAATCACCTCAATTCATTAGTGGACAAAGTTGGAGAATCGGCATTTAACGCTGATGAACTACTTGCTTTAGGGGGTTTTTCTTCCAAATTAGATGACGGTAATGCTCTACAACAAGCAATCCAAAGAGGCAGAGATTTATCATTACTTTTAGAAACAAAAGAAATTGAAGAGAACGAGGTGCTTGATATCATCAAGGACCTATCGGTAGGGGCTGCAAGCCGTCCTGAGTTAGTGGCTGACATCGCCCTCAAACATTGTTCACAAGCCACCTTAGAAGCGGCTTGGGAATTGGACTTATCAGTCAACACAAGAGGGCACGTTGGTTTTTCTTTATTCCAATTAAATGGAGATAAATCGATTCTCCAACAATTGAAGAAATTATTCGAAGAAATAGAGGATGCTGCAGGGATTGAAGTATGTGAGCGTCTGCTATCTTCATGAAGTCATAGCCAGTGCAGGCAAATATGAGCGATGTATGGTGGCCACAAAATGGTCCACCCGTTCATGGAAATGAGATCCCACCAATCGCCTATCTCGATTGGTATGTTCCTCGCTTGCTGGAGCAAAGGCCGCACGACCTTTCTCAATCAGGCCTACAATTAGATTGGTCAGAAGAATTGTCAAGCATTGAAAATCTCATCATTCACCCGCTATTCGATGGCATCGATGTGCACCAACTGATTGCGCAGAGAGAAGGTGTCGCAATAGAACGAGTTGTAGCAACTCATGGAGCAACTGATGCCATTCATCTGGCAATTGCTGCTGCCTTACCTTCTGGCTCAAAGCGTCTAGCAGTTGAGATGCCCTCTTATGCACCGGTTAGTCAATCTGCTAGAATGATGGGAATTGAAACTGTCGAATTCAACCGAATTAATTCAGGCCCAGGCCCTTGGAGGCTTGATAGAGATAGGCTTAGTGAAATTATTCCAACAGTTGACGGTGTTTTGATAACGCCAATTCTCAACCCCACTGGTTTTGACCTCTTGACAGAAGATATGGATTGGTTGGTCGAAGCCTGCAGGATGGAAGGTATTCCTCTGATTGCTGACGAGGTTTACAATGATTCATTACGCACATCAGGTAATTTCCGTCCTGCCCATACTTTGGGAGGGCATTGTGTGAGTATTAACTCCTTAACCAAAATATACTCTCTCGGCTCATTGAGGTTTGGTTGGATTATTGCAAGCGAAGAAATTGCCAATAATGCTATGCGCGCCTTAATGACATTTACTGGAATGTTGGCAACTCCAAGCGCCCGCCTTGCTGCTGCTGCATGGCCACATTTGCAGAAGGCCTTGGATGCCATCGAGGAGCGCAGAAAACACGCTATTCCTTTATTAGAAAAAGTATTAGAAAAACATGGAATTGATTGGCAAGCCCCGCCTCAAGGAGTGTTTGGAGCATTTGATATTGGCGTTGATGCGATGCAAGTAATCGATGGAATTGGCAAGCAAGAAGGCCTGTTAGCAATCCCAGGTTGTATGTTTCACAAAGACCTCAAAACTTGGATGAGAGTTGCGTGGTCAAAGCCTCCTGAAGATTTTGCTGAGGATATTAAAGCACTTGATAGAGTTCTTACAAGGATTCAATCCTAAACCGTTCAATTGTTTTGAAATCAAGTTTCATTCACGGCCTCCTAGTCGAAGCAACACGAACATACACAACAGCAGAAACAGGATAACTCCCAGAACGATGTTCACCATGCCCAAATTCTCCACGATTCCAGATTTCTGTGCTGTTTCTGATTCGGTGCCGCTAGAATCCTCTTCCTCATCATCATCGATGGGCGGGTCATCATCATCTACTGGAGTTGTATCGGTAACATTGGTTTGGTTATCTTCAGGAATCGAGGTTCACTCACGGCGGGTCGCAATAAGCGCGGCTCCAAGTGCTGCGGTGATGCTGAGGATGACCCCGAAGCCTGGCAGACCTCCTGCATCATCGTCGTCAGCACCATCTTGAGGCCCCGAGTCGCCCTGCGGCACTTCATCGGAGTACACGCCATCCACACATGTGCCGGTTCCAACAACGAAATCCAAGTCTGTACCTGCCAGAACTGTTGCATTCTCCACATCTGAATTGAGGTCGCCACTTTCATAGAAAGAGGCATTGATGAAATAGCATCCTCTCTGCAGTGAAAATGTGAAATCGTATTGGTCACCATCACCTTCGATATCATCCCACCACCAATCTAGGCCTCCCCATTCATCATCACCAATCTGCTTGATGAGGATCACTGCAATATAACTCACATTCATCTGAAGGTCGCTGACCTCAACTTGGTAACTGTAATTCCATTCCCACTCTGGGTGTGGAGGTGTGTCAACCAGAACCACATGGTTCACTGTGATGGTTTCGTTGCCGTCGCCAGTCCCAGAGCCTTCACCACCTTCTCCATCCTCAATTTCAGGCTCGATGTTCTGCCCCCAAAGCCATACCATGTTGCTCTCATGCTTACCCGTGTCTTCGCCGATTAGAACCCGTCCATCATCCAGAACGAGGAGGTTGTCCGGTCCAGCGAGGTTGTTCACATCGCATTCGTATGTGGCTGAAGATGTGTAAGGGCCACCAGATATCACCGGTTCAATCCTATCCACATTCCATTCATCATCCAAAGTCATGCGGTAGACGATACCACAACGATTCTGTGTGACATCGATGTCACCCTGCCCATCACTCATATCGTTACGAATATCTGACATCGCCAGATAGAGGTAATCGGGTGCGTTTGGGTTGAACCCAACCCCTTCCATCTTGTTCCATTCATCACTGGCTCCAAGCGCAGCAGCTGCCTTACGAGATTCGAGGAAGGCTACCCTGTCGTCAGCCGCAGAACCTATCGTCCCATCACCATTCAGGTCATCGTTCAGGCGTCCTTCTGCCCAATCTCTGATCTCTTCATCGGTGATGTAGGAATTCTGTCCAGCGATGAAGTCCTCTGTAGTTATGCCATCGTATTCATCGATCCAGTTTTGAATATCCGAATTTGACGACGAGGCCATTTCCATCCACTCCACATCAAATCCGGTAGTGGCCGAGTCGCTGCTATCGTCTTGAGTGACTCTGGCAGCGTAGAGAGTTCCTGAACTGAGGTCCTCAGCAGCGTCAGCGACGAACTTGAACAATACCGTGTCATAGCCGTCGTCGGAGAGGTAAACGGTTCTCTCATCAGGCATCACCTGCGCATTTTCATGCGAGAATCGGCCCATCGCGAAGTGCTTGATGAAGTTAGGTTCGGTGGTGACCGGATTCTCAATTTCCATGATGTAACCATAATCGTAGGGGTTAGGGTAGTAGCCGAGATAATCCTCCAACCTCTCTTGGTCGTAGTGGTAATAGTAAGCCTCGTCATTCCAGTCCTGAGTATCGGAGAAGTAGAGTTCTTCGGATAGAAGTGGAGTCCCCCAGGGGCTCATACTTCCGAAGCAGAAAACCCAGCCGCCGTTGACACTGCTAAGGTCCAGCATCATGCCGCCCAACACATCCCATTCAGCAGATGTTGTATTCCATTCTATCTCCAATTGGCTAATCCCTGCGGGTCGTTCTTCCCAAGCGGTGTAGAGGTATCCTCGGCTACCATTTGCGTTCAGAGGTACGAAGGCATTGTAATCCGGTTTTTCGCTGATGAAGATTTGATTTCCATCATCAGCGGCGTAGATTCCTCCCGCAACTCCACCTTCAGAGAAGGCATCGCCACTTTGCAGGAGAACCTGATAATCTCCGTAGGAAGTTCGAATGCCATGCCAAATATCCGATTCGCTGCTGGACGATGCTAATTCTGGAACAGAACTCGGAAGGTCATTCCAATCGATTCCATTGATTACTCCGATTGTTGCCTTGTAGTTGTCATCATCGGGGTGCATCGCGTTGACGAAGAAATTGCCATTCGCGTCGATGTGCATTCCAGTGACCTCAGCATCGGGTGGAAACATCATGATGCGAGTCATCGATTCGGGTGTTGTCCCTTCGCTGCTTTCGGAGATTGCAAGAGGAGAAATGAGGACGGTAAGCAGCAAGGTGATAGACAGAATAATTGGGATTGGCTTGTTTCGCATGAACTGCGCAGAATGTGGTTGAAGAAGAACATTACTGACAAGTGGGTATTGCAAGGGGGGCCTTGCGAATACAATTGTTGTTTGAATGGGCTTTCAGTAGGCCAGTTTAGTGGCTAGTGTTTAGAAAACGATTTTGAGTATCCAATAATCGAATTCGAGTGTGCTCTGAACTAAGATGGTTCGGTAACAAAGAAATATTTTATTTTCCTAATTCACCCAACATAGCAACAATGGTATCGGGATTTGCTGGCTTTGAATAATTTGTTCGCAGTGTCCGGCCCAAAACATTGCAACCAAGGTAGGCAAATAGTTGTCGCATTGCGACAATAACATAGATGCCGTCACTGCCACTATGGGTGCCTAGCCCAACCTTGCGAGAGTTGAATAAATCGCGGAAGTCATCTCCCTCACGTGAAAGCCATGCAATAGTATTGTTTAGGACGGAAGGAAAAGAGCCATTATACTCTGGAGCAACGATGAACCATGAATCCACGGCAGCCATTTGTGCCATAACCTCACTCAATCCCTCTAGCGTTTCAGTAGCCTTTGCTCGGGCATTTGTAAACAATGGAAAGTCAATTGCGCAGAGGTTAAGGATAGACATTTGGTTACCCATTTCTTCACCCTTTTCTTTGATCATCTCTGCTAATTTTAAGTTTTTGCCATCAGATACGGCGATGATTAGAATGCTTGCCATGAATTCTGCAGGCGTCTTTAGTTATTCAACATTACATTTTTCACAAACTAATAATATGGATGTAAATTCAATCAATAACTAACATTATTAGGGCCATTTGTAATCAAGAATCGCGTACATCTTGACCCACAATCAACTATAGAAAGCCTGAGCAAGGGTGCATTTTGAACTACAATTGTTTAACCCAATAGGCAGTATATAATAGAAGGAATGAAGTAGCGAGCAACAAAGCAATTGTTGGGTGGGTGAGTGGAAATGAGTGATGATTCCAGACCAACAATATTGCTCAATACTCACGTATACCCACGTCATTCTACTGACCATGTGGCCCCATTCATGCATGATTTTGCCAAAGCATGCGCTACCTTTGCTCGCGTTGTGGTGCATTGTCCACATGATCAAAATTTATCTGAAAATGAAATTATAGATGGGGTTGAAATTCGAAGGTTTCGTTACGCTTCAGATGAAAAGGAAACGCTTGCTTATCGCGGAGATATGCATAAGCAGGTGTTCGGGTCACCCCTTAGGGCTCTGTTTTTCATGAAGTTTTTGCGGCGTTGGCGGAAAGCGACAAAATCACTCATCAAAGAAATATCTCCCGATATTGTTCATGCTCATTGGTTGTTTCCAGGTGGATATGTGACTGGAAAGGCGTTAGCAAAAAGTAAGGGCTTCTACTTGTCTATGCATGGTACTGATGTTTTCCTAGTCAAGAAACGAAAAATGGCAAGAGGGATGGCAAAAAGAGTTTTACGACGAAGTGAGAAATCTCATTTTGTGTCAACGGCATTGCAAGAAATCATTGCTGACACATGTTCCCGTAAGCCAAATAGCACGGATCTTATTTTACCAATGGTATTTGGATTGGATGAATTTGTAGAATTAAATAAAAAAGAGAAAACTGGTGGTTTTCTATTTGTTGGCAGGCTACTTGAAGTCAAAGGAGTCGATGTACTAATACGTTCATTTTCTGAATTATGTGCATCAAATGGAATTAATTGGATGCTTGATATTGTCGGTGATGGCCGAGAACGAGGGAAATTGGAATCGTTGGTTGACGAACTGAAACTTGGCGATAAGGTGAGATTTCATGGCTCTTTGGAACGCAGTAAGGTCATAGATATGTATCATAATTCTAGAGCATTTGTGTTGCCTTCAATCACTACGGCAAGTGGTGAACAAGAAGGCCTTGGAGTGGTACTTCTTGAGGCGATGAGTGCAGGGATACCTGTGATTGGTACTGATTGTGGCGGCATCCCTGAAATCATTCATCATGAAAAGACGGGATTACTTGTTCGCCAAAATGATGTCTCCTCACTTTCTGAGGCACTTAGAAGACTGCAACAAGACATTGAATTGAGAGAGATTTTAGTTACCGGTGCAAATCAATTGATTCAATCTTATTATAGAGGGGATGCTATGGTAGATTCAATTAGAGAATGGTACGTGAACATAGATGGAATCAAATGAAACTGCTAAAATAAACTCATCATGGCCAATTCGCATAGCCATTGCTTTGGTTATTGTCGCTTCATTTTGGTTCGTATTTCTGGAACTGAATAGCAATCAGGTTGTTTTTACTGATGTCATTACATCGGCTAGTTATGAATTTTGGCTAGGGGGTGCCCTAATAGTTGCTATGATGATGTTATGGCCATTTGTTTGGATGGTGTCAATGCGGGGATGTGGAGTAATAATTCCTCTACGCGATGCTTATTCAATATGGTGGACTACAAATGTTGCCAAGTATGTCCCAGGCAAGGTGGCCCTCATTGCAAGTAGATCGTGGATAGCACGTAAATGGGGCTCAAAGGTGGTTTTGGAAAGTTTTGCATGGGAATTAGTTCTGTCAACTTCTTCTGCCCTCATAGCCGGCTCTCTCCTGCTGTTGAGTAGTGAAATTGAATTTTTCTGGAAGGCAATTCTCGGGGTTTCTGCACTGATTTCATTAGTCCCTATAGTCAGCCTTGAGGCCACTCAGAGAATACTGCGTAAGCCTATTGCAATTCTTGGCAAGGGCGAGTGGGATGCACCAATAGCAATGACAAAAACAATCTATTTATTTGCTCTATTGTTAATGATTGGAGGGTGGGTACTTTGGGGAGTTGCTCACAAGATGATCCTCACAGGAATTGGAATTGATGTTTCTATTGAGATATTAATTGGAGTCTTTGCCCTTTCATGGGCTGCTGGCTTCTATGCTTTCTTCCTCCCTGCTGGTTTTGGGGTACGCGAAGGTTCACTGACTTACCTGTTGACTATACTCGCAAGCGGCGGGGCAGGTGCAATACTTGCAATAACTTCTAGAACATTCAACATTATTGGTGAGATAATAGCATTCTTCATCGGTGGACTTCTCCTAAAAGGAATAACACTTGATGAGGAAGAATAGATTACAATTCCTTTCCATAAAATCGCAATTGTCGGTTTTCTGATGAGCGATAAACAATAGTTTCACCCAGTAATCCTAACATGAACAACTGTATTCCAGTGGTAATCAATAATACACCTAACATTAACATTGGGCGGTCCCCAATGCCTTCTCCGTAAATATACTTCAATGAAACTAAATAACTACAAATTGCAAAACCAATTAATGAAATCAATGTACCAATGCGACCAAAAAAATGCAGTGGGCGTTCTAAAAATGAAAACAAGAAACCCACTGTTATTAGGTCAATCAACCCTCGCATGATTCTTTTTGCACCATACTTTGATTTCCCATGAATTCTCTTTCTATGGTTTACGACTATTTCAGAAACTTTAGCACCATTCATATGTCCAAGTACCGGAGTATATCGGTGCATGTCACCATACAAGTTCAGGCTACATGCTAATTCAGTATTATATGCCTTAAAGCCACAATTCATATCGTGAATTTTTACACCAGCAATCTTTCGCGACATCTTGTTGTAGATTTTTGATGGCCAGCGTTTGAAAATGTTATCATTTCGTTTGGCGCGCCAGCCGCATACGATATCATTTCCTTCAGCAATACTGGCAAGAAAACGTGGAATTTCAGCCGGATCGTCCTGTAGATCTCCGTCCATTGTAATACTTGTCTTGCCACGCGCAATGTCAAAACCTACTGCCATTGCTATTGCTTTACCGTAGTTTCTTTTCAATTTATGAATCCTGACATGGGAATTGTTTGAACGTATATCCTTTAGAATCTTCACGGTGTCATCAGTGCTACCGTCATCAACAAAGATAATTTCGTATTCTTTATCCTTCATTGTTTCAGTAATTTCATCAATTAAAGGATGTAGATTTTCCTCCTCATTAAGAACTGGGATGATGATGCTGACATCCTTGGCTTCGTCACCGCTTTCCATTCCCATAAAACGATGGGCCCGCGCATCTTCAATAGAGATTGCTGATAAGCAGAGAGTTAACAGGCAATACTAATAGGGATATTCGTAAACGGATGGATGCCATTAACGGGCGAATAGATTCACCCTAGATCTCCTCGAAAATGCAAGTAATAAGAAGGTACTATTCATCCTATTCATCCTTTTCATCATTACCTTTGCTGCAGCCGCACCTATCCTTATTGGTTACGAAATACAAGAACGCCCCCTTAGAGAAAGTGCATCTGATATCGATATCTTTCGTGATCGTGCTGATACAATATTGAATGGAGGATTATTGTATTCAGACACAGAGATGGTCACAATGACTCCCCCGGTGATTAATTATCTAATGGCACCAGCAATTCTATTTGGTGATTCAATAATCGTTTGGGAATTATGGTTTACTTTTTTTGTGTTTTTGACTTCGGCAGTTTTGTTTTTTGTTTTAGAGCCGTTGGCTGGAAGGCGCCTTGGGATTGCCGGAGCCATGACCTATTCCGCCAGCCCATTTGGATACTATACTTGTGTGGCGATGATACAAGACGATGCAATAATAGTAGTTTTCATCGCCTTGACACCAACCAATACCCCTTATAGTGACCAGATAAAATTATTAAAACACGATATAGGAAA
This sequence comes from Candidatus Poseidoniales archaeon, assembly GCA_012959275.1. Classification (GTDB taxonomy): domain Archaea; phylum Thermoplasmatota; class Poseidoniia; order Poseidoniales; family Poseidoniaceae; genus UBA226. The sequence goes on from DUDM01000026.1 coordinate 16,226, forward strand.
AATAATTATTGCTCTATTTATGGCTTGAATTAATTTATTACATGATATCCTTTACATTAATGCAGGGCGAAGCCTCAAGAATATATCCACCATAGGTGGGTCATGGGCGGCGATGAAGACTTAGAAATCCACTCCGACGAAGTGCCCATCGAAGTTGACTTTACTGATGAAAAGGGCAACACCGAAAAAAGTGAAAGTGAAGAAAAGCGAACACGTATTGATAAGGAATTGGCTGCGATTCGCCGCCGGCGAACCAGTGATAGTGGACGCAGATTCCCCTCGGGAATTGAAGACTGGGTTCTACTTTCTGGAATTGGCTATGGTATCTTATATTTCCTCACCGTCTTTTCATTATCAACAGGAGTAATAGGCGATAACATTTCTGAATCAACTTGGGTTGATCAGAAAATGTCAGAAACTCCTTTGGATATTGCTGAAGAAGTTTGTGAAGATAAAGCCGATTCACCATGGATTCACATATATTTGGATAATAACGCATTGGCAATACGAATGAGAGGGCAGAATTTGCCAAATGGAGACCCGATAATTAATTGGACTTTGGTTGATGGAGATAGTGAATTATTTCTAAATACGGGGGAAAGTCATTCTGACCAAACTTTCTTTGACTTTAGCGACAATGCATCAGACATTTACAAAGTATATGTGCGAATAGATGTTTATGAAAATATTCCACTAGACCGAAATCTCAGCAATACCACTCTTGTTGAATCGGTTTCTGATTTCCTTGATTTTGAAATCGTTGTAGAGGAAAATAGTTGGAGTTTCTTGCCATGGGTTGATTCAGAAATAAAAAAAGAGGCGGTGATGACCGATAGTGGCCCACGCCCTTGCTGGTCAAACCAAGACCTTGGAAATTGGGGCATTGGCCTGATGTTAGCCGAATTAGGTGGTGGGCGAGAAACTGCAATGCTCACAGGTGGTGCTGCCGGTGTTCCAGCATGGTGGATGGCTTTCGTATCCCTTTCTCTATCTATATTTTCTTTATTTTTGCTTTATCCGGTAATGTACAAAGTGTATCACCAAGATGCTGACGATATGCTTAGTCACGACCATATTAAACGAGTAGTACGCAATTCAATTCAAGATTCAACCGAAGCACTTGGAATAAAAGTAAGGTGGGCTGACTATAGGTATATTGAACGCGATTTATCGATTGATATTTTAATACCGTATGAAAATACCGAATCAACCCTAATTGGAGGAAGTGAAATCCGTCATGAAATTCTTAGGTCCCTACTCAGTGAATTGGCAATATTTAGGGTATTCAAGCCGATACAACTTACAGTAAAAACCGTAGGAGAAACTGCTGCAATTGACTTTGAAACCGGCATCGGGATGGGTGTAGAGGATATGTCAAACCGTGAAACAAATGAAACTGGGGTCGGCGTTGGACATGTGATTAACGATTATTCTTCCTTCTTCCGCGACCTACATGTGCTTTCGAGAGTAGAAGATGATGTCAAGAAGCATCTGGAAGATTTCTTTGAGGGAAGGAAGGACATCGAAATGCGCATGGCAACAGTTACCAATGATGACAAGATGATCTTCGTATCCATACTATATAGGCCAACTACAAGATTACCATTCTTTAGATTCAAAAAGCCTAATGAAGATATTAGAAATGCAATAAATAACCATCTAACTCGCCAATTAGAAGATATTATTGGAGAAAGAGATTTACACATTAGAGCCAGAAATCAAATTTCAACTCTTGCAGATAAATCCGAGGTTGGAAGACTTGAGCAAAAATCTGTTGATTCGGATAGAATTGCGGCTGTTGCTAAGCAGGAAGGCTTTGCTGGCAGAATGTTGCAAACAAAATTATTTGGCGACATATTGTCCACGGTAGAATACACCGCAAACGAAAAACGTGACTTCATCAATAGATGGGGGTTCTGGGGACTTATTGGCTTTGTATGGATTCCATTCATGGCATCGGGAGTACTTGTTGGGGCTATGCTAGGTCTATTGTCACGAATGAATTTCTTACGCGTATTATGGGCATGCCTACTCGGGGGATCTGCCGCTTCAATCACATGGGCCTATACTGCTGAAGGCATTGTAACTGTTATGCACAAATACAAACTTGAAATTTTGATCCCTATTGCAATTGCAGTTTTCATTGGCATGGCGATTCTTCACATGCGCTCAACTAAAGCAAGACGCCAAGCCGAATTATTTGAAGATGAATTATTTACAATATTCCATGACGGTGTTGAAGGAAGTGGTGAGTAAAGCAACATAAGAGTAAATGTAGCACTCAATTACCAAAGCAATAATGGCTATTATTTACACTAGGGAGGGACATAGTTTGGCACAATGGCAATTATCAGGAGGGGAGACTGAATCTATTGGAGATAGTGCACTCTTTGGAATTATCACGGTAAGTGACAGGGCCAGCAAGGGTGAGTATGAAGATGAAGGTGGTCCTGCAATTCTCGGTTTTTTTGCTGAAGCAATTAACTCCCCATGGCAAGCACATTACCGTTGTGTACCCGATGAAATTCCTGCAATTAAAGCAGCAATTATTGAATTGGCTGATGAAGTTGGTTGTAGTGTAATTGTCACAACAGGTGGCACTGGGCCTGCTATTCGCGATGTAACTCCTGAGGCAACAGAGGCAGTTTGTGAACGGATATTACCGGGCTTTGGCGAGCAAATGCGAGCGATTTCGCTTAAGTTTGTGCCAACTGCAATTCTATCTCGCCAAATTGGAGGGACAAGAGGTAAGAGTATTATTTTCAATTTACCTGGCCGGCCAAAGGCGATTCGTGAAACCATAGATGAATTATGGCGAGCAGTTCCCTATGGAGTTGACCTTCTTGGCGGACCGTACATTGACTGTAATCCACAAATTTGTGATGCCTTTAGACCAAAATCTGCTCGTCGTTGAACACACGCATCTGGCATTTTCTTTGAGAGCAATCTATTTGCAGGTGTGGAGAGCAAATCAAGGGTTGGTCGTAGAGGCTTAGGCAAAGCGACATTACTTCGCCTGTTCTGAATATAAGGGTGGTTGGCGGAGGGCGAGAGATGGAGCCCCACTGTTGGTTTTTGCTTATCACTGGCTGTAAAGTTCAAGGGCGTCCGGCTCAGCCAAAGGAATGAGGGATACAATGCGACGCGGCTCAATACTAATCCTTGGCGCTACCATTGTCGGCCCCAACAGTACTGCAATCGGCGATTGTCGGATTGAAAATGGAGTTATTACTGAAGTCAAATATGGCGAAGAACTAACTGCAGAAGAGGGGGAATATGTTGTCAATGCTCAAGGACTTCACTTAATTCCTGGCTGCATAGACCCACAAGTACACTTTAGGGAACCGGGGCATCCCGAAAAAGAGGACCTTGGCTCTGGTTCAAAAGCAGCAGCAGCAGGCGGTATCACCGGCTTTTTAGATATGCCAAACAACAAACCAAGTGTAACTACTCTCAGCGCCATGCAGAAGAAATTAGATAGCGCAGCAAACACCTGTGTAACCAATTATGGATTTTTCATTGGAGCCACAAAGGAGAACCTCGAAGACCTACAAGAAGCAGTAGGAACTCCAGACGCACCTCACGCAATCCCTGGGATTTGTGGGATAAAAATATTCATGGGCTCCTCAACTGGAAATTTGCTTGTGGATACCGATGAGGCTCTCGCTAATATTTTTGCTAATACCGCTGGATTGATAGCGGTTCATGCAGAAGATGAAGAACGATTAAATGAGCGTTGGCCACTTTTTGAATTTCGCACAGATATTGAAGCTCATGCTGAATGGCGTGATGACCGAACGGCATTACTGGCCACTCAAAGGTCAGCAAATATGGCGGTAAAATATGGCCATAGACTGCACATTTTGCATCTTACATCAGGCTTGGAGAGCACTTGGTTGAAAGGAAGAACTGCCTTGCCAAATAGTGGTGAAGCAGATGATTCTGAAAGTACTGAGGGGGAGGACGAGGGGCGTGTAAGTCTAATAACCACAGAAACTTTACCTCAACACCTTACCTTTGCTGAAGAAGATGTTCTTGCTGAAGATGTTAGACTAAAGATGAACCCCCCAATTCGCAGTACTGATGATAGGGATTTGTTATGGCAGGGTCTGCGCGATGGTACAATTCAGTGCATTGCTACCGATCATGCACCACACACCCTAGAAAGTAAATCCTTGGGCTTTCCAAAGGCTCCTTCTGGAATGCCTGGTGTAGAAACATCGCTTGCAGTCATGTTGAATCATGTTAACTCTGGTAATTGCTCCTTGCAGGATGTCGTTAATTGGATGTCAACAAATGTTGCTACCTGTTATGGTATGGAAGGTAAAGGAGTTATTGCCGAAGGGATGGATGGCGACGTAGTTCTTGTTGATTTATCTATGCAAATTGAAGTAAAGGACGAAAATAGTTGGACGCGGGTTGGTTGGAATCCATTCCGAGGACGTAGCCTATCCGGCTGGCCAGTATTGACAATTGTCGCCGGTATACCAGTGTTTGAGAGAACTGATACAACCGGCCCAAAGGGTAGATTATTGGTCAATGGCGGAGAAGTCGGTGAAGCGATAATAATGAGCCCTTGGAAATAGTTCCCACAAAGCACAAATCGCAATTATTCTATACCAAATTAATTCAAATGGCAATATTTTCCCAGTGATTATTGATATCGAATGTATTTGACCATAATCAAATTCATCATAGGCCAATATGATATAAATAATAGAATAATAATAAAATAGATATGACTATATGCTTGAATTGATGTCAATAATTGGTGATATTATGACAACTGAAGAAAAACTTGGCCCCGGCCACAACCAAATCAAGATTGGACTAGTCTTGTTTTTGGTTGGCGCCGGCTATGGAGGATTAGCAACAACTGGTGAAACGATTGAAATTGGCAACATATTTTGGTCGGGACTAATGATGATTGGTGGAGCAATGATTGTATTGCTCGGCGTCTCATTTGGTAGTGGATTTGGACTTGAAGGAACATCCGCAGATCTAAGTGACACATCCCACTTACAAAGTGCTCTTGATGAACTCAATGAAAAATTAACTAAGATTACTGAAAAAATGTCTTCAAGTGATGATGACTCAAGTGATGATGACTCAAGTGATGAAGACTCAAGTGATGAAGACTAATTCAAACCGGCCAAAATTATAGGTGGATTAGGTCTTTCAAAGCGCATAGCCCTTACACCTTTTTCCGTCAATAAGGCCCAAGCGTAATTGTTTACTTGGCTTAGGCAAGAGGAATATTGTTATCTCAATATTTTTTATCTTCGTAGGAAATTACTACTTCTACCTTCACTTGTTTCGCAATTATAAATTATAAAGTTGAGAATACTTTGTCTCAATATAATTCAAGAAGGCTTCGGGTGAAGGAAGTTTTCCGGTGGCCCGTTCAATCAATTCACTCGGGTCATACATCATTCCGTGTTGATGAATCTCATTTCTTAACCAATCGAGTATTGACGACCAATCTCCAGAAGATACCAATGTATCTATGGAACCGAGGTCATCTGACATTTTATTGAGTAATTGAGCAGCGTATAAATTGCCCAAAGTATAGGTTGGAAAATAACCAAAGGCAGCCATTGACCAATGCACATCTTGCAAACAACCGTGAGTATCATCAGGAACTTCAAGACCGAACCATTGGGCAAATAAATCATTCCACACCCGTGGTATTTCCTCAACCGGCAAATCATTATCAAAAATTTGCTTCTCAACTTCATACCGTAACATGACATGAAGATTATATGTTACTTCATCGGCTTCAACACGGATAAACGAAGGTTCAACATGGTTCGCAATGCGATTCATATCAGCAGGAGTCAACTCCGAAGGTAAGTCGGGGAAATGATTGCGGAAATCATCCAAAACAACAGACCAAAACGAAGCGGTTCGGCCAATTTGATTCTCCCATAATCGGCTCTGAGATTCGTGCACTCCCAAAGAAATCGCATTTGCCCGAGGAGTCAAAGTATGTATTTCTGGAAGACCTTGCTCATACAAGGCATGGCCGGTTTCATGCAATACTGCATAGAGGCAGGAAAAAGGATCATGCAGGTCATAGCGGGTAGTAAATCGGGTATCACCAGCCCATAAACCGGCAGAAAAAGGGTGGGTTGAGGGGTCCATCCGACCAGCTTCAAAATCAAAACCAGTGAGTTTGCTTACGTTGGTGCAAAAAGACTCTTGTGCAGAAATTGGGAATTTCATCCCCTCGGGTAAAGAAGGGCTTGGATTATCTTTACTGGCATTTACTATTTTCTCTAACAGGGGAACGAGGCGCTGGCGAAGCCCGGCAAATAATGGGTCGTAATCAGCCATAGTCATTCCTATTTCATATTCATCAAGTAAAATATCATAAGTAGCGTTTTCTCCACCCAAATACTTCATTTTTTGCTTGGTCAAATCTATGATTTTTCCAAGCACTGGGGCGAATAAGGAGAAATCAGATTCTGCCCGAGCCTGCTGCCAGATTTGCATTGCTTCGGATTGAGTTCTTGTTAATTCGGTGACGAGGCTAGCGGGCAATTTACTCGCTTGGTCAACACTACGACGCATTCGTCTAACATTGCAAGCCAAATCGGGGTTCTTCTTTGAAATGCTATCAAGGCGGCTTTCAAGTTCTGTTAAGCAGTGCTCCATTGCGGGATCTGTAATGTGCCGATGTGATTCACTTGCAAGCCAAGCGAGAGTTTCACCACGGCTTTTTGCACCTTTTGGCGGCATCACAGTTTCTTGGTCCCAACTCAAGTGACCAGCAATTGAATTAATCCGTTGCCAAACCTTCACTCGCTCAATAAATTCAGCCGCACAATCATCGCCCATATATTACGGGGAGCGGGTGGATTGCTTGAATATGCTCATCAATAGTAGTGATGTCAATGTGGTGATAATTTTGAAGGATTTGAATGACTAATTGAAAAAAATAATATCCATATCCCCTTTTCTTCTCTCAGCAAAAACCATTTGGGCAAATGAACCTTATTTGGCGAACCCTTCAAGGCGTTTGACGGTATCGGTGCATCATGGTCCGGAAAAAGTCGCCGGATACTGTCGTCAAATCACCCGATGGCGAGGATATTGAAGAACTCAATGACGATGAAATAGTGAATAAAAGCGACGGTGATGGTCAAGGCGGTGAAATTAATACTGAGCTTGAAAATCATGTTGGCGTAGAAGATAGCGGTGACAATGACGAGGGTGACGATATCTCTGATAGCGAAGGAGACTCCTCTGAGGAGGAAGAACCAATACCGGAAATGACCGCTGAAGAACGAGAAAACGCTATGAAAGAAAGTGCGAAAATGGTTGTCGATACATGTATGGATATTTACCGACATGAAAATGTATTAATTATTGCTGACCCTTCAACTTCAGACATTGGTGAAGCGCTATATTCAGCAGCAAGTAGTGTTAGTGAGAGGGTATTGATGGTTATTATGCCGAAGGGCAAACACCATGGCGACGATCCACCCCCTCCAGTAGCAAGTTTGATGCGGCAACAAGATGTAATATTGGCACCAACTAAGTACTCCATCACCCATACAAAAGCAAGACTTGATGCAACACGTTCCAAAGCGAGAATCGCGACCATGCCTGGCATGACCATTGAAATGTTCACAGAAGGCGGTATGCGCGCAAACTTTGCCGATATTAAAACACAAATTACAGAAGTTTTTGGAATACTCAGGCGTAAAAGAAGAGTGCAAGTAACTACTCCCGCTGGAACTAATGTTAGTTTTGATGTGTTTTGGCGAGAATGGAATCTCGATGATAGTGGGATTTGCAATCGCCCCGGAATGGTCACAAATCTTCCGGCAGGAAAAATATTCTGCCCTCCAAAAGAAGGTAACATGGAGGGAATCATTGTTATTGATGGAGCATGGGATGCTGATCTTGTCAATGAGGAAATTACCCTTGAAATTGAGAATGGCGTCGTAGTTGATGTAACCGGTGGCTCGGAAGCAGCACAAATTAGACACGCATTTAGGGAGGCTGCTGCCCGACTAAAACCAAAGAACCGCGAGGCTATTTGGAATGTTGCTGAATTCGGCATAGGTATGAATCAAGCAGCAAGATTACTAGGCAATATTTTGGAGGACGAGAAAGTTCTCGGTACATGTTATTTCACTATTGGAGCATTAGGTGTGGGCCAAAGCACGAATATTGTAGGTGTCCTAAAAAATCCAACAATTAGAATCGATGGCCATGATATTGTGATTGACGGCAACCTCACTGTGTGAGCGCTCGGATTCTTACTATTTTTTTGCAAGGCACGAAGATTCATGGCAAAATGAAATACACATGCATATTTCCAAAATGGTTGATTTCATGCTTGTGAAGAACCACATATTGGGCAATGTCGCCAATGTGGGTCAAGTCCAATTTTACACCCTCGGCAGTGAATGCCACTACGAATAACTGGTTCAACTGCTGGATGAGAAGGTGCACCTTGCTGCACATGAGAATATTGATTACCTTTTCCTGCCGATTGGCCTTGAGATAGAGTGTTTAAGTTTTCAATTGGCTTACGAACAGGAACAGGAGCGACAGGCTTGGGTAGTGAGAATTGAGTGGTTGATGGTGCTGACGTAGGTTCGGCAACATCAGAAGGTGATGTAGAAACTGCGGATTTTGCTTCAATTGATGACTCTTTGATAATATCATCGGGTTGGGCTAAATACTCAGGTAAAGAAATAGTTCCATCTCTATCTGTATCGGCCGCAATAATTCTCTTTTGTGCTATTGCAGTATCGCCAACAACATCAGTAATCTCAAGTTCATCTAAGCGACCATCTTTATTTTTATCCACTGTAAGGAAATTCTGGATTTTACCTGCTTGCTCTAAAATGGGCTCAGGTATGGGCTCAACGGTTGGATCAACAGAGGAATGAATGGGCTCAACTGCGGGCTCTGGCTCTGGCTCTGGTTCAGGTTCTGGCTCAGGCTCAGGTTCTGGCTCAGGCTCGGGTT
>DUDM01000027.1:0-540 GCA_012959275.1 Candidatus Poseidoniales archaeon
AGTTTCGGCCACTACATTAAGCAGAATATTAGTTGAATTAGAGAAATTCGGATTGGTGCATCGGAAATTATACGCTGAAGTACCATCTCGAGTTGAATATGAGATGACTCATTCGGCAAGAGAAAAACTTCGCCCTATACTAGAAGATTTATTCGAATGGATTATATCAAATTATTCAATAAACTCGACAAAACTAAAATAAATGATGTGTAAAACATTTAGGGGGGGTAGGTGAGTGTCAAGATTTCCAACTGTTTTTATTCCTCACGGTGGAGGTCCATGTTTCTTCATGGATTGGGACCCACCCGAAACTTGGGAACGGCAAGCTGATTTTCTGCGAAATCTTGCTGCGAATATTGGCAAGACACCGGAGGCGATTTTGATTGTTTCAGCACATTGGGAGGAAAGCCATGTTACAATTCAGAATAATATCTCACCAAATCTATTTTTTGATTACTATGGATTTCCAGAACACACCTATAAACTTGAATATAATCCTTCGGGTGATCTGAACCTTTCAGCAAAAGTAGTCTCACTCTT
>DUDM01000027.1:794-4059 GCA_012959275.1 Candidatus Poseidoniales archaeon
CCAGTGGTTGACTAATTCTGTGACTCATGTTGACTCTATGGTGCGCAATAATATGTTGATAAAATGGTCAGAAGCACCAGGTGGCCGAGAATCTCACCCACGTGAAGAGCATTTAATCCCTTTACATGTTGTTTCTGGTGCTGCAGGATTGGACCGAGGGAGGAAAATAATTGAAGATATCGTCCTTGGTGCAATTCAATCGGGTTTTCAATTTGGATGAGCAATTGATGTTGCGTATAGTTTTCGCTAACTGGGATTAACATCGAAAAGATATCTCTTTTTCGATGAAATAGCCGTATAGAATTAGCTATAATGCTTGCATCTATACCTTGAAAACAAAGTGCCATAATACGAAACTCATTTACTAGTTCTACAGTCCTCACAGGTGGTCACATAGTTAGCGAGCAAACCGACCCACGCAAAGCCCATCAAACTACCATATTCAGTTGGAAGGGGTTTCGGATGACCCCTTGCGACTTATCCGAATCAATTAGTTGATACTATTGACTTGTTTCCTTCAATTTATATTCTGCTAATTTCGCTTCAAATTCTTCTTGGGATAGATCATGCCATCCTTTGCACATTCCTGTTGGTGATCTACCGCATCCACATTTACTCATAAGATTCATTCCTCCTAAGTCGCCACACTATGCTTCAGTATTAAGAGAAGGAGGTTCCGATTTTGGCACCGCGGTATCACAGTCGATACTCAGGAGTTGATATAGGGTGGCTACTTAGTATTAATGTGCAACCATTAACTGAAGAACAACCCACATGTCTAAAATCTGCAGGAAAAAGCATCGTAGATTTGCTAGGGAAGTCTTACGTGCTAGAGTTACTCTATTTTCTATTCAATAATGATAAACCTGTTCGATTCAACGAACTCAAGCATAAGTTGTCGATTACTGCAACAACACTGAGTCGAAGGTTGGAGGAATTTGTTAATTTTGGACTTGTTACGAGAGAAGTTTTCGCTGAGGTTCCAGCTAGAGTCGAGTACTCATTATCAAAGAAAGGGGAGTCGCTTGGACCAGTTCTTAGACATCTCTTTGAATGGGTTGAAAGCAATAATTCCTAAGTGCGTTTCAAAGGGCCCCCCTTACGACATACACCTCACGCAAGGGTGTACGAAGGGTTGCAGAAAATTGGGTTTAGACTCACAAGCTTCTACTCTGAATCCAAAACCGGCTCAATCCTTATTCCATAACAGTGGTTGGAACTACTATGGTCGAGATTCTATGCCCTCATTGTGAAGAGGAAATCGGATTAGATGACGACGCGGTTGGTGAATTAAGTTGCCCACTATGTGATGAAGAGTTCACTTGGGATGGGTTGTTAGATGATGGCGAATCAGCAGATTTTTACGATCGGAAGAGTTTCTGGATCAGTCTTGGAATTCCCAACCTTCTTATTATCATGGCGTGGTGTGCGGGGGCATTCTTGGATTTGCTACATGATAGAGCAGAAGGTCCTACCACAAATTATTCAGAGTATGGTATTGTTTCATTGCTTGCAGTGTCTTTTTTATCTTGGATTGCACTTTTGATTCATGGCATTCGTGTCAAAAACAAAGCAATGTGGAAGGGGGCTCTGACAGGGATAGCGGCTGCTCCGTTTGTGTTGGTTTTGGGAATTTGGGGGTTCATAATAGCAACGGATTGGTCATTGTTCTAGAACAATCTGATTGAATGTTCAGAGGTTACTTTCCGGACGCACAAGCGTCCACATCCACTCAGGAGACTCCAACAGACGCACAAGCGTCCGTATCCCCGCACCTCCTGACTAACGGAGGGGAAATGCAACTCCAATATCCTGAGAGCGGTATGCAAATCACAATGTGCTTGTGGTAGGTCCGCAGAACGGGTGTGAAAATTGCGACTCGGCATTCTAGCGCGTATCTTTGCAACGATGCAATCTATTCTTCCAGCGAGGGTGGGGGATGGCATGTGGCGGTTGTGGTACCAACGTCTAGCGAAGGCTAAGGCGTGGGGCGAACTGAACTACATGAACTATGGTTTCACCGATGCACTCCAGCCGCTTCTCGACGAGAAGGACGAGAGCGACCGGCTGTTCATCCAACTCTATCACATGAACATCCGCGACATCGAACTAGAAGGCAAGCATGTCCTCGAAGTGGGCTCGGGAAGAGGTGGGGGCGCGGACTGGATAGCCCGGACCTATTCCCCTTCGGCCCTTACTGCCCTAGATTACTCCGCCAAGGCCGTTCAACTCTGTAAACGGTTGTATTCGGAGCAGGGCAACCTCGATTTCGTCAAGGGTAACGCGATGGCCCTACCCTTCGATGACACATCATTCGATGTCATCTACAATGTCGAATCCAGCCATTGCTACAGTGATATGGATGCATTTGTCGCCGAGGTTCACCGCGTGTTGCGCCCCGGTGGTCTATTCGCCTGGACGGATTTCAGAGATGAAACGAGGATAGCCGAGGTCCACGAAATCTTCCTCAATACTGGATTCGGGATAGTCAAGTATTCGGAGGTCACAGCAGAGGTGCTCAAGGCCTTGGATGAGGTGAGTGATGATAAGCAGGCTCGAATCAAGAATGGTACATCACTAGCCATCAGACGTAGCTTCGAGACCTTCGCCGGCGTGCGCGGCACGGCGGTCTACGAGTCCTTCCAGAACGGTTCGCTGGGATATCATCGCTACTTGCTCACCAAGTAGATGCATTGATCGAGCAGGGTGCTGTATCCGCTTAACGACAAAATGGACGTTTGTTTTCGATTCGAGTTGAAACCGGCTTAAGTTTTAACTACTCATCTTGAGAAGTAATTTATTGATTTTTACATGAAGAATACATGCTATGGGCTACTTTTGCTCATTATTTGTCAAGGGATTTTCACACCTTTGTCTGTAAATGAATTTAATCATCAATGACTATGATTACCGAACGAACGATACCGCATTGGCCGTTTTGCTTCGCTCAAAGGCCAAGCAAGAAACAAAACAGAATATCGATGACTTGGACGAGGGTGAAGAAGGATTGCAAGCCGTGTCCAATACCCCCTCCGGAACTATGGTAGGATTGGAATTCTCTTGGAAGGGTAATGCAACAGTCGATGGCGTCAATACCACTGTTGGAACAACTCTCTTCAAAGCAGAAACCCAAGAGTCTGATGATGAGTTCGAGCACAAGCAAGATTTTGCCCTCTCATACTCGAGAGGTCAGTCAATCATTCACGACCCTACTGCTGGAGTCACATATGAAGACCAAACATCAACCAGCCCAAACAATACTGAC
>DUDM01000028.1 GCA_012959275.1 Candidatus Poseidoniales archaeon
GGCACTTTGTCGACTTGGCTTGGGTGGCAATTTTCCCCGCGTTTTATTTGTATTAGAAAGAGGTGTAATGAATGGGAGATCATCAATTAGCTGGCTGGGAAAAGGCGCTTGCAAAACCCTTTGGGGATATTTACAACTTTAATTTCATAATGTTGATGGTGTTCACCGTCATCGAAGTTGGAGCGGTTTACATGGAATTGGAGAAGTATACCACTTGGGTAATACTAATCAGTGTAGGAATCGTCAAGGTTTTCGGTATCGCTGGTTGGTTTATGCACTTGAGAGGCGACCCATTCATCTTCACAAAAACCGCAATATTTCCACTATTCTTTGTAGCTTTAATGATTTACGGAATCGGCCTTTCTAACCCTGGAGGGGTAGATGACTTCCCAAGTTGGTGCTTACCTCCTTGGACTGCTTGAATTTCAGGTGAATAATATGAAATACCAAACATTCGCCATTCTCCTAGTTTTACTCGTTACCCCTCTTGCAGGTTGTCTCAAAGATTCTCCATCAGGAGAAATCAATGGGAATGAATACAATGGCACTCCACTGGCAAGTGGGAACGCGGGTGATTTCTCTTTGATAGACCGCGATAGTAGCAACTTTTCTCTCTCTTCTTTGAAAGGTGATATCACAGTTGTCAATTTCATCTTTACAAGTTGCCCCGATGTTTGTCCTTTGGATACTTCCAAATTGCGCACCGCATCAAATGAACTCGGTGATGATGTCAAATTTGTTTCGATAACGATGGACCCTGAATTTGATAATGTGGCAAGATTGACTGAATATTCTGAAACCCATGATGCCGATTGGCCCCACTTAACTGGAAGTCCGGAACAATTGGAAGATGTGTGGAGTGATTTTGGAATCATAGTTAACAAGGAATATAATGAAGAAATGGAGCATTTCAACAGTTTGAGTATATTGCACCCTACGCCAATCAATCAGGTTTCAGTTCTGAATCCCGATAATTCATCAAGTATCCATTTTGCTGATGATTCTTCTTTGCCATCGAATGCAACTGGATGGAATCTAACTACTGCCGCTTTCAACGCAAGCAATATTCTACATAATTACACTATTAATGAGCCATGGAGCCATGAAATGACTGGAATTGATGGATTTGATTATCCTTCTGATTTGTCTTGGTGGTGGAAGTTATTGGTTTGGAATACAAGTAATTCTTCTTGGGAAGATCCACAAGTTGAAATTGATTCGATAGAAATTAATTCTTCAACACAAATTGCTTGGGCTGCAAATAATTCAAACTTTAGTTTACTTTCACCCCCTCTTAACTTTAGAGAGGAGGGCTATGTAAAATCACATTCTGTTGCATTCGAGACCCTTCCTAATAATGCAAGTGGATGGAATTTGACAACCGCTGTATTTGATGATGCTAATATATCCTACAATTTCACCTATCACGAACAATGGGGGCATGGCTCTTCGATGATTGACGATAGGCAATCACCTTCAGATTATTCATGGTGGTGGAAACTCTATTCATGGAATTATACAGATGCTGCTTGGGAGGAAGCAATGATTGGAATTGACGGAGTAGAAGTTGGAAACGCTACCCACTTAGCTTGGGCTGCAAATTATTCTGATGTATCGCTTATTCCTTCTCCCGTTGATGCAATGGGCCATGAGGATATGGACAATGAGAGTATGGACCATACTCATGGAGAGACGAATTACACCATTACTCATAACGCGGTCATATATGTTCTCGATGAAGAGCATGACAAACGCTTAGCCTATATTGGCTCAGACTGGAGTTCTGAAGATTTGATTGAAGATGCCCGAACCCTACAGAGTGAAACTGTTGGAGAAGAGTCAGTTCCTGCTCCGGGTTTGGTTCTGACGCTGGTTGCTGGGTTGGTGGCTGTTATCATCACAAATCGTCGGCTTACTGAGTAACTACGGCCAAAACAGTTATTTCGATTATTGATATTCAGTTCTCGCCTAGTTCGAATATCTTCTCCGCTTTGTCATTTTATGTATAAGCGCGGAGAGGGAGATTCGAACTCCCGCGGCTTACACCACCGGATTTCAAATCCGGCGCGATACCAGGCTATGCGATCTCCGCAATTAGCCATCCGAGGCGCCTTCTGGTCTTGAAAGAACAGGTTAAGGTACCTCTTTCACAAAAAGTTTGAAGCGATTGTTTTTCAAATCAAGTCGAACCTCGTGTATCCCATGCGAGGCGCCCGATTGGCATTACTGGTGTTATTAATCATGCTTTTTGCACCACTTTCTGGCTGTTTAGGCACAGATATGGCAGAATGGGGAGGAAGTAATGGCGAGTATAATGTCAAGGTTGATGGGGACGCTGTCACAATCGAGACAAAATTAGGTGAAGGTGAGGATAATACCTATGAAATGATAAAGATAGGATGTGAAAATGATACTGATGAACCGTTTTACTTCACCGGTCAATTAAGCCAATTCCATCACTATTTGCAAGGTGCTGGTAGACCTTTAGAAGCATTTGATTTACTCAAAGCAGTTACAACAGTCGTAATTGTACAGACTGAAATCATCCCAGGTGATCCGCCCACTCGAGTCAATGTCAAAGATTGGGCAGACCCAGCAATGGGCGGCAAAGGCAGCCCACTCGCACCTACTACCCTCGGAGATCCTAAATTGAAGGATGACAAAGGCTTTGTAACTATGGGGATAATTCCTGCAACAGAAAATATCCAAGAGGGAATGGCTGCACTAAAATGGTACGAAGAAGTTGAATTCGAAGGATATTTCCTTGAATCAGTCGCCGTGGGAGACATTCGAAACGAAGGAACTCCTAAAGATATTCTTAATTGTAAAGTCAAAGGTCCCGCTGGCGATGTCATGTTATTGACTAAGTTGACAATTGGAGAGGACGATACCGTCATTTCAATGGATGGAGAAGATGATGACGAGTGGGTTAACGGAGATGTTCCAATTATTGGCCGCTGGGTGTACATCCTATCCTTGATGGCTGTTGGTGGAGGTGGAGCGTTTGGTCTCTTTATTCTGTCAACAACAATGCAGCGAAAGAGCGCTGCGGCGGCGGCTGCAATGCTACTTGGTAAAGACCGAGTGATGAAAGCCAAAGCAGTCAAGAAAGATATCAAAGAAGCCAAAGAGGAAGGTTTGCAAATTGAATCCCTTGGAAAGAAAAAGAGCGGTCCTAAGGTCGCTAAAGTCACCGATCAAGATATCAAGGGCTTCAGTCTCGATAATGTATTGAGTTCAGGCCCTGGTCTTTCACAAAATACAATGGAGATGAGCGGCGGTGGAGTCATCATAACTGATGAAGCCGTTGATATGCAGGAAAAACTCGAAGATATGTCAACTGAAGCGAGCAGCTTTGTTGACGGAATAATCGGTGGCGGTGGGGGGCATCAAAGTGGACCTCCTGGTGGTGGCCGCCAACATTTCTCAAGTTCAGAACCCGCTCGTAGTGAAGCACCACAAAGGTCCTCACCTCCACAAAGGTCCTCACCTCCACAAAGGTCAGCGCCGCCGCAGCGAGAAGAACCTCAACAAAGGTCTCCTCCTCGAACTCGAAGATCGGCCCCTCAGGAACAGGCACAGCCTCAAGAACAGCCTCAACAACGTAGGCGTAAACCTTCAATGGCTGATGATGATGACTTTTCAAATTTTGACCTTTGAGTTTAAGCCCAGTCAACTTTCAAAGCTCCCCTAACCAATAATTGGTCAGGCATGAATTGTAGAATTGCTGGAGTTTGGATACAAGGCTCTCCATCGCTTTGTACAAAGAGCGGTGGGCTATGTGGTAGGCCTGTAGGATTCCCATCTCCATCTACTGCTCGGATTTCCAAGCGTTTTGCCGGTCCATGACTGATGTCCCACATATTGACGTGCTTGCCTTTTCGCAATGGACCCATGAGCCTGATCATCTGAAGTTTTGAGAGATTCAATGCCACTGTTAAGTGACCGTGCTTCGCTTGGGGTGAGGCCTTTGGGCTAACTTTGTAGCCGCCTCCAAAGGTTTCACACATCGTGAAAGCAACCATCGAAAGAACTCCTCTTTTCGGTTCTTCATTGTCGATTTTTATCCAAGCTTGACGCTTTTTCCATTTCAATACCTCTGTTAATCCAAGATATGTGTACTTCATACTGCCTCGAATCCATTTTCCTCTAGTCAATTTTGCTCGACTTGTCAAGGAGGTAACTCCACAATCCGATTCTAAAAATACCCACCTGACTACATTTCCTTCTACTTCAACTGGGCCATCACAGTCCCGTATTTTTATTGCTGGATATCCGGGCGCATCAGGTGCCGCTTTGCCCTCTAGTCTCAATGCTCCAACGCTTCGGTCAACTCCATTGAGTAGAGTCTGAAAGGTTAAATCCATCTTTTTGCGATGCAAACCATGTGCCATTGCCAAATCATTTCCTGAACCTGTTGGTATCAACCCCAACACCAACGATGAGCCGCGTAAACCGCTGGCAACCTCATGTGCAGTTCCATCACCTCCAACCGCAACGATGAGTGGTTTTTGGTCCTCATTTTCAAAACGATTTCGAAGTTCATAAGCGATTTCTGTGGCATGGCCCACGCGTTCTGTCAAATGTGTCTCAACATCCCATCCATCCTCTACCAAGCGCTTCAGTATTTTTGGCCAGCGTTTACCAGTACTGCCATCGCGACCTGCGGGGTTGATGATACAATGCATTGATGCCATGGTGGAGCGAGGAGGGATGAAGGACTTGAAGCAGTCGCCATCCTCTTGAGTAATCGATGACTCCGCGACCTGAATCAGATGTCTTGGAGCGATGAAGAGTATTCTTTCATGGCACGCGCAATTGAGGTTGCAGAGCGTGGCCAAGGCAAGGTGCGACCAAATCCATTGGTTGGTTGCGTATTAGTAAAGAATGGCAAAATTATCGCCGAAGGATGGCATGACCATCTAGGGGGTCTACATGCTGAACAGATGGCTATTCATGATGCTGAGAGAAATGGACACTCTCCAAACGGTGCAACTGCTTTCGTTACTCTGGAACCGTGCAACCATTTTGGTAGAACTCCTCCCTGCACAGAATCATTGCTTTGGGCTGGTGTAAAAAAGGTCATTATAGCACACCGAGATAGTAACCCAACCGTTAGAGGAGAAGGTATCGAAGTATTACTCGAAGCCGGAATCACAGTAAAGGTTGGGTTGATGGAAAAAGAAGCACGTCAACAAATGCAATCCTTCCTAAATTGGTGCGAGAATAAAAGGCCGCTGGTTACTCTCAAAATTGCTGTAGATAATTCTGGAAATGTTGATGATT
This sequence comes from Candidatus Poseidoniales archaeon, assembly GCA_012959275.1. Classification (GTDB taxonomy): domain Archaea; phylum Thermoplasmatota; class Poseidoniia; order Poseidoniales; family Poseidoniaceae; genus UBA226. The sequence continues at coordinate 5,287 of DUDM01000028.1, forward strand.
TGGCAAGTTCCTCCAAACGGTTTACCTCTGAGGAATCACTAGATAATGTGCATCATCTAAGAAACTCTGTTGATGCTGTCATCGTTGGAATCGGTACAGTGTTGAGAGATGACCCATCGCTAAATGTGCGTCGAGTAAATGTCAGCCATTCAGGACAACCGCTGAGAGTAGTCCTCGATAGTCAAGCAAGGATACCTATGGATTGTAAGATGCTAACAGATGGTGGGAATACGCTAATTATTCATGCAACTGAGTTGGAAGGCCGGTGGACCCTACGAATGTCTTGTGAAGATGGCTTATTTGATATCGGGAAAGTTTTGGATATTCTTGGCGACAAAGGTTGTCAAGAAGTCTTACTTGAGGGTGGGCCTACCACTGCTAAGTTATTTTTAGAATCTAGAATGATTGATAGAGTGATTACTATTCATGCAGATGTTGATTTTGATGAGGGGGTTCCACTAGGCATTTCTAATGCTGAATATAGTGCTGCTGGGTTGGAATTAGTAGGAGATTTTGATTGGGGTGGTGATGATGTTTCTTGTTGGAGTAGGCGGGGTCTGAGTTGGCCTTGTAATGGTTGGCCGGTGCCTAATAAATAAGAGCGGTTTTCCTGTTCTAGTGTTCTTTCAAGTCTAGGGCGAATCCTGCTTCCCCTAGTTGTTGATGCTAATACGGGCAATGCAGGATTCGAACCCGCGTCGACGGGTCCGAAGCCCGTCAGGATATCCAGGCTACCCTAATTGCCCAAACCGAGTGGCGCCACTCCCTCCCTTTGAAAGCAGCGGCTTCACCTCGTGAAAACATGGGCTCGCCGTGTTTGCTACATGGTTGCAGTAAATGCTGTCGAGAAACCCAGATGCCATTGAGCCAAGAAGATGCAGAAAAAATCTCAAAACATACCGGATTGAAGGTTCTTCAATTCACCAAACCATTGACTGAAACTTCATTTATACTTGAATTAGCCAATGACCCAAAGACTCGAGCCTGCGTATTTTTGGAAACCAATTCAACTGCCGAAGATGCCTCTGGAACTTGTAAAATACATTCTCATCGCCCTTCTGGTTGCCGTTCATATCCCGTAGTTTTAGATTTGGAAGATTTGGTTTTCAAAGATGAGTTATGCCCTTATGGTGATGAATTTCCCGAAGCAACTGAAGAACAAAGGCTGGTTTTGTTAAGTTTAGATTCGATTATTCAGCATCAAGCCTCTTTGCGCGCACAAGCAGACGTCCAAGACTAGAATGTACAGGAATAAACCAATATTGCTCAACTTTCCAGCCTTCTTTCAAGAATAATTCTTCCATTACAGAATACTCTCCGCCAATCACCCTACTACCATCTGCTGATGTTGGTAGCATACAGCACATTGTAGCACCTACATTGCAAACTTCATTAATGGAATTCAAAACTTTGGAAAAGAAATTCACCCCTTTCTCTGAACGCCAAGCATTACGGCCATATGGGGGGTCAAAGCAAACTGAATCTATTCCTGTGATTCCTAAATCAGCAAGCCGCGTTGCATCGCCGCAGATAACTTCTGCTTGGCCATTGCACCATACGATGTTTTTCTTCGTTCCTGCTACCATTTCCGGGTCTAGGTCAACCCCTATTGCTTGAATATCACATAGAGATGCCTCAACTAATATGCCTCCAGTACCACACATGGGGTCTAAAAGAGGTGCTTTTGCACCACATAAATTGAACATTAATCTGGCTTGCCTTGGATCAAGGCTAACCGGTTTGAAAAAAGGCCTTGCTGTTGCTACTCTATCTTTCCAGCCTGTCCTTGGAGGAAAATCAAAATGAGGTAGACCCCAGAAAATTAACTCACCTTCAATTATCACTTCAATTACTTGCTCAGGACTGGTCAAGTCGATTTTGAAATCTCGTGAAGAAAGAAATGTTCCCATCTTAGTCGCGATGTCTACCTTTCGCACAGTAGGAATTTTTTCACCGTGGCGCGTACATTTTACAGCAATACTCTGTTTGATATCAAGGTTAACAGAATCCAGCCATTGCTCAAATTTTTCTTCATAATCTGAAATCTCACCTTTATGCCATGAAGCCAAAACTTGGTTTACAGTTGCAGACTTTTCAAGGTTATTGATTTTATTTATTTCAACAACTCTATCACTATGAGCGATTATTTGTGTATTCGTCAACGACTCGACTTCTGCGTGGAACAACGTTGGGTGCCAGCCACTACCAATTACAAGATGGCTGCCTCCCATGGTTATTGGCGGCTATCCTCTACTCTTCAGGTATTCCATGAGATATTGATGATGGGACAACCTCTTGATGGAGGTTTGCTTCGCGGGACTGATGAAGGGCTATACGCGCTTGGCTTCCTACTTGGCCTGCTCCCTCATCCTATTGCTTCCTCTTCTTTCTGCAACCGTTTTTGCTGAAGAGGCGCTAAATCAAGAAGAGCCACCTCGTGGCACTCCTACCTCACACACCAACAAACATATGTCGATGTTCGGAATACAAGGTGATGGGCAATATTCAACTTGGGAAACTTGGACTCATGCTGGTCAAGATAGTGATACTGATGAAAGTTTTTCTGAAAATAATATCCCAGGCCAAGCCAATAGTGGTGGTGGGAAGCGTACATTCACTTTTACCGGTAGCGCCCCCTATCCAGGAGTTGTCAGGCTTGACAAAGGAGCGCTATTTAGTGGAGATTTCACTCTATCAATCGATTGCCCTGAAAGTCAAACTTGCACTAAGGATGTTAGAATCGATATCATGTATGGTCAAAGTGTCATAGGTAGTGTGAATCTTGGCCCTTCAGAAGGTACAACCAATTTTTACGAGTATAATGTCAGCCATGATCTTGATGAAATTGAAGAAAATGTAACTCTTGGTGTTCAGATTGAGTTTACCAAACCTCATGATTTTAGTGGCGGCTACATCCTTTACCTTGACAGCGATTTCAGTTTGGAGGTTCCCGCCTTACCACCTGAAGAATTCGTTATTGAAGTGCCAGAAGGCGGGTCCTATGAAAGCCCATATGCATCTCGAAACAGTGGCTTTGGAGAAGTGGATGTGGAGGGTTACAGTATCTTCACTCCCATTATTTGGGCTATTTCAGTGATAGTTGTTGGAGTTCTATTAATCGCCTTCATTCCGGGACTTGCTTGGAAAGTTCCTGCTATTCTGGTTACCATGATTGGGTTGATAATTTCATTGAGTATCATGCCGGTAGTGGTTATGTCCTTGCCATATGATGAGGCAAAACTGAGCAAGAGCATCTACACATTGGACCAATTAGCAAGCCTTGGAAATGCCAATGACCAATTTCTCACCGGTCTACATTTGAACGATGAGTTCCAAATTTGGATACCGTTGGATTCTGTTTATTCAAAAAGTGTGGATGTGAATACTTCTGATGGAAGAAATAGCATGTATGTTTACGGTCTTGGCCTTGACCAATATGAAGAAGCATTTTCTGACCCTGGTGCAACCAGTAAATACGGCTTGTCAAAAGCCCAAGGCTTCTTCTCATTACTGGCAGTTAATCCATCCGAAGGCCATGGTGTTATTATTGATGTTAGACTCGTCAAAAGATGTGGAAGTTGTAGTGATATTGTGCCTTCTTGGGGAACTACCACTGATGGATCAAACGCAGCCCCCACTAATGATACCACATTAGTCAATATTCGCAATGGAAATTCTGCCATCCATGTGGTTCCTAAAAGTGCGATTACAGTTACTAATCTTGATCCAACTTGGTTGAATACCCCTCTTTATTCAGGTATTGGGGCTGGAATTCTATTCTTATCAATTGGAGGGTTTTTGCAATATCGAGCCTCAACCGCATCTCCAGAGTGGGCAGAAGAGGAAGATGATTACGAGGTAGATTGAGGATGGGATGTAATCTTCGCGACCTAGCTGATGCTCAATCTTTTGATCTCAAAGAATTAGCAGGGAAGACAATCGGAATAGATGCCTTTCTCGTTGCATTCCAATTTATTACGAGTATGCGAAATCGTGGCGCTGAAGGCGATGGTGGGCCATTGACCAATTCCAAAGGTCAACCAGTTGCTCATTTGATGGGGTTTTTGGAGAGGACTACTACCCTCCTTGAACTTGGATTAAAACCAGTCTACGTCTTTGATGGAAAGCATCCTGAATTGAAGGCTGATGTGATAACTCAGCGCAGAGCGCGCAGAGCCAAAGCCGAAAAAGAGTGGAAAGAGGCATTGGCTGAAGGTGATTATGAAAGGGCTCAGAAAATGGGCCAAAGAGCTGCGAATTATACTCCTGAAATGCAAGCCCAAACCAAAAAATTACTCGATTTACTAGGCGTCCCATGGGTCGATGGTGCAGCCGAAGGAGAAGGGCAGGCGGCAGTTATGGCTAGGCGCGGTGAAATCGATATCGTTGCTACCCAAGATTGGGATGCGCTCCTTTACGGTTCACCAATATTGATTCGAAACTTAATGAGCCATGGCAGTAGGAGGATGGGGAGAGTAATCAGTGCCGAGAGAATAATTCTTGACGATTTATTATCGGAGCATCAAATTAGTCGTGAGCAATTGGTTGATTTAGCAATCATGATAGGAACAGATTTTCATCCTGGAATCAAAGGAATCGGCCCAAAGACAGGTCTGAAATTGATAAAAGAACACGGGGATATTGAAACCATTTGCCAAGTGAAAGGAAAAGATGTTCCAGAAAGGCTTGCTGAAATTCGGGAAATATTCCTCAACCATCCAGCCTGTGATGTTGATTCAATACAACAAGGGAATGTTGATGAAACTGAATTACGTAATTTCCTTATAGATGAGTTTGAATTCGGAGAAAAACGTTTTGAGAGAAATATGAAACGCCTGAGTGGACGAATTAGAAGTACCGGTCAATCCTCATTATTCCAATTTTGATAAGAGAATTATTGAACAGTGGATATCCGCTCCCCCTAATGATGGAGGAGGAGGAAACAACCCTGCCTTGGTGGAATCCAGAAAGCAATCGCTTCTGGAGTATCCTATTTATGGTGGGAATTATACTCCATATTGTTGCTACATCAAGTAGTGAATTGGGGCTTGACGCCTACATTCACTCAACCTATGTCACCGTCGAAGATGGCACAGGTGAAGGAAAGTTGGATTGGGGACATACACGGCCTATCGACCCTGAATCATCTGATCCAGATTACAGCCCAGATGTAGGTGGAAGGTATTGGGCTTGGCATGCATGGCTTGGAATATGGTTCGATTTTATGGGTGATGAAGCAGACTCCATTCAAACTGGAGCCATGATGATGACTGCTTTGATGTTGTTCGCGATTTGGAGGTCCACAGAAAGATTGTATGGAACAGAGGCTGCAGCAAGGCTAACCGCTCTTGCCAGTGTTAACCCTGCTCTGATATTTTCAGCAGGTCGCGTTTATCCTGAAGAATTCATGCTAATTGCAATTAGCATCGCCATGCTGACCTTGCTACTGGGGTTAAGAACGGGTGGGAAGGGTATGCCAATCCTTTGGTTAATGGCCCCAGGTGCGGTATTATTTGGAGCAACGGTGAAAGGGATTGACCCCACAACTTCAGTACTTTTGTTCATGTTGGGATTCGTTGCATTTGCAATCGATGAATCAAATGAATTGTTAATCGAAGTGACCAGACGCCCACATCGAGCCTTTATTGCTTCAAGTTCATTGGTAGTTCTTGTTTTCCTTGGTTTTGCATTAACCGCTGGCGAAGGCAGTACCATCTCAGCACTTCGTAGAGCGCCCCTGAGGTTTTCCTCGGCAGTATTATTTTCCCTAATCGATGTAGTTTTGATATTCATGATATTTGGGATGGTGTTGTGGCCATTCCTCAAAGAAAGTCTTGCTGCATCAACAACGATAATCGATAGAGAAGCCGGTCTTTTGGCTGCGGTTATTGGTGGGATGACTACTGCAATAATCCTCTATGTTGCTTCATTGTGGACTCATGAATCTCTATTATGGAATGCAGAATGGCCATGGATGGTTTGGACTATGGGGAATAATGGTCGTTATGCCACTATGTTGATGGTTCCATGCTTTTGGTACATAATGAGAGTCAGACAACTAACCGGTGGAGGCGAGGATCGTAATCCTAATGAAGCCGAGGCATTAGAAAACCTCGGCGTATTATGGAAACCTGTTTTAGTAGGAATATGCTTAATTCTACCGTTATCATTTTTTGCTGCAGTTCATGGACAAACATCCTGGACCAGTGAGGCTGCAGGATATCTTTCAGAGGAGATGGAAGATGGAGAGGACTTCTTATTCATTAGTGATTCAACATTAGGTATGCATTGGTTATACTCATTCCACTTACAAGTTGATGCAGATGGAAGTAGAAACATCACTGGACACTGGCGTGCCGATACTACTGATTGGCAAGACGAACTTGTGAATCAAACCGTTATTGAGAATCGCGGAAATCTTTCCGACGTTAACTGGCTCGTAATCTCCCCTGATATTCAAGTTGAACTTGAAGGGTGGAGTATTAGCAAGAAAGCATCCGCACCTTTGATGAATGGTGGCGGTGATTGGACAATATGGTCCAAAACAAATTGATTTTAGAAATCAAGCGTTCTTGTCGGCCTGAACCTTTGTACGAACATCCTGTGCAGCTGCTTTTGCGCCCTGCATAGCCTTACGTACGCGAGTTCCGGCAGCGGAGTTGCCCTTGTCATGCTTTACAGCATCAGCAAGTGCGTCACTCAAATCATCAATCATTCCTTGAACCATGGCCTCTACAGACATATTACCCCTGCCGTAGTCGACCCTCCAAAAGCATTAGGGTGACACTGGCTCCTAAAAACTACACAAAAGGTGGTGTCCAATCACCCTTTTTTCGAGCATGATCTAAGATGTGCCAATATACAGTAACTACGTCGCAGTCTGCGTTTTCTACTTCAATGGGGTGGGCTTTTTCCAATAAGGAAACTGAGCGCCATGAGCGCTTAGAAATAGTTTTCAGGAGTGGGATGTGCAAAGCTGGGCCGCAGACCGGAAATTTCACCCCAAACTCCCTATTTATTAGCCACTCCCTCTCAACAATTCCGGCTTCTTTGACAGCCGTCTTTACTGCGGCCCAGGAATTTAGGGGTCCGGTTTTCCTTCTCGTTAACCAAGATTCGTTTACTGAAGAATCGACCCGGTATCCATGGACTGCCAAAACTTCTGCCATCCAAGGCGCAATATATCCTGCAGGGGCACGGAACCACGGGCGCCAATGCTTCCCGCCAAACTCTTTCAATCGTAATGTCGCATCAGCCAAGGCATGAGAAAAGCCCTCTGTATCTTCCCCCCATGCCGACCATGACCGGTGAGAAAGACCATGGCAAGCAATCAAAATTCTCTCTGTCAATAATAATTCTTCTAACCATTTAGAGAATTCGGGGGATTCTAATTGCTCTGCAATAACAAATAATGTTGCACTACCACCATCATCAATCCATTTTGAAAAACCCTTCATCCCTAACAATAAGTCTGGACTTGGCTCAGAAACTTGGTATGGTTCTGCTAATTTCTTCTTACTTCGCTTCGGATGTCCTTGATGACGCGGTATATGGCGAATGTCGTCGCTATCCACCGTCAACCAGAGTTTGGGCTTCATGACCTCACTCCTCTTCATCATCGAGGGGCAATGAAATGAGATGTAAGTGGTGGAGCACCGTACGGTTGTTGATTTCTATTGGGTATAATTCTGGTTCCATTGCCTTACCATTCCATGCATCACAAATCGCCTTGCAAGTTTTCAATCCTGCAGGATTATGTGGATGAACGGTAATCTCGACAAGTAAATCTTCAGAACGTGAAGATAGCCATTCGAATACTTCTGACACTGCTCTTTGTGCAATTCCTCTCTTTCGATAAGTTGGTCTAACCCAATATCCGAGATTCCAATTGGTCTTTTTCAATACTAATTCATCTCCAAGGCCAACCATTCCAACGAAAGACTCTGAATTGTCCTTTTCATGGATACTCCAGAAGTGAATCCTGCCTGTGTTGCTGTGAATCTCTAACTCAAAAAGAAAGTCCGACATTTGGTGGGTAATGTCGTCCTCTCCTTTCAGCCATGGAAGTGCTGCTCTGGCCCCAATGGGGTCTTCTGAATATGCAGAAAGTACCGCTTTCAGTAATCTACGGTGCACTGGCCGTAAGATAAATTCCGAGCCCAGCCGCAGTGAGGGGGTGGCTCGCGTTATCATCATGATTGTAGGAGAGCGGCTGCTGCTGTTGAAACATTGGGGTCGCTAGGATGGGTTGCAACAGCGGCATTTACCATCTTTCTCATTTCTTCTCTACGCCCAAGAGTATGCAATAAGACTCCGATGTGGTGTAAAGCCTCCATACTCTCTCCAAGGTGAGGGCCGATTCTATCTAGAGTCGCTAATGCAGAGGCTGCATCTCCACGACCTGCTAGTTCCATCGCCTCGATGATCCCTCTTCGCAAGTCTCGTTGATCCCATAATTCAGCCTGTGGCCAAGGCCAAATGGCGCCATTGACTTGCGGAGCAACTTGTGGTGTTGGAATTGGAGAACTCGGTACGCTAGCACCGTTCACTTGCGCTAAACTCGGAATTGCCGGTACAGGAACAACGGTGGTTGGAACTGCAACGACAGGAGATGGAATCTGAAAAGCCGCTGGAGGAGGGGGTATGGAGGGAATAGCCGGTGCTGGTGTTGGCAGAGGGGTAGTGACTTGCACCGGAGCCGGAGTTGGTGTAGCCGGCAAAGGTGACGGTGTTGGTACAACCACTGGAGGTGCAGGTTCTGGAACAGGGGTTGCAGCCGTAGCGGCAGCGATTATCTCATCGAGGTCATCATCTAGGCTATCCTCTGAAAGAAGGCTGGTGCTTGGGAGGGAGGGTGGAATCAATGCTGCTGGAGCAGAGGATTCCGGTATAGAAGTTGGAAATTCAATCTCATCTGTCTGAATTGCTGTTGTTTCGGCAATGGAAGGGGTTGCTAAAGACATCAAAACTTCATCTGTTCTTTCTTCTTTAGCGAGCTGAGCCGAGTCAAGAATTTCCTCAAAGGTTGGGCCATCTTCTGACATGATAATTACTTCATCATCTCCAACAGTATCGTACTCATCTATTTCGTAGGTCATTTCATCCATACTCATGGCTTCCATAACCAATTCATCACCCTCACCGGGAATTACTTCTCGCATCAATTCCCCCCAAAGAGAATCGTTAGAAGTGCCGGAAGAAGCACTGCTTTGGTTCATGGCCTTTTTGTTTAATTCATAATAACACTGATGACAAGAATCTGCATCGAGGGGGTTCTCTGTGTCACAAAAAGGACAGGTGCGAGTGGTTGAACGGCGCTTACGCCCGCCACCCTTAGATTGCCTGCGGAACATGATTTCCTCAAGTCTTCGGCCTGACAATCCTGTATAAGACTGACCGATTGCTGGGCTATCAAGTGAATTGGATAAATAATAGAGAATTAGGACCGGAAACCTCCTTTTGCTGAACATGTTGGCAATTGCATGGGCCGAGACAATGTTCGGCGTATTTCCCCTGGTTCAAAGCGGGATAGAGAACTTCCCGAAAATAAAATCCAGTGGCGCAGAAGTCAAGAGCATTATGAATTGTTCAAAGCGCTCGTAAAATGGGAATTAGATGATGAATTACAATTAATGCAAAAGCGCTGGAAAACTTGGACCAATAATCGCTTGTCAGAGGCTGGCCTTTCACTCTTTAATTTACTAGCTAAGCCAAACGGCCGCTTTTTTGGCGACCCAATCATCTCATTCTCAGCCCAAAGTGGAAGCAATCTCCCATGGCATGGATTCCGTCATGGAGACATTGTTATTCTAAGCCGTTCAAGGCCAATGGAAGAAAGATGCGATGAAGGAATCGTACTCGACCGAAACCGCAAACGTATCAGAGTAGTATTCAAAGAAAGACCGGAAGCCCTACGGAAAGGAGTTTGGAGAATCGACAAGGGAGCAAACAGAGTCGCCCATGATAGAATGCAAAATGCTCTAGATGCCTTCCATTCCGATGATTCAGAAATGGGCACCCCCTTGCGTGACATCATCATGGCAAGAGTGCACGACATCGAAGCAGCTGCCTCTCAAACTCCAGATATTGGTGGCTTGAAAAAACAAATAGATAGAATCAACCTGTCTAAATATCCTCTCAATGACTCTCAAAGAGAAGCCGTAGAATTATCCTTAAAGTCAAAGGTATCTATTATCCAAGGGCCACCCGGAACAGGAAAAACGCACACTGCAGTGCAATTGGTGAGAACTTGGGTGAAACGAGGAATGGGGCCTATCCTAGTGTGTGCAGAATCAAATGTAGCGGTTGACAATTTACTCAACGGCTTGCTTGAAAATGAAGTGATGGCCGTACGGCTAGGCCAACCGGTCAAAGTCAGGGAAAATCTACGCTCGGCAACTATGGATGCACATATTGCAAAACATCCAGATCAAGAAAAAGTGAAGATGGAGAAAGATTACCTCGAAGAAGTACAAAATGAATTGAAAAATCTTAAGGGTCGAGAAAAAGGCTTAGCCCATCGTGACCTCAACAAAGGTTGGAAAGAAGTCAAACGGCTTGAAAAAAAGATGGCGGAAGATGTTCTCGATGGTGCTGATGTTATCTGTGCGACATGTATTGGATCTGGGCATGAAATGCTTGGATACAGGCGCTTTCCTTTCGTCTTGATAGATGAGGCAACCCAATCCAGTGAACCATCAACACTAGTCCCAGTAGTTAGAGGGGCAAGGCAAGTCGTATTGGTGGGAGACCACCGTCAATTACCTCCAACAGTCATCTCTCGAAGGGCCGAAGAAGGTGGCCTAAATAGAAGCCTATTCGAGAGATTGATTGAAGCGGGGTTACCCGCCCATATGTTGGAAATGCAATACCGTATGCATCCAACAATCCGAGATTTTCCGAGTGGAAGGTTTTACGAAGGCAGATTGGAAGATGGTGAATCGGCCAAACAGAGAACAGCACCCGCTGGGATCAACTGGCCTGATTGGGAAAACCCGGTTGCTTTCGTGCCTATTGAAGGAGCGGAAATAGTCGATGAGATGGGCTCCAGCCGTTCAAATATGGATGAAGCTGGTTGTGTTGTTGAATTGGTAAAAGGTGTTCTTGATGCAATGGAACTCCAGGCCTCTGATATCGGTGTCATCTCTCCATATGCAGGCCAAGTTCGATTGCTCAATGACCTCTTTGAAGATGCAGGGGGATTGGCCGAAGGTGAACGATTCCATGGTCTTGAAGTGAAAACTGTCGATGGTTATCAAGGCCGTGAAAAAGAATTAATCATAATGTCAACAGTTAGATCAAATTCAGAAGGGGTGGTGGGCTTCTTGAAAGACAGGCGTAGATTGAATGTGGCGATGACACGCGCCAAACGAGGTCTTGTCGTAGTTGGGGATTCTCGCACTTTGCGCCATGACCCGACATGGGCATCGTGGTTGGATTGGGTAGATGAAAAGGGTTTGATGGCTTGGCATCTAAAAGCCTGATTCAACAAAGACGAATAACAAGTGGGGTTACAACCTTTAGGCTCAAAGTTGACAACCACCCGCCTCGCCGGCGCCTCATGGCAGAAGACCCCGTCAGCCTCCACCCTGCCAATGTGGCTCGTCAATTAATGACGGAAGGGGCCCCGGAGGGCGTCCTACTAGCAAATGCTTGGAAGCGCGTAGGCGCCTATATTCTAGATGTCATTTTTATCATGGGAATATTGATGATTACAACTAGTGGAACCTTCATCCTTTGGACTTATAGTATCAGTGGCATAACCAAGGCCCCGCATATTGTCCTGCTTCATTGGTTGGTATTATTTGCCAGCCATTGGCTATACTTCAAGTATACAGGATTGTGGATGGGGAGGTCGCTTGGCCAACGCTGGTTTCACATCGCCTTAGTTCATAGTGATGCTACTCCGCTTGGCAGAATACACTGGGGCCGGAGGGCTGTTTCCAAAACTAAGTATGCCATCCCTCTAATCGGCCAGTTTTGGTTCGGATTGAGAGACCTAGTGAAAATCAAGAATGATGAATCTCATCGTTCAAGGGTCGATTTCGCCCATCATACTGTTGCTGCAGTTGATTGGTCACTTCCTCCAGCAACAAGGGCGATGCTTCGCTAATTTATTGTTCAAACTTCAAGCGTGTTGGCACAAGCCCCAAAAAGGATTCATGACGCGTAGGGAAGGCAGGGAGTGGCATGAGCGAATCACACACTAGTCGAAATGGCGCATTAATTGCTCGTCTAATCTCAGTTAGTATGGAAATCGATGATGATGACCGAGATGTCATCAATGTACAGGTTGAAGTCTCAAATGAAGCCAGTATTCCAATGGGGCAACTTGAGCCCCTTATCGAAACCAGCGAAGGCACATCATTTACTCCGACTGATGCAATCACAAGTATAGGCCCGGGATTATCGCGTACATATGAATTCAATTTTTCAATAATGGGTGGAGATTGGAACTTCCGGCTATGGCATAATTCAGCCGGTGGAAGACGCTCAGTAGACATTGGCCCTCATCATTCTGAATTTACTCTAAAGAAAGCAGACCCTACTAGAACCCCTACATCATCAATGGGGGCGGGGTTGTTTGGTGGGGCTTTTGATTTAGGCATGGATACATTTGGCTCTACAAGTGAACGTGAATTAATAGATTCTAGGCATATCGAATTGGTTGAGTATGAAGCCGAGCACGACGAAGGTGGAAGTACTAGAATTAATGTCTTGGATGACGAACCTGCACCGCCTCTATCTGCACCACTTGAACCAATCTCGCCAATTGAACCTCTAACGCCTCTATCTGCCCCAACAGCGCCGCCAGAACCCCCTGTTGCTACACCTGCTCCTTCTTTGGAAATGCCAACTGGGCCACCACAAGCACCACCTGCTGGACCACCACAGGCACCGCCAGCAGCACTGCCAGAACCACCTGTTGCTACACCTACTCCTTCTTTGGAAATGCCAGCTGGACCACCACAAGCACCACCTGCTGGACCACCACAGGCTCCACCAGCAGCCCCACCAGTCGAATCACAGGCACCGCCAGCAGGCCCGCCTAGTAATGATCCAATGGCCATTATTATGGCTCAAACAAACTCCCAGACACCTCCAACTGGCCCCCCTCAAGAAGCGCCTATTAACTCTCCAACAGGGCCGCCTACTGCTCCTCCATCAGGTCCACCTTCAGCACCTCCAACTGGACCACCATCCGGCCCGCCACAGAATTGAAAAGTGGCACATGAGGCCGTATTATTCAGTGGTAGCATGAGCGAAGAGGACTACATGTTGGAAATGTGCAGTTCCAAAGCCTCTTGGCAAGTTGTTCCAAAAGGAATCGAGGCAATCGACCTTGCAGAAGTTGCAGCGAAAATAATTGCAGCCGGTTGGAGTTTGAGAATTGAAACTAAATTTTGCTATATCTTTGAAGGCAAGGCGAAACTGACTCTCTATCCAAGTGGTAAATTATTGGTCAAGACCGAAACTAATGATATGGCTAAAGAGATTGCAAAACTACATGCCACTGAATGGGTGGTTTGATGGAGATTACAACTCACTTGATTTCAAGATTGGAATCCGATGAAGTGATTGTCTTTCCAACTTCTACCCAACCTGGTTTGGCTTGCCTGCCTACTAAAGAAGGGCTCGATAATTTGTTTAAAATAAAATTACGAGATGCTTCAAAGCCTGTTAGTTTAGGAGTTGCATCCCTTGATGATGTACTACAACTAGTGAGGGTTCCTGAACATGCTCAAGAATTTTTAGATTCGTTTACCTCTGGTTCTATCACTCTTCTAATGGAAGCAATTAACGAACAAGACCAACGCCTAGGTGGGAAAGTGATGGCAATTCGAATTTTAGCCCATCCCCTTGCAAAGAAATTAGCAGAATGTGTTGGGCCAATAACAGCAACAAGCGCTAATCTTGCTGGGACTCCGGTTAGCAGTGATTTGTTTTCAGCCGCTGAATCACTTGGCCTTCCAATGAACGCAGTGCTAGTTGGGGAATGCGAGGGAGGCTCCCCCAGCACATTAGTCCAACTGGGATTGTCAAGTACATCTTTGGCAACCGTTATGAGAGAAGGCGTTGTACCTACTAAAGACGTGATGGCATGGAGGTCAAGGGAGAGGTGAAGCATTGGCGTGACGCAGGTCATGTTGCTCGCCGCGCACTTGAGGCCATCAAAGATGAAATTCAGGTAGGGAAAACTTGGCATCAAGTAATAGAATCTGCGGAAAGATACATTCATCGCCACGGGGGTAAGCCCGCCTTCCCTTCTACTATTTCTGTCAATGAAATTGCCGCCCACTATACTACTGACCATGCATTAACTCCACCTGAGGGATGGGAAGGCGATATGGTCTTCCAGAAAGGCGACTTAGTGAAATTGGATATCGGCGTTCACATTCATGGTTGTATTGGTGATAATGCCTTAACCATTGAAGTTGGCAATGGTGGGGAACATACCGACCAAATCCGGGCTTCAAAAGAAGCAAGAGATTGTGCTATCGAAGTCATGCATCCAGGAACGCCTTGGCACAAAGTCGGGGCTGCAGCCGGTCAAGCCGCAATAGATGCAGGATTCAATCCGATTAGGAATCTTTGCGGCCACCAATTAGAACCATGGATCTTACATGCTGGAGTTTCTGTGCCCTCGTATCGTTGTGGTGCTGAAAATTCTGCCTTCAAGGGAGTAGTCGAAGAAGGTTCAATCTATGCTGTTGAACCCTTCTGCACAACAGGTGAACAAGGTTTGATCGAAAACATCCCTCCGCGGAACTCTTCAAACATTTACCGAGTTACTGGCGATGTCCAATGGCGAAAGGCTTTGCAAAAGAAAAAATTGAAACCATTAGGTGCTCAATTAGCAAGGAATCTTGAAGAACGCTATGGAACATTACCTTTCGCAGAAAGATGGGCCTTCCCCTTGTTGGAGAAACCATTCCCTGAAGCAGATGAAATGAGCCGAAAGAGTAAGTGGAACGCATTGGTCAAGAAACTCATTCAAATTCGTTACCTAGAAACTTACCATGGCCTACGATGTGCCGATGGTGGGATGATTGGCCAATTCGAGCATACTGTAATGATAACTCCTGGTGGACCAGAGGTTTTGACAGTAGAATAATGAAAGCACTATTCACAAACCTAATCGGTTGATATTACACGTGCAGGTCATAACGATTATACACCATCGGCCTTTGACTCACACTGAACAGGGCTGCGGGTTTCTCGTTGAGTGCATCCCATCCCCTCTTCTTGGGCTCTCACCCTGTTCACCTCAATTCGGCCTAGTGCTACCTGTAACATCTTGGTACAACCTGTACATCTCAAAGTGTAAAAAACAAGAAGATGATATTTTAATGCAAAATGTATGAAAATCTTAATGGAATATCGCGAAACCAATTTTCCTCGCGCTTACAAATAGACTGTACCACCATCTGGCGTTATTATTTGCCGGAGGGCTTGGTTCGGAAATAGAGCGCAGTTGAGTGTTTTCGGGGGGTCTGCGCGAAGTGCTCCGGCAACAGTATTAAATACGACATCTACTCTCCGCAAAGTGCCCCCCTAACGGGGAGGAGGACAACAATATGAAGAAAGAAATGAAGAACGAAGAAGCCGTGAGCCCGGTTATCGCTACCATCTTGATGGTCGCAATTACTGTGGTTCTTGCAGGAGTGCTATACGTATGGGCAAGCGATCTCGCTAGCTCAAACCAAAGCGACGGACCAAGCATGTATGTGCTATCCACCGCCGACCACGCCGACGATGTAGAAGATGACGCAGGTCTAATGACCTTGACCTTCGGAAACGGAAACGACCTTGACTGGGCACTTGTCCAGATTGAGATCATCAAGGACAGCGTACCAGTAACCTGTGATAACCCTGACTTGACTGGCGGAAACTGTGGTGCATCGCAACATGGTGGAGCAGATGGAACAAGCTGGGAGAAGGGAGAGACAATCATCCTTTCCAGCACCGGTGGCGCTTTCTGCGACGCAGACTGCACACTAACTGTTCGTGTCAAGAACAACGGCGACGTCGTTATGTCCGCTGCTGTTCACATGATCTGAGCGCAAGCAAAGAACATAGTGATACACACGCAAATTCAGAAGACAGAGTTGGAGCAATAGCACAACTCTGAATACGGCGCCCTCGAGGTGGCTTCGGCTGCCTCGGGGGCTTTTTTTCGTTACCCAAAAAACACTAATTTAGCAAATTAAATCTCGGCAATCAGCCTCTTTCAGGTTTATTCCAAACATGCAAACTCTTACCCCTCAAGATGAGGAATTGAGCAATCATCAAATTAGTCATTGAATCAAGGAACATCTGTAAGAAAGCAATTCCTTTGATTTTTAGATTGAATATGACACCAAGCCAAGCAACGATGATAGTCAATTCAATCATTAATAAAACCAAATACCATTCTTCAAAATAACTTCCAGTTTGTATTTGAATAACCCATCTACTTATTCCAAGTAAAACAGCCATTAGGACTAGCCACGGTGCAATGAGATGCATCATCGCTTGATTGCCAATGATTGAGCCAAACTTTCCATGTTGTTTACTGAACCAAGCACTGCGGTTCCTCCACAAGTGGCGGCACAGACCTTGTGCCCTTCTGGTCTTACGAGACCTTCGCCCAGCATTACTAGGTGGTGTCATTTCATCAAAACATAATTCGCTATCCTGAATGCACTTCCCACCTCTCAGCCTAACCATAGTTGCTAATTGTGAATCATCGGCATTTGAATACACATTCAATAAATCTGCATCCACCATGTTTCGCCTGAAACCAGCAATAGAGCCTTCGAGAAAGGGGGTGCTGTCAATTCGAGATTCGGCTATTCTCTGCAAGGTGAATAAATCTCGATAGGTGGATTCCATCTCAGTATGTGCCTTTTCTTCTACAGAACTACGCTGTGGTGTTCCACCTACTGCGCCGATTTCTGGGTCTGAAAACCAAGATGCCAATCTATTCAATGAATCGGGGGGGAATGTTGCATCAACATCAGTCATTACGATGACTTCGCTTTTTTCATCTGCAGCAATTATTGCTCGACGAATGGCTTCAGTTTTACCCAACCTCTTTTCCATCTCGATTATTTTGTGATTTGGAAATGCCTTTGGCTTCTCCTTTAGCCAGGATTTCACTATCGCCATCGACTTATCTGTAGATGCTGAATCGATAATGAGTAATTCCAAGTCTTTACGAGGATATTCTTGACTTGCAAGGTTTTCCAGTTTTGACAATATTATTTCCTCTTCATTCCATACCGGTAGAATGAGCGTCATCTTTAGTTTAATTTCAATTGAAGATGGTTTTAGAGGCTTGAGTTTCAACCATTTTGCTATACGGTAACGATGTAGGATGAATGGGCCGGCTGCTAATCCCGCAAGCGCTAATTCCCCCAATGCCAGTGTGGCTTGGGCCTCTATCATGGCCTCTGGCCAACCTATCCTCTCTTGAGATGCTCGCTACAATAGGGGGCTCTCCCATATATTCTCAAAGTCGAAGGGATTCGTCGAAGTCATGTCCGAGGTGATGACGGTGCTCCACGTTGGACCTGTCAATACCAGAGGGGGAATTGCATCGGTCATTCGTCTATTGAGTGAGAACCCCCCTGATGGTTGGAAAGCAGAGACTTTGGCTACTCATGTCGAAGGAAGCAATCTAGCGAAGTTGCTATTCTGGAGAAAGGCAAGAAAGGCACTTATCAGGCGATTAAAATCAAATCCTCCAGATTTAGTTCATATCCATACTGCCTCAGATTATTCCTGGTGGAGGAAAAAACGGGTTGCACTACTGGCAAGGAAAGTTGGAGTGAAAGTAGTAATCCACATTCACAGTGGTCGTTTCGATGAATTCTGTAGGATGGGTGCTGGAAATGATGTCAAGAATATTTGTTCAATGGACGGAATTGAAGTTGTAACCCTTTCTCAGGTCTGGCATGATAGGCTCAAAGAATGGGTTGGTGATTCCACCATAATGCATAATCCAGTTGACCCAGATATCAGGATGGAGGATGTCGAGAAAAAGAAAAATCAAATTTTATTCATGGGAAGGGATGATCCCATCAAAAATGCGGGCCTTGCCATAAAGGCAGTGGAAATGGCGCGCAAGACAAATCCTGAACTGCAGTTGATGATGACTGGAATTGATTCCACGAATGCTCTGGCGGCTCCTTATTCGGGTCAGGGCTGGTTGAATGCCCTAGGGTGGGTTAGCGAGGAGGAGAAGCGGTTGTTACTCAATGAATCGGCTATGTTGCTGGTGCCTTCACAGTTTGAGTGTCAGCCGATGGTTGTGTTGGAGGCGCAGGCTTGTGGATTGCCGGTGTTGGGGAGTGCGGCTGTTGCTGAGGTTGTTTCAAACGTGAATATTGTTGAATCATTGAACATAGATGGTTGGAGTAATGCAATTAAGTCTGCAGAATTCAATGAACGGGTAATTGAAAAACCTTTGAGTGTAATGCAAGATGAATGGTTGAAACTATATTCATCTTTAAAATAGAATATGGAACTCTCAAGTTGATGATGTCAATACTAAATGTAAGTGTTGAATGGCAGTATTAGAAGGGGGGAATAAATGGAAGAAC
>DUDM01000029.1 GCA_012959275.1 Candidatus Poseidoniales archaeon
ACTACAACTCCTACCCTCAAAAGAAAGAATAATGATGTTAAAAACGAGGATAAAAAAATTCAAAAAAACCAATTTGACCTCAACCTCTGGCTATCGCAAAATTGGAATGGATTGGAATCGGCTTCTTCTACGTATGTCGAACTAAAGTTAGCAATATCGGCACATGAGAAGATGAACCAAAAGCGAGCCGTGAGAATGGTTCTCCACAAGGATTACGGATTGCAAGAAACACTTCCACTACCCAAAATTTTTCAACGGTTAGATGATCTGTACAATTCCGGTAAAAGGAAGAATGATTCAGATAAAAAGAGAATCATTCAAGACGAACAAAAGCAAGATGGTCAATATGATTTTGTCGAAAGAATGCGATATTTCCTCGGAGAAGAAGATATGTCGATGGTAAAGTTAGGCAAGAAAATTCGTTATTGGCAAGAAAAGGAGGGCTGGAAGGAGTTTGGCACAAAGGTTTTCCTTGCTCGATGTGGCTTGAAAACGAGTGCTGGATTGATGAAAACTATCAAGCAAAAGATGGCTGATGAGATTGAGATAACAGGTGAGTCTTCCAATTATCATATTAAAGTCAAGAAAAAACCTCAACCAAAGCCGAAGGAAAAAGCCAAACAAAAAAGAGTAGAAAAACCGGTGGAAGCCGAGCAATTAAATTTCGTAGAAATCATCAGAACTTTGTTGAGCGATGGAAAAAGACGAACATTGGCAAATTTGGGTAAAGAAATTAGTCTTTGGCAAAAGAGCAAAGGATTTGATAATCATAATGTTAAGGATTTTTTGAAGAAATGTGGTCTAAGTAGAACATCCGGTCTATTAAAAAACATTAGAGAACTGATGGCTGATGAAGTCGAGATTACAGGTGATGAGCCGCCTTTTACAATTCGAATGTTGAAATGATTCGCTGTGCATTTTCTTCGATGTCGTCTTCACCTGAAAGGAGGAGGTCTGCCCCTTCTTTGCTCACTTCAACAAACTCTTCATGCATCGGCGCAACTTGCGAGTTCCACTGCTCCAAAACTCCTTCCTTTGTCCTTCCACGTTCCTCGATATCTCTGGCCATTCTACGCTCCAGTCTAACTTCATCTGGCACAGAAACAAACACCTTAGCATGGCAATTATCCAATTGCTTCAGTACCATCGTGCCATCAACGAGAATCACTTTTGAAGCAGTAATATTTTGACCACTTTTCATTCTTTTATGAGTGCTGAAATCATAACAAGGAATCTCAACGCCTCTCCCTCTCTTGAGTTCATCAAGATGTTCAGCAAGTAGTGAAAACTCAATCGCTTTGGGATGATCATAATTCTCTGTAGGTCCGAAGTAATAGGAATCTTGACTGATAATACTACAGTTTTCTTTTCCTAACTTATTGAGGATTGCATTGCTGATGACAGACTTACCACTTCCACTACCGCCACCGATGGCGATGATTTTGCAGCCTTGCTCCATCGAAGCCTACCAAAAGGTATCAGGACATCAATACATCGAAAATTGCAAACGGTCCTTTGATGTGTAATCAGTTTCTCGGAGAAGCGGGATTGCCATGGCTGAGAAGATAATCAACGATGCGATTCATGGTTCTTTCAGGGTGGATGGTGTTCGTAAGGAATTGCTGCAAACCCCTGAATTTAACAAATTATCCCACATTAAACAATTAGGTTTGGCCCACTTGGTATTCCCTGGCGCCCATCATACGCGCTTTGAGCATAGTTTGGGAGTGAGCCACGTTGGAGGGATGATGGCGGATTCGGTTGGATTGGATGAAGAAGAGAAGTGTTTAGTCCAAGTTGCTGGAATGTTGCACGATGTTGGACATGGCCCTTACAGTCATACCCTTGAGCATATTTTACATGAGAATGGTGGCATGGATCACATGTCGGTAACTGAAGGTATCATCATGGGTGACCACGATGTTCTACGCCAAGGTGAGGAATCAGTATTTGCTAAGCGAATGCTTGTGCCTGATATTCTTGAGAACTATGATATTGACCCAAAGCGCGTATCTGATTTGATTCGTGGCCCAGGCGCAAGTGGTTCTGAACGTTCATTATTTTGGAGCGAAGGAGAGAATAATTTCTCTGGTGAAGACCACACTCTTGCAACCTTAGTGCATGGTCCTGTGGATTGTGACCAAACGGATTACTTGCTTCGTGATGCTCATTTTACGGGTGTTCGTCATGGAATTATCGACCACCGCCATTTGATTCACAACTTGCACCGTCATGCTGGTAGTGTTGCTATCGATGAAAGTGGGATTCCTGCCCTCGAAGGTATGCTAACCGCTCGGGCTTTGATGTATAGTGCAGTGTACTTTCATCGAGTGACTAGAATTACTGAAGTGATGCTATCATCAGCAGTCGAACGGATGGATGTAGATGATTACGACCCGCTCGACATGCAACGAATGGTCGACGCTGAAATCTGGCAGGTATTAGACCAGCAAGGCGATTACCAGCGTGACATCATCCGCCGCATCAAGTACCGTCAAATGTTCAAAGTAGCGATGACAAGACGGCGCTCAGATTTGGATGAAGAACAGGTAAAGTTCCTACTAGCAATCGCTACAGATAGCCAACGGAGACGGGCTCTAGAAGATGAAATAGCCAGCCGAGCAAAAATTGATTCTGGCTATGTTTGTATCGATGTTCCTTCAGTTAAACTACTTCTCTCCGAGCCACGCATGGCCGATGTCGACATCCGAGTGCGTGGCGAAGACGGCCGCTATCGTTGGTTCAAGGAGCATACCCCCATGGCAGATGCATTGAGAACTAGGCAAGTTAGCCAAGCAGCATTGTACGTCACTACTCTCCCTTCTGCGGTGGAAAGCGTAGGGATAATTGCTGAGAGACTACTGTTTCAATAGGTCCATTCGAGGAACCGAAATAACCGATGAATCATGTAAGCCATAAGCCGACAGCCTCCCACTTTCCTTCTTTATCCCTGTATCAATGGCAACCCACGATGAGCGCCCATCGCTCATTTTCAAAGGCGAAAACAACACCTTACCTTCCTTCCCCCCTAGATGGGCTATTTTTTGAGTTGGCGAGTGTCCGAAGATGATTTGCTTTTTTGCATCAAGTGCCTCTGGGTGGTCAAAGAATTGCTCTCTAAACCACAGCATTGCATCCTCTTTTTGAGAATCCATCTCTACAAGAGGGTCGTAACCAGCGTGCACAATGCGGTGCTTATTCAAAATGATTTCAAGTGGTAAACTTGTGAACCATTGACGGACCTCACGCAGTTTTTCATCACCATCCTCTCCATATGCTCGGTCAAAAGAATCCATAGTATTCATACCACCATTCATCAACCAAGTTGTGGTTGTCATTCCAGGCTTGCCGCTATCGAGGTCCTTCATGCAGTCAACCATCATCTGCTCATGGTTTCCAAGGATACTATGGAAGCGCGAGTCGGAGCGAATCGTCTCGATAACTTGGGCTGAGCGAGGTCCTGAATCGATTAAATCTCCAACAAAAACGACCTTGTCTTCCTTGGCTAATTCTATCTGTGATAATAGTTCTTGTAAGGTTAGGTTATGACCGTGTACATCACCTATGACCCAAACCCTATTTCCGGCTTTTAGTACAGCGTTTAATTGCTCTTCTAATTTATTGTTTCTTGCCATCATCAGTGATTGCCGTTCAGGTTATTTAAACTCTATTTATGTTCTGCATTATATCTTAGTTCCCCACCCCCCCATGCTAAATAGGGATGTATGAGCGCCTTTGCTTGGAAGTATCCCTTATGGTGACTTTTTCAGACCTTGGAATCGATGACGCGCTGGTGCGTGTCTTGCGTCAACAGGGCATTGAGGCACCCTTTGAAGTTCAGACTGAAGCAATCCCAGATGGTATGCTAGGACGCGATGTTTGCTGCCGCGCTCCTACCGGTTCAGGCAAAACTTTGGCTTTCGGATTACCTCTACTTTCTCGCACAGTTCAGGCTAAAATTGAGATGCCTACTGCGCTTATTCTAACTCCAACTCGTGAATTAGCCGAGCAAATTTGCAAGGTTCTCAACCCACTTGCTTGGGCTGTAAATCTGGATGTTCTCGCAATTTATGGTGGCACTTCTTACCAGAAGCAACGCAAAGCATTTTCTAGTGGTGTTGACATAATTGTAGCTTGTCCAGGCCGACTTGAGGATTTATTGGAAAATGATTACCTTACTTTGGAGGATGTGGCAGTCGTTGTTATTGATGAGGCTGACCGGATGGCAGATATGGGATTCATGGAACCTGTTTGTCGAATTCTCGACCAGTGTGCCCCTGACCGCCAAACCATTTTGTTCAGCGCAACTTTGGATGACGATGTTGCATTATTGGTAGACAAATACCAAAATGACCCAGTCACCATCGAGGTTGGACCAAAACAAGTTTCCATGGAAAGTATGAAGCATCTATTTTGGATGGTACGTGGCCAAGAAAAACCCGATATTGCTTTTGATGCCATTCAGAAAGTGGGACGTAGCATTCTCTTTTGCAGAACAAGGGCTGCTGTTGACCGAGTTGGCGATGAACTTTCTGACCTCGGGATGATGGTTGCTACCCTTCATGGTGGGCTTAACCAGAAGCAACGCGAGAATGCCATGAAAAGATTCACTACCAGTCGAGCAAAGGTGCTTATCGCAACAGATGTTGCTGCACGTGGAATAGATATCGAAGGCGTTCACTGTGTGATTCATTATGACCCCCCTGAGAATGGTAAGGCCTACAAGCATCGAAGTGGAAGAACTGCTCGTGCTGGAAGTATAGGTACAGTTCTCAGTATTGTTCAAAATCCTCAACGCCGTCAGTACCAGCGCTTGCAAAGAGATGTTGGAATTCGCTGTGACTTTGACCCACCAAAGTTTGAGGACCTTCCTGCAAATAATTTCGAATTAATCGCATCTGATGACCGCAGGGAGCGCGGTAGTCGGGGCGACCGTGGAAATAGTCGCCGCGGTGGACGTGGAAATGACCGTGGCAATAGTAACCGCTGGGGGAACAAAAGCGGAGGCCGACGTGGCGGAAGCGGCGGCGGAGGCGGTGGCAAATGGTATGACCAGAAGCGTAACAATAGTGGCGGTTCACGCAAACCCTACGGAGGCAGCGGCGGTGGCGGAGGTCAGCGTAGCAGTGGCGGTGGCGGTGGCGGAGGTCAGCGTAGTAGCGGTGGCCGTTCAGATGATGGAGATTCAGAAACTCGCAAGAGCAGCGGTAGGCAAGATGACCGAGGCGGTCGTCATGATAGGCGCAATAGTCACTACGGCAGAAATGCCCAAGGCCATACCAAGAACAAGGATGGTGGAGGCCGTCGCAGTGGCGGCGGAGGTCGCCGCAGTAGCGGATCACGTTTCGACAAAGGCAAGAGCAACCGTAGTAACAAGCAAGGCAGCAGACAAGGCCGTTATTGATGGGTTGCGTTTCTCAAAAAGCGAGCTACAGCCCGCCAGCCCACCTTTGCAGGTCTCCCGAAAGAAACAATGCTGCGATGATTAGCCCAATCTGAACCGCGAGCCTCAACGCATGCTGCGGTGTCGTCATCAGAGTCCCATTGAATGGAATATCGGAGAACCACATGTAGAGGTTAGCTGGGAAGACGGCGATTAGAAACAATACCAGTAAGCGCCCTGCGAGCACTCTGCTGGCGGGATGAATGATTCCGATTCCGCCAGCGATTTCCATTACCCCAGTTAGGTAGACCAGAAATAATGGAAATGGAAGAAAGGGTGGGACGATTTCCACGAATAACTGCGGGTTCCTGAAATGAGCGATTCCAACTAAGATGAAGGCGACTCCATAGATGGTCGCTAATACGTGGGTAAGCACAGAAAATGGATTGAACCTATTCTATTAACATGGCTGCTTCGATATTTCAAAGAATCCAGGTTTCAAGATGATCCATCCTCTTACCCTTCCTGTCTAGAAGTTTGTATCTCCTCTTCTCCTCTTCGAGTAACAACATTCTCTGCAGTTGACACATTTCTAGGAAATCGTCCAAATCATATCTGCGGCGAATGAATGTATCATTCTCCCACCACCGTCTGGCGGCCCCTCGTAGGAGGTAGAATCCAGCACCTCCGTAGTAACCGGGTGGTTTCCAAAAGATAGATCGTGGCGACAAATACCCCCTTGGTTCAATATCGGAGAAATACTCCACGTCTGCAAGTGTTGACCAGAACTCTATCCAAATAGGGTCACCGATTAGAATCTGAAGGTCGACATTCAATATCCATCTCTCCTTCTCAATGCCTTTCGTCCATTCCTTCTAGCGGCTCGATTGTGTGTCTCAAACATGTAGTCAGCAAGTTGGTGGATCCCGGCCCCTCTTGTGGAGACCATAAACTCGAGATTTTGACGACCTTTTCCTTGCCAGAATGCCAAGAACCGAGAGAATACTCTAGGGTCGGTATCTGGGGCATTAATATCCATAAAAAATCGGCTTACTGCTTGTTCTATCATCAAATTTGTTAATTGCATAATATCAATACAGATATTCTCTTCTCACATATAAACCTACCGGCCTTGTTGGTTTCTATAACCTTGGAGGATTTCCTCCAAGAGATAAGTATCAATGATTAGAAATCAATATTATTAATGTCTGTTTGGGACAATCATGGCAGGAGATAATTTCGACAAGGGTTGGGTATACATCCT
Source organism: Candidatus Poseidoniales archaeon (assembly GCA_012959275.1). GTDB lineage: Archaea > Thermoplasmatota > Poseidoniia > Poseidoniales > Poseidoniaceae > UBA226. Next base: position 6,648 of record DUDM01000029.1, read on the forward strand.
TCATTTCAAAATACCCGGTCTAAAGTCAAATTATTTCAAGATCGGATTGACAAAGAATCCAATTCCTGAGAGGATATCTGGTCTTCAAACAGGCAATCCGTTCAAGATAGTGAAGCATCATCATTTTGATTCAGAATGTATGGGGCTATTGGAAGGGCATTTGCATAAGATATTTGCAGAAAGACGCTTTCGAAAGGAATGGTTCACTTTCGCCCCTAGGGTATTGAAGAAAGTCATCAAGGAAGGAACGGATTTTTCTAATAAATATAATCCACTTGCAATAAAACTTCGGAAACTCGACAAGCAGACTTCAATTCACAAGCCGATGACGCCAACAGCAAACCATCTCAAATTGCATAAGGAAGCAATTGCTATTTCTAGAAAAATTCAAGAGATAGAATTGCAGAGAGATATTGCAAAGGAAAATCTGCGAAGATTAACCGGTAATTGTATTGGAATAGATGGAATCACCGGGTTTACAGGGTTGAAAATTCCCGCACCTTCGTTGAAGTCTTCTGAATTGAAAAAACATGATTTGAGTGAATGGCAAAAGTGGCAAATTACAGGCATTTTCTCAAAAAAGGAAGAAATTATTGGCGTAGGCACAAAATTGAAGAATCACCCTAAATTAGATACAAAACACAAGGTTTTGAAAAATAGTGCAAGTTCGTTGTTTGATTTGTCAACATATAATGCTAAAACTAAATCCAGGTCAAAATCAAGTAGAAATTATCATGCGGAATACATTGATTGTATCGGTGAACTAGGCCTATTGAAGGCAGACCTAGACATGATAATCATCCAATTCAAGTTAGATTGTAGGAGGCGACATGAAATTATAGATGTTTTCAAATATCTTAGAACAGATAACGGCACCAAGTTTGACAAAGATGGGTTCAATACAAATAAACGGAAGGCTTACGACGCAAGATGGTTCTATTCCAATAATCCATCACCATCATTTTCTGTGTCCAACGCCATTGGCTATCAGTAGACATCGGGTTCAAGTAGGTCGCCATTCTTTCTCTCTCAGGTGAGTAGAAATTAGTTGTCAAAGATGTGGAGGACCTATAGTCGGTCGTGGTTGTATGATATGTCACACTCGCCGTCCAGCGATATGCCAAGGAGGTTGTCGCCGCCGCTTGATGCGCGGTAGGATGACGCCTCATAGCAGCACTATTTGCAAAGAGTGCTGGAAGCGTCGCAAGGCCCGCAAAGAGAAGAAGAAGCAAGAGCGAGAACAAAGAAAAGCAGAGGAAGATGATAAGGCGTGAGCGACAAGATACTGCTCCATACTGCTCCATCGGCTCCAATCTGAACCGCGAGCCTCATTGAATTCTCTTTACTCCTCTTCTTGACGATAATGCAATACTTCGTACATGGCTTCAGCCACAGTAATATCTACACCTTGCTTATTTCCCCACTCTACCAAACGTGTAACATCTCTAACTAGGAATTCATTGGCACTTGGATGAGCCAGTGCAACTGCTTGACCAACATCAATTACCACAGGTTCGCCATCTTGCATCAGAACATTGTAGGGTGAAAAATCAGCGTGGACTAATTTCGCATCATGCCATGAAATGCAGAGAAATTCGAGTAATTTGTCAAATACACCTTCGTAATCTTCAACCTCAACATCACGAAGTTTTGGGGCTGGGCCGTCTTCAACTCCAATATATTCCATCACCAATACATTGTTAAAAACCGCCAAAGGTTCTGGAACATTCAGATTCCATTTCTTCAACCGCATCAAATTCCGATGTTCCTTTCGCACCCAAATCGTGACCAAGTCACGGTGTCGGCGCTTTAATCCACCAAATCGGGGGTCGCCTTCGATATATTGCATTAAATTTTTGAAAACAGCATTTGAGGTGTGGAAAATTTTCACAGCAACCGGCCCTTCCAGGCTTTTTGCATAGAAAACGTGAGCTTCTTTCCCTCGAGCAATTGGATATTCAATAGTGTCAATGGAACCCGCTTTCATCAATTTGTAAATGGAGAGCAAGGTTAACCGGTCAAAAACTTGGTCGAAAACCCGTCGGTCAACCCATTCGAATTGTCCAGTTCCAAGAACTCCTTCAAGACCACCTTCGATTTCCTCAAACATTCGCTTGAATTTGCTCTCTTTCATCCAAGCCCATTGCTTGTCTGCTTTTTCCAGAATCTTAAATTCATCTGGATCTTCCTCATCATCGTCGTCACGGCGCCGACGTGAGTAATCGGTAGAGCGATGACGACCGCGGGCCACGATGCCTCGGTCTAGTCGTTGGTTGAAGAAGGCATTCCAAAGGTAGACTTAACCGAATAAGTCATTGATTTCATCATCGTCATCATCTTCGTCTTCTTCATCTTCAGAGATTTCTTCTTTGGGGGCCTCTGATTTTTCTTCTTCTGGGGCCTCCTCTTTCTCTTCAACCTGAGCAGCCGAATCTTGAACATTGGAAAATAATCCATCCTCGTCATCGAAATCATCTGCTTCGATATTCAAGCCGAATACATCTACAGCATCGGGGAGCACTCCCTTTCGGGAGAGATACAATGCCTGAGTCTTGTTGTAGCGGTGTTTAACATCTGCTTTTGAGTCTTGGAAATCCCATGGCCAGACGATAATCAAGTCTCCATCCCTAACCCATTGGCGCCGGCGCATCTTGCCTGGAATGCGAGCCATGCGGGTTTCCCCATCGGCACAAAGTACGGTTACTCGGCGTCCACCAAGGATAGCCTGAACGATTGCAAACATTTCATTGACTTTGGTATTAGGCATCTTGACGCGAATCTTCTCAGAGCCGCTTTCGGTCTTCATCAATTGGGCGAGGTACTCCTCGTCGACCTTCTCTTCACGACGTCGTCCCATAACTATCGAGAGGGCCGAATCGACCCCCCTATGTCAAGCCTGCGCCAATGGCGGAGGTGTGAGCAGTTTGAAGAAGGGGTCTTGGGTCGGCGGGCCATGCAGGGCATGCCACGTATTCCCCAAGACCGCATTGCGGTATTGATTGGAGTAAAGGGTGAAACTCGAAAGGCGCTTCAAGCAGCCGCAGGTTGTCGCGGTCTTTTCGTCGATTCGGAAAGTGGAGATGTCAGTGTTCGATGGGGTGTACCAGGCTCATATGACCCTGTGAAGGCTATGAAATTGCCAGAGGTCATCAAGGCGATTGGACGTGGAATGGCGCCTTCCAAAGCCATTAAACTTCTACAAGATGAGTATTTCTTCCGTCTCGTTGATATCAAGGATTTCGTCGGTAAGCGTTCAAACCAACAACGCAGGGTACGTTCTAGGATCATTGGTTCACAAGGAAAAATCCGCAAACTAATCGAAGGCTTGACAAATTGTGAAATCACCATTTATGGTTCTACTATCGTTATTGTTGGAGAGGAAGTCGGCTTAGATTTAGCCGTTGATGCAGTCGAGAGATTGGCAGGTGGTTCCGAACATGGCTCTGTCATCAAAGGATTGGAAAGAGGCAGCCGCCGTCAAAAGTTAGAATCTCGTTCACTTGGATATATCGAAACAAAGGATGAGGTTACTGAAGACTTCGCCGTCCTAGTTCCAGGCTTGTCTGAATTATCTTCGCGACGCGCTTCCCGTCGCTTGAAAACGTCTCAAATTGACCCAGAAGACAGCGATGATGTTGCATCTGCACTTTCATTGGCAGAAGATGAATCAATTTCTTGGGAAGAAGAGTAGCGCTTTCTGGATAACCATGCCACCGCAAACCCTGCGACCATTAGCCAACCAAGGGTTGGCATAAATCCTGAAACAACATCAAGGAAGTTGGTATTAACACCAGTTACCACGAAATAATAGGCATTATCACCTTCGTCTTTTTCATCGATTAAATCGTTTGGATCGATGACCAATCTTAGGTCCCATTGTCCAGCTGCTTCAATTGTATGATTCCAATAAACAACCTCTTCTGAATCAGAGAGGTCTCCTGCTAAGAGGATGCGAGTTTCAACTGTCGTCCATGAGACTTCGGCTGTGCGGTCTGCAGGTGCCGCTTCCAATCGGATTGTTAGTGAGCCACCATATGCTTCATTGGTGATTATTTGACTTGTTAGCATAACTGTTGAAACGTCAGAAGTTCCCGGTCTAACCATAATTCGGTCGATATTCATAGCACTTGAATTCCATGTAATATCGAGTCCAGGGAGGACTTGGAAGCCTGCGTTTTCTGTTAGGATGCTGTTGCTTGCATTGTCGACGACAGTTGCTCTTAGCATCAGGTACTGTCGGCTCTTTGTTGACCAATCTGTTAGTCCAACCGTACCTTCAAGCCCAGCAGTCATCGATAACCAGCGACCGGTAATGTCAGGAGTTGAACCAACCCCATCGCTATCGAAGCCATATTGAATTAGGCAATCACTTTCAGAGATTCCTGATAATGGGTCGGCGGCGATATATGAAACTAAAACTGCACCGATGCGGCTGGTATTCAATTCTGGTACATTCCACCCACCAAGTAGTGGAATCGTCAGGTCAACTCCTACTTCGACGCTTTTGCTGCTACCAGCATTACCAACTCGGTCAACAGATCTAACATGAATAGTATGTTGACCTTCGGATAAACTCAGACCAGCGGTGCCTGAACTTCCCGCTGTTATCCACTCGCCAGAGCCAACCTTCGTTTCATAGTGGTCAATACCACTGCCTCCTGAATCACTTGCACTGCTTGAAAGTCCTGTTAATTCCACCGAATTGCTATTCACCCAGCCATTGGTTGAGACACTCGGGGTTCCAACACTAGGTCCGCTTCGGTCAATTCCAATGTACATGGTTCGACTCGCAGAAAGTCCTGATGAATCGTAGAGGCTGAGTTGAGGGCTCCATTTACCTTCTTCGAGGTTGCCATTTGTCCAATTCCATGAATAATCAAATGATCCCGGTCCATCATTGGCTGGAGAGCCAGGGCCCGGAACATTAACCAAAGATGCGTATGAAAGGTCATCGTCTGAGCCAGCCCAAGAAAAAATCAGGCTTCCATTGGTTGGAGTGGTGGTCCAAGCGCGATTACTTGGAGAAGAACCATCACCAACCACTATATCTGCTAGGCTGAAATCACTGATTATTGGGACTTGATTAGTGATTGTGAAATTTCCACTATATGCGTAAGAAGTATCTTCTCCAGCCAAGGAATCATTTCCCCATGCCCGAAGTTGGTATGTACCATTATCAACATCTGTGGAATCCCAAAAATAGACCCACGGGCTACCGCTTAGTGTTGTTAATTCAACCCAGTTTGAGCCATCGTTTAATTCGATAGTCATGTTTACCAAAGTACCGCTTCCAGAAGTCGAAAATTGCAAAGTATGTGTTCCAGTAACAGAGTCATTCTCGGCTGGACCATTAGTGAATGAGATGACAATATCACTTGCATCACGCCCACTTGCCGCATAGGCTTGCATTGGCACGAAACCAATACAAAGCAGTAGCGCGAGGCTCAGCGAAATGATGCGACTATGCATGATAACGCTACGCACACGGCGCGCCTCGGCCTTGAATCCTTGCCAAACAACAGCATTGCTCGCTGCGACCTTTGAACAGGGCTTGTAGCGGCAGGGTTCAAGTGCCATACCATTAGTGTGGATACCGATGGGAAGCCTTTCGCGACTTTGTTCAGGCAGCATCGCTATGCTGTTTTTACTATTACCGCTGATGGCAATCATTCCAGTTTCTGCCGGTGTAAGCGGTGGTGTTGAAGCCTCTTCTGCCACTCTTGGATTAGTCCCAAATGAACCAGTTAGAGGGGGTTCAGTGGAATTTAGATTATTACTTGAAAACACCAATTCGGTTACCGCCAGCGATGTGCAATATCGGTTTTACAAAGACAGTATTAGTTCATCAACAAAATTTTTGGAAAGCACGGTAAATATTGCCGCCTCCAGCAGCGAAGAGGTCTATGCAACATGGTTTGCATTAGAAGAAGGGGAGCGAAAAGTATGGGTGGAATTTGAGTACTCCGGCGATACAACCGCCTCATTTTACAAGTCATTCAGTGTAAGTGGCTTGGCAAATTTAGAAATCATTGATAGTAGCATTTCACCAACTACAGGAAATAGAGTTGGGGATACAATTTCAGTAGCCGTTAATATCCAGAATACCGGCACAGTTGATGCAGCAGAGAGCGTCCTTTATCTCGGAGTTGAAAGTCAACCATCACTCGATCAATACTTGAGTATTGAAGCCCTTGCAGTAGGTCAAACAACTTGGGTAAATAACAGCCTTGTTGCACCCGTGGGAGGTGAATACGAAGTAATTCTCCTTCCAGACGTTAATGGTAGCATCAATGAAATCAGCGAATCTGGTAAAGAAGTAAAAGTCCCATTAAGCATTGATCCAGAACCAGATTATCTACATGCTTCAGACCCAGTTGTGGAAACTCCTAGCGACTCCATTCGAGGAGATTGGGAGATATCAGGAACAATTCTCCGCAAGCACTTCAGCGGCGATAGCAACGTCAGCGTGGGATTCAGTTTCCCTGACCACACTGGCTCACCGATTGTCATTCAACCGATTATCGTTTCAATGACTGGAACTTCTGATGAAGTTAGTACTGATTGGAGCACCAATTTAAATTGGTCCCAAATCCAAAATCTTGGCGACGGCCAACATCTATTAAGAGTGCAAATAGACCCATTTGAGGTCCTTGACCAAGCCACAACAAATAATGACGCAGCCAGCATTATTATCGAAATTCGTCCAACTCCAAACGTAGTTTTAGACCAATTTGCAAACCCTTCCTCAACGAAAGTTGAGGCTGGAGAACCAGTTACATGGAGAGTTTCAATTTCAAATGCAGGCGATATTCCAGTATCAGGACTTTTGAGAATTGAATGGGAGGGAATGTCTTCAGACCAGGTCATAGGCCAAATCGATGCAGGTGGCTCGTTCCTTTGGTCAGGTGTTTTGGCGACCTCATCTTCTGGGGCTCATACTGCCAATTTTACTGCAACTTGGATAGCAGATGGTAATTCATTTGACGCAAATTTGGCTGATAGTGTTGCCACAGGAAGCGTGGAAGCGACTACCACCTTACACCTACAATTTGCAGTATCAACAGAGGCAATTGTTAGCAGTACTGGTGGACCAGCATCTCCACCATTAAATCCAGGTACCTACACTTATAGTATTGAATTGACATCTTCGGGCTTAGGTGAGTCAACTCTAATTTGTGAAGATGTTACTCAAGGAATTGTCAAAAAATTATCAACAACTGAAGTAAACATTGCTACACGTGGAGAAAAAGTAAGTGTGGAGTGTACCTTTGATACCAAGGACCGTTCAACCATCCTTCTCCATATCAGAAGCGAAGAAGATGGAACAATCTCCAAAACTCACCAAAAAGCATTCGCCGTTGATTTGGCACAGGGAATCAATGAAGAAGTATCTGAAAGTACCTTTGGTTCAATGATGTTATTCGGTTTTGCGGCTTTTGTCATGATTGGAGTTCTCATAACTGCTGTCATCTTGACTAGAAATCGAGAACAAGATGTCGAGCGCGACATCTTCGATTACTGCCCTGCCTGTGACGGGGAATTAGAAGGTGATGAAGACAAGTGTCCTCATTGCGACTTTAATTTGAAGCGAGCAAGAAAGCGCTTCCATGATTGTACTACATGTGGGGAAAGTATGCCAAGCCTTTTGGAAAATTGCCCATATTGTGGAGCAGTTCATGACTTGCGTTCCCAATTCAAGGAGAGGGAGCAAAAAAAGCAAACTGTTGCCCTACCTGATACAGATGCGAAAGAAGTCGTTGAAGATGAAGATGCTATCGTTACTGGAGCAGAAAACTTTGATGAAACTGCAAAGGAATTCGGCTTTGAAGAAGGCGGTCTTGAAAGTGAGTGGGATGAGGAACTAGAGGCTGCCGAGGCCCAAATGGAAGAAGTCATTGAACGCCAAGCTGCTGAATTGACACTGCTTGAAGAGGCCGAAGGAGCAGACGATGAGACTGCAGGCCCAGTAGTCGCAATTCCTAATATCATAACACCTGAAGAGGCAATGTCAGACCATGATATTGACGCTTTCCTATCAGATAAGAAAGGTCGCCGACACATGGTCGATGCAGGTGATGATGGTGGAGACCTAGATGCAAGCGACGCCTCAATAAGGGGTGAGATTTTCAAATTGACAGGCGAAGATGGTGTTTTGCCAGGTCAAGAAGTGTTAGTTGGAATGGGCATCCAAGATCATCGTCTCGCAGGTAATGAATTGCCCGAAGAAGCGATGGATTTCTCCTTTGAAGATGATGAGTTAGAACCTGCTGTAGAAAAGCGGAAGAAGGCGATTAGGCGAAAGAAGAAGGAAGCAGAAGATGCAGAAGATGTCACAGAAGCCTCCGAAGTCGGAGAATGTGGGGCTTGTGGTGCGGATTTGCCAATCGATGCTGATGAGTGTGCTACCTGTGGAGCAAAGTTCTCCTAATTGGCCTGTGGACGACAGAATCCTAACTGTGATTTTTCTGAGATGTAATTCCACCTGTTTAGGCGGGGGTGCCCGTCAGCACTCACAGGGATCGTCATCACCAAACGGCTCGGCTGACCCTCTTCGCTTCATTCAGGCATCCTTGGCTGAAGCATCTTACTCTTCAAGTCTGCGAGAAGGCTATCGCCACAGCGCGGCCTTGATACGGAATCAGCATTTCGAAACGGTTGATGGCCCAGCGCGGATTGATGGTAATAGTGGTTTCACTGTTATTTCTCTCAACCACTGTTGCTGGCTGCATATCATTGGTACCAGCCCGTGAGATGATGGAATCTTGGCGTGGTGAGCCGGCCATCAAGAAGACTGAAGACAAGGTCAATATCAGCCATACATTCGACTCTCTTGAAATTTCGGAACTGACTACTCCAATAACTGGTCAAAGAACCATTACTATGGATGATAGCGCTGTAGAAATGCAAATTTACTTTCAGGTAAGCATGCCAACAAGCGGTTGGACTGGAGATATTTCAAATTCAGTTCGCTATGTGGATGCGAAACTGCTCAGGCCTGATGGAAGTGTCTATTGGGAACAGCATGTAACTGAATCTAGATCCCCAGTAGATAACTTTGCTGAAGGACCATTTGAACCGGGTGACTGGAGATTAGAAATCGAAGCCCGCGGTATCGGAATTGACATCGGTGGAGTTGCTGTTAAGGATGACTTCATCGTTATCGTGACTGTCACCCGTAAATGTGTTGTACATCCTACCGAGGATGAATGTGTGATAGAATAGTTTCACTTCAGTGCTTCGGGGCAGGCTCGCCTACGAGAACAATTCATGCATTTTCCTGGCCTCTCGTGGTTTCTCTTAGCCCCACCTTCTGCCATTAGATGTTGAACTTCAGTGAGGTGTTGCATTAGTAAATCTTGGTGGTCACCATTCCAATCTATTTTGTGGATGTCGTTACCATATCGAAGAACTCCAAAGGGGGGTTGATGGCCGGTCTGAATATTAACCAGATGGATGTAGGCTAGAAGTTGTAATTTATGGGAAAGGTGAGGGTGAGTAGGGACTTTTCCTGTTTTCTGTTCCATCGGGATGAATTCACCGTCGACGATGACTATCTGGTCAGGTCGGCCTCTAAGGCCGGTTTTTTTATCGACTAGTAAATCGGCACCAGAACTATCGCTATAGGCAACTTCTGTATCTTTGTCGAGCCCAGCATCATGGCGTGCTGCTTCAAGGTCATTATCTGCAATCAGAGCCCTTTGCAGTCGCCATGATGCCATCAATGTCCAAATCATCGCAATTGCAAGGAGAATGAATCCCGCATGAGTCATTTCATTGACCGACCAAAGGGCTGCTGCATGTAGAATGAGGAGGATTGCACCTAGGCCGAAAGCTGCCTCAACTCGACCTCCTGCAACCCAACCGCCGATGAAGCCAGGAGCTTGGAAGAGCGCTTTCACATCTTCAGTATTTATTCCATCTTTTTGAACCGCGGCTTCTTCAGCGGTTGGCCAATCTAGCCATTTACGCCATGGTAATACCGTGCTAAACAACATCACTGCTACCCATACTGCTGCCAAAGCAGCAAGGTATCGAGCAACATCTCTTGGTGACATTTTTTCTGAGATGAGATACCATGCTGCAGCATCTATCACTAAGGCAACAATGATTCCAAACCACCAACCCCAAACAGTCAATTCTTTGATTACTGTTTTCCTAGCCGTCTCGTAACTAGCCATCTGCTCATGTATCTCTGCATGTGCGAATGTACCCTGCTTTACTGCCTTTCCATCACCACTAACTCCACTCCTTTGCAAATGCCAAGAGAGTGGACAATATGCATGCCGTTCAAGGTCGGATGCTGAGACTCGGAGTGCTTCGCCACCAGAGTCTCGCCAGATACCGTTAGAATCTGGTTTGGCATCTACTAATTCAGATTCTGTCAAGGCGAAGCCCCTCCGGATGTTGACTTGGCGGGGGGTAGGCATTGAACCTTGTGGAGTAAACTTGTTGTTAGATAGTGGCGCAGGCAATCGAAATCAGCCTACTGCGCGGGATATTTTCATGGTCGGGTTGGGCGAAGCGGTTATGAATGAAAGGCAAGTGGGGCGGACGCTTGAGGCATTATAATGACTGAGGGAGCAACACTAGTTTCTGAAGAGACATACGAATTGTATGCGGTTCATATTGGAACCCAGCAGAAGTCTGCTGACATGAAACAATTCATTTCACACGTCCGCAGTGATGGACTTTACCTTCTTGATTTAGAGACCACTGATGGCCGAATCCGGACTATTGCTACCTTCATCAACATGTATAGTGCTGATAGATTGATGGTCGTTAGCGCCCGCCAATATGGTCAGCGCCCAGCCCGCAAGTTTGCAGAAGCAATTGGAGGAATCAGTGCTGTAGGCAGATTCATTCCAGGTAGCCTAACAAATCCAATTCTCCCATCATACCGAGAACCCGAAGTATTGTTCGTAACAGACCCAGCCGCTGACCAGCAAGCACTTTCAGAGGCAGTTAACAGTGGCCTTCCAATCATCGGTATTTGTGATGCAAACAACAACCTTCGAAATGTCGACTTAGCATTACCTGCTAACAACAAAGGTCGCCGCAGCCTTGCACTAATCTACTGGCTCATCGCCCGTGAAGTCCTCAAGCAAAGAGGCACTATGGATGACGAGACTTGGGCTGAGATGCAACCCTTGGAAGATTGGGAATCAACTTTCTGATTCTTACAACTTTTGAGAAAGCCAATTTTTGATGGCTTCAGCCATTGCAGCAGCATCATTATTACGAGCCATTTCAGTTCTGGCCGCCTTACTCCCTGGTAATCCTTTGGTGAATGCCAAAGCATGCCGTTTCAACCACTTATGTTGTAATCCAGTTGTTTCTTGAGATAATTCGACATATCGATTCCAACACCATAGTCTCGATGCGAATATGTCATCCATCTCCCCCCAAGGAGATTCTTTATTGCTCCATCCAAGTTGAGTTTTTATTTCATTAAAGACCATTGGACGTCCAATCGCTCCTCGCCCAATCATTAGGCCTGCGGCTCCAGTTTCATCAAGGCATGCCTGTGCAGATGCAGCATCGATGATATCCCCATTGGCGATCACTGGAATTTCCACTGCTTCGACAACATCGGCAATGGTTTGCCAATCAGCCCCTCCTGTGTAACGTTGTTTCAGTGTTCTTCCATGAACACATAGTCTCATTACACCTAATTCTTCAAGTCGCGGTGCAAGTTTCACGATATTATTCTCGATATATCCTGTACCCATTCTCAGTTTTGCAGTTATTGGCACACTTGAGGCTTCGATACAAGCCGATACGATTTCTATAAGGTGATCAGGTTCCCCCATCAAGGCGGCACCGGCACAATTCTTTGTTATCCCAGGAGCGGGACAACCGAAATTTAAGTCGATGATATCGGCACGTTCTTGCAACATCTCAACAGAGGCAACCATTTCTGCTTTATCACCACCAAATATCTGTGGAATAAATGGCGACTCGCGTGGATCAGATTCCAATTTCATCCAACTATTTGCTTGGTCTCTTGATAATCCAGCGCTGGAAGTAAATTCAGTTATCGTCAAGTCTGCGCCACATTCTCTCGCTAAAAGACGAAAGGGCAAGTCGGTAACTCCTGCCATTGGGGCTAAGACCAATGGAACGGGCATACAAGAACCTCCAGTTTATTCCATTGCTTTATCCAATAATTCTGCAACCCTTTTCATTCTACGAAGAACTCTATCTAGGCGGGACATCAACTTGGCAGAATTAGAAATCGCATTTTTACCAACCATTCTATGACCAAGAGGTAACCTACCCCCTAGTAGATTTAGTAACAACATTTGCTCAGCAGGTGCAACTTTGGATAATTCATTTTCAACCATCTCAGGAGTTAGTTTACCCTTAGAAAGGGCCTTTGTCAGGCTCTCTATTTGCCGTTCGGGGATAATTCTGTTGAATCCCCCTTTGAGCAATATCCAATCTTCTCCACGACGTTTGTACTGAGTCATCATTGCAGTCCATAGATTTGTAGCCAGCCTATCTGTTCTTGCAACTCTTTCAACTAAGCCAGCGGCCCGAAAGCGTTCTAGAATTCGCCCGATTCTTGCCTTTGCACCGCCCAATTCTGCGGCTGCTTCATCGAGGGATAATGGTGGACCGCGCTGAAGTAATAATTGCATTAAACGAGGTGCGAGGGAATCGCCTGCCATTTGCGGTTTAGGGCGATCTCCGAGTAATCCTAGGTCAGCCATCCAAAGGCTCAACTCGGTGACACCTTCCACTGGGGGCAAGGGTCTTGGTTCTGATATCCATAATCTGAATGGTAATTCTCTATCTGCGGATTCTAATTCCACATCTAGAGATGGGTCCTCTGGTCTTTTCCACCACTGCTCTAAAGTGGACATCCGTAATTTCATGACTGCAGTTGCCTCAACTGCCAATAATTCAACTGCAGCACTCATTGATCCTGCGCGGAGAAAGTGTCGCCTCCAACCATCGCCCGCACTAATACTCGAAAGAATTCTACAATTTGCAAGTCGAGATATGTGGTGGTGTAAGGATGCCGCAGTCAATCCCATTTCATCAGCAAGACTTGCCGCATCAATCCCCTCTTTTGGGCGTGCCAATAAGTGCTCCCGCAATAGCCTAACAACTGGCTGCATTTTATCGCCATCAACATGCTCATCAGCCCTTCTTCGCACTAATCCCAAGGTTGCAACCAACCAATCGATGAGTTGGTCAACATCATCTCGAGAGGTAGGGAGAGGGTGCTCCTCTAATCGCATCGTGAACATTGAAGCGAGTGTGAATGCCGATGCTCCTTGAATATGTTGACAGGAGAAGGCTAATCTTTGATGATTCGTGAATACATTCAACGATTCCGTTCATCTTCCCACTGGTAATTCAAATCAGCCCGAATCGGTTTTTCTTCCTCAACCAAGTGAGGTGCTAGGCTGAGTTCATCTTGGCGAAGAATGCCTCTTCTTCGCAATACTTTGATGGCGCTATGAACGGTTGCTCGAGTCCTACCAAGGTTTCTAGCAAGAGCGGCTTGAGATTTTGGTATCTCACCTTTTTTCAATTCCTCAACAATGAGGCGCTGAACTAGAGAAAGTCCGACTGGAAGTCGCTTTGCCGCTTCTTCGGAATCGACCATGACTCCACCTAGAATTTCGACTTGAGCAGGTCCTCCAGCAAAATAGCAAGTGCGGCCATTAACCGATACTGCTGTAATCGTCATTTGAGACTGTAGAACATCGATATGATGACGAAGTGTTCCATTTGCCGCATTTAGGGACTTTTGCAACTCACGATAACAAAGTCCAGGGTGCTCATCAAGAGTCAAAATAATACGTCGGCGCATCGGGTGTTCATAGGCTAATACTTGAGACGAAATAACTCCACGACTACCCCACGCCCAAGGCATAGCAGCATTTGCCAAGCCAACAGCACCACCCACCAAGCCAGTCAGTCCAATCACCAACCACGGCCGTTGACGGACCCATTGCTGGAGTAGTGCCATGCAAAGGACTGAGTACCCATCCCAATTCAAACTACCCCTTTCAGGAGTCAGGCCTAAACTCCATTGATAGAGCCATTTTTAATCTTCAAATGAGCCACCAAAGGTGAAAGCAATTTTCCACAAATTTTTCCATGTGATGTGAGGTTGTATTCAACCATAATAGGAGGGCCATCATGGACATCGCGAACTACTAATCCTTCATCGACTAAGAATCGCAATTTATCAGATAAAGTGCGACTTGAGATACCCGTTAGTAGATTTTTCAAGCGATTGAATCGCTTTCCTCCGGTGATGTATAAAGCAGCCAGAATTTCAGTTGTCCAACGGCTACCAAAAACGTGTAATGCCTCGACTGCTGCCTGAACTTCCCATTCTTCACTCCATGGAGGTTTATCCGAAAATCCGGCCAAAAGGCCACGGATATGCCCACCATTAGCAATGGTTGCTGAGATGTGAGTCTCAATATCGACGAGGCTTTCCTTTGGGATTTCAAGGGGGGGTTTAGGCATCAAATCACCAGCATGTAGTTGTCATGCGCATCCTTGGTGTAATGGTTGCACTAGATGAGTGCTTCGCTCCAATCATTGATTTGTATAGGTAGGGCGGCGATTTTCAATCAAAGCGCTCAACCCTTCAAGAGCATCAGCAGTTCCAAAAATCCGTTCTAGACCATCTAATTCTGCTTGTAGCCCATCTGCTAGTTCTAAGCCTGCTTTGTTGATTAAATCACTAGCCATTCTCAAGGCGATTGGGGCGGTACGCGATAGAGATTTCAATTGCCTGCTAACATCTCTGTCCTCTGAATCAAAGCCATCTGGGCAAACTCCATTGAGCAGTGATTCAAGATTTTCATCAGCATAGAATGAATTTGCGAATGAAGCAACAGCGCTATCTGGGTTTGCTGGCATACCAGGATACTTATTTTCTAACTTTGATAGAGTTGGGATTAGCGCATCCACTTCGCTAGTTTCAACTAAATGGGTTAACAATCCCAAATCACTCGCAGTTCTTGCATCCATGAAGTTTCCAGCCATCACAGCCCAGCGAGCGGCCGGCACCCCACATATTCGGGCAGGCCGCTGGCTTCCGCCAAGACCAGGGAATATTCCGATACTCGTTTCAGGGAAACGGAATTGAGTTTTCTTGGTACCAATTCTGTGATCACAAGCAAGTGCTAATTCTAATCCACCTCCAAGGGCAAGTCCAGTAGTCAAGGCGATTGTGGTTTTGCTGCTCGATTCCAATTTATTGAGAACTTGGTGTCCAAAGGCGGTGAAATCATAGATGTCTGAAAATGAATCGGCACGTATTTTGTCAACGAAGAACTTGACATCAGCACCTGCTACGAAGGCCTTGCCCGCACCATCAAGGACGATTGTTGAAATATTGTCATTTGAATTTAATTCATCTAATGCTGCTCCTAATTGTTCTACCATTGTTTCATTGAGAGCATTCATTGCCTCAGGTCTATTCAACTGCACAGTAGCAATACCCGCATCGATGCTAACATCTACGAACGAGAACCTAAAGTTCTCTCCTGAGGCTACTTGCTCTGCAAAGAAATTTGGTAATTTAAAACCTGCAAGTGAGGAATAAGATTCAGCCATTTTCAATGCTTTGTCGAGTCCTAACCTGTTGGCTAATTCAAAGGGCCCCAAAGCCCAGCGGAGTCCGACCTTTGCACCGCGGTCAACATCTTCCATCGAACAAACTTCTTCATCAACAATGTGAGATGCTACTGCAAATACCTGCCCTAGTAAGCGCTCAGAAATGATATCAGCAGCCTGTGATGGACAATCTGTATCACCTTCTAATTCCCACATACGACCATCAGCGACTAAATCTCTTAGGTTTTGAGCCCCATTCCAGCGAGGGCAATTTAATTGTTCAGCCAAGTAATCGGTGGAATGTAGGGCAATGGGGGGGCCTGTTAGATTCATCAGAGCAAAAGGCCCCATTCCGATTTTGAAGGCCTTGCAGGCGACAGCATCTATTTGGGCAGCACTTGCAATTCCCTCGGAGAGGAGTAGGCAGGCTTCGTTGAGCCATGGAACGAAGAAACGATTGACTACGAAACCAGGTCTATCTTTGCAGACCAAAACGACTTTGCCTGTTGCTTTGCAGTATTGAACTACTTTCGCAAGACTTTTTTCTGAGGTGGCTTCAGCTGGGATGACTTCAATGAGTCGGTTTTTTGCTGGGTGGTAAAAGAAATGCAGACCTACGAATTTGTCGGCTCTACCGCTTGCCTCGGCTAAGGAATTAACGTTCAGGGAAGAGGTGTTTGAGGCAAGAATAGTGTCCTCTCCACAGACCTCATTAAGAGTCTTGAAGACTGCAGTTTTAATGTCGAAGTCTTCGAATACTGCTTCGATAACTAAGTCGGTATTTGCTGCTACATTTTCAGTACCAACCACTCCAGTTATCCTTGCTTGAATGTCCTCAACTTGCTGAGGAGAGAATATCCTTCTTTCTACTGCTTCAGAGAGGAAATCACTGATTATTTTCTCGCCGCGCTCAACCCATTGCGCCTCGCGGTCTACCATCTGAACATCGAACTCTTCTTGTGCAGTTTTTTGGGCAATTCCTGAGCCCATGTTTCCAGCGCCGATAACTGCTACGCTTTGGATGGCTTGCATGATTACTCCGAGGCGTCATCTATTCATCAAACAAACGGGGGCGCTCTTGTCGAGCATGACTTGAAATAATTGAGGTAAGCCGGCGAATTGAATATCAGTACCTAAGGTGATACAACTTGCTAAAAATCAATGGACTGGAAAGAGGATTTGGCAGCGGCTCAAACCGCTTGGAAGTACTCAAAGGTATTGAAATGGAAGTTAGTCAAGGAGAATTAGTTGCTCTAATGGGGCCATCTGGTTGTGGAAAATCAACCCTCCTCAATATTATCGGGGGATTACTTGAAGGGGATAAAGGAAAAATCAAACTTGAAGAATTTGAGTACGGCAAAGATGTACCTGCAAAATTAGTTGACTTGAGAAGAAAGGGTGTAGGCTGGATTTTCCAAGACTATCATCTACT
>DUDM01000030.1 GCA_012959275.1 Candidatus Poseidoniales archaeon
GTTGGAATATCTATTTCGCTACTTTGTGGTAATTCCAATTCAAAGGCTGTACCATCTGCATGAAATCTATTTTGCATATCTGTTGCTGATGCTGGCCCTAAACTACTCTCAATTTTAGGAATAACATCGCCACGACGAACGATTAGAACTTTATCACCAATTTTTACCCCAAGCCTTTGCACCTCGCCAACATTGTGCAATGTTGTGTTTTCAACAGTTACCCCTCCAACCATTTGTGGAGCGATTTTGGCGACTGGTGTTACCGCGCCAGTTCTGCCGGTTTGCCACGTTACTCCGAGTAATACTGAAACTGCTTCTTCAGGAGGGAACTTCCAAGCCAATGCCCATCGCGGGTGATGGGCGGTCTTGCCGAGTAATTCTCTTCTCTCTAAAGTATCAACTTTGAATACTACTCCATCAATTTCAAACTGATAATCATCGCGTTGCTGGGCCCATTTTTGAGTCTCTCCACACATTGATTGAATCGCTTGAGCCGCACCATCAAAATCGTGAACTTGCCATGGGGCTGGTTCGATTCCTGCAGTTTTACTCAACCATACCAATACGTCCGAATCTTGCTCGAAATCGGGTGGTGAAATACTATCTTGGTGGCGATTGTCCGCATCTGGAAACTTTGCATCATATGCTTGGAAGACCAAATCCTCAGCCTTTGCCTTTCCTTCTGCTTTCTTTTGCCGCAATGCTCCAGCTGCTAAGTTGCGAGGATTTGGTGAAATTTCACGATATTTTTCTTCAAACATTGTTTTGCGCATTACCACTTCGCCGCGAACATGAACATCGATTTCTACGCCAAGTGATTCTGGCACATTTTCCACTCTTCGAGCATTACGAGTTACATCTTCTCCTCGCTCACCACTACCGCGGGTTGCTGCTCGTACCAATCGCCCTTTGCGATATTGAAGAGAAAGGGCTGAACCATCTAATTTGGGCTGTGAAAGAAACCTGCTGGCACCAAGAGCAGTTTCGTTAACGAAATGGTTGATTTCTTCATCGCTGGTAGCCTTGTCAAGACTACTCATGGAGAACATATGTTCTACTTTTACAGTGCCTGGGTCTACATCTGAGCCAACGATATTTAGTTGGGGATGATTGGGTTCAAGGGCTTTTAGTTCATCCCATAACCTATCAAATTCTGCATCGGATATCTGCGTTTGGGCTTGATTATAATAGAGATCTGAATGGAAGGCTATCCGCTGTGATAACCACGCGATACGCGCCGCTTCATCCTGTGGATTTGGGCCGACCTCCGCCATATTACAGACAGGATGGCGAGCCTTCTTGAACACTCGCTTTTGATTGCAAAACTATGCCTAGCGGCCTTATCTTTGGGTGCGGTATTGGCGAGTTCTATTGCTCACTCATCGGGAATGTTTCGACATTACTCCTTTTGATGTAATAAATTACCCTTTTCTAAATGTCTCCAATCGAATATCGACCATCTGGGGATCTAGGCCAACTGCACGGATGTTGCGAATAGCATTCATTGCCCCTTCATGCACCAATGACATTTTACTAGATGGATTTATATTTCCATCACTGAATCCATCTGCACTGATTGAATATAGACGCAGCATATTTGCTTCAACGCAGTCATCACAGGTGAAATTATCACTGAATTCAAAGCGATCTCCTTCAGACAACGTACCACTTGAGTCAGCATCAACAAAAACAATTCCATGTTCTAACAACCCGTCAATATCTGATAAATCATATGCGTCGATATCTGTGCAGGAATTTCCGGCGCTTCCATATACAACATCGTCAAAGTCCACGTCAGACCCGTTTGTGCCCTCACTTCTAGCGCTTGTAGTCTCGTCATCAGCCTCAGTCGTTGCATCTATCCCGGTCGTTTTATTGTCAAGAGTGCAATTTGAAGTGACTAAACGGTAATCGCTCAAATCTCCCTCCATACCATATGGACCACTCGGGCCAGCGATGACCACTTTGACATTGACAGCATTCAAGCCTTTTTTACCCTCTTCGGTTGCAGACTTATTTTCTGTTTCATTCGTATCTTCATCAGGAATCCATTCGAAATAAAATGGGATTGCGCGCAACTCATAGATGACTCCATCCTGGCTTTGATTCTCACTTCTATAATTAACTGGCTCATCATAATCATATTCTTCAAAGCGCAATTCATCACCATCTGCTTCGAGCAGAATAATTCGCGCTGAAACTCTACAGTAACCTATCTGCCAGCAACCGTTTCCGTCTCGAGTGACTGTGTTATTGTCACCAACAGCGAGGTCTGTAGGTGTCATGTAACTACCAATGATTGAGATGTTTGTGTTTGCGATTTCGTTGTAATACTCGGTGATTTTGAATCCATCTTCTGTCATCTCACCCATCACTTCAATCTCGGTACCTGTACTCGCATCTTTAGCAAAATAGTAGATGGTTTGTGCATGGCCACTTCCGCGAAGTTCAACTTCATCGATTACAGTATGCGTGTATTCACTGTCAACAACTGAGGGGAAGCCAGGATTGACGCAATCTCTGCGATCATTGCAATCATTGTTACCTGGTCCTCCATCTTCGCGGCCTCCAGCGACCTCTTGCTCAAGGCCGTCCGCAGCCTCAGCACAGCAGTCATCCGATGACCTAATTCCAGGACCATGTTCTAACCGGTTTCTAAACTCGTCATAGGTTGAAGCTGTGTCCATCGAGTAATTGTCCCATTCTCCATCACTGAATTTCTCGACTTGAACGACGTTGTCAAACACGGTTTGACTATTTTTGAAACCGAATCCTTTGACATCGTTGAAGAATTTGACTGTGCCACCCCTTCCTTCTGCGGTGTCATTTTGTCCATCGTATATTTGTTCAGCGCGTTCTTCGCAAGTACCGGCAGAGATATTGTCGCTTTCAAAAGCCCCAACAATCTTCTGGTCATAATAATCTGGAGAAAATACTTCTTGGATTTCAAGGCACGCGGATTCGTTATCGTCGGCGGATGTTTCGCCAATCATCAACCGATATCCAATCGGACCGGTCGCATTATTGATTGCATCTGCATCCCAAGAACTCCAGAATACCTCTTCGGCCAACAACAATTGTTCCTCTGATAAACAGAGGTCTGACGATTTAGTTGCGTTTACATCATAATTTAGGGAACTTGCATCCAAGCACCCCCATACTTCGGTTAGAGGCAGGAATGCTAGTATCTCTGGGCCAAATGACGCGGTTGGTGAAATGTCCGAGGTCGTGCCACTTGGAGTAGTTAGAGTCACAGTCAACTGAAAGTAGTCGGTCTCTCCGGACTCGTAAGAAACGGTCGCGGTTCCAGATGATAGAGCAAATGTGCAACTGGCATCCGGCCATGAATCGCCCCAATACGTTGAGTATGTGCCAATCGAGCACAGTGAACTTCCATCACTGTGTGTTACAGTAATCACGTGTCCGCCGTCGCCCAAAGAGTCGGTGGCGCTAATGGTGTATATGGTAGTTTGTTCAACCGTATCGTCAGTGGTTTGTTCAACCGCAGAATCTGTAATACAACCCGCTAAGGGGACGATTAACATTAGAAGACTTGCAAAAATAACTTGGGCGCGCATGGTTGCCCTATTGTATGGCGGTATTTGAAAATACCACCGCGTAAATCAACGATTAGGAATCACTCAAAAGAAAGAGCAACGAATTCACTATCTGCCATTGGACATCTTGTCATTATTGATTGACTCATTACTCGCATATGGATTTCTGCAACAACTTCTACAGTCGCTTCGAATAAATGTCCTGCATGAACTTCAACATCATCGTTAGTAAATGTAGCATGTAAATGAGTAAATCCGCTACCATCTTTCAGTCTAGCAAAATTACCCTGTAGTGTAACTAATTCACATGGATTTTCTAAGGTCCAGCGTTTGTAAAT
>DUDM01000031.1 GCA_012959275.1 Candidatus Poseidoniales archaeon
AATTGGCCAAATGGTTGGAGTAACACCCAAACTAGTCTAGAGGTCATTTTTACAGCCGCAATTGCTCAAACCAGTGGCATCCACAGTAAAATATCCATCTCAACAGATACTCAATTTGGCGACCAAATACGCAATGACCCGATGAACCCCTTCATCAGAATCGGCAGGAGATTCCCATAGGTGAATATCATGAAATCTATCTATGTCGATGCCGAGGGATTGCGTTGGGCAGTTTCAATCTCAGAAAAGGATGGCACTTTCAATATCGTTTCTATGCAACAAGAAGAACAGTCCATTGAATCGACAGTTTCGGCAACCTTGAGAAAAGGAGATGTCATCCTCAGTGATGGACGAAAGGCTACAATAGCCAAAGTAGCAGATGATTGGTGGGTCCATCTTTCTGCAAGGACTTATCGTTTGAAGTATATCGAACCAGGTTCAAGTTCAGCAAATGAAGTAGAAGGTGGAATGACCGCACCGATGCCAGGAACCGTGCTTGAAGTCCTCGTAATCAAGGGTGACCGAGTGCAAGCAGAGCAACATCTATTGACTATGGAAGCGATGAAAATGGAACATAAAATAGTCGCATCAAAATCAGGAACCATCTCTGTAGTACACTGTTCTGAAGGTCAAAAAGTAGAACAAGGCTTTGTGCTCATCGAGTTAGATGCAACGGAGTAATGTTCATCATCAGCACAAAGACGTGAAGGTGGCATGGAGCCACTACGTGAAGTGCCGCAGAGAGTCAGCGAAAATAGTCCAAATCCAATCACTGACATGGATGAGTATCAAGACATGTACGATACAGCATTAGCAAATCTCGATACTTTTTGGCTGAATGAAACACGTCAACGGATTACTTGGCAAAGTCCACCAACAATTGGCATAGAGGGTTCATTTCTTGAAGTTCCAGAAGCACCATTGAAATGGTTTTCAGATGGAAAATTAAACGTAACAGAATCCTGTTTAGATAGTAATTTGGAGAATCGAGGCGATAAAACAGCCATTATTTGGGAAGGTGATGAGCCAGATGATTGTCGAGAGATCACTTATTCTGAACTTCATGATGAAGTTTGCAAGGCAGCAAATGCACTGAAGGCATTGAACGTCGAAAAAGGAGACCGTGTAATTATCTACATGGGAATGGTTCCAGAAGCAGCCATCGCCATGCTAGCATGTGCCCGCATAGGTGCAGTTCACTCGGTGGTATTCGGAGGCTTTTCAGCAGAATCACTTCGTGATAGAGTCTTGGATTGTCATTCTAAGGTCATCATCACCCAAGACGAGGGTTTGAGAGGTAGCAGAAAAATCCCATTGAAGCAAGTTTGTGATGAGGCGCTTGAAGGCGAGCATCCTGTTGAGAAGGTGTTGGTTTATCGACGTACAGGAGGAGATGTAGATTGGGATGATTCCAGAGATGTGTGGTGGCAGGAATTCGTCGGTGAGCAATCAGCGGACTGTCCTGCAACTATTTGTGATGCTGAAGACCCATTATTCATCCTCTATACATCCGGTTCAACAGGTAAACCAAAAGGATTGGTACATACTTGTGGGGGCTACATAACCTATACTTCCTACACTCATCAAACCGTTTTCGATTTGAGAGAAGATGACGTTTATGCATGTGTGGCCGACGTTGGATGGATAACTGGCCATTCTTACATCGTTTATGGGCCACTCGCTAATGGTGCAACTTCACTAATGTTTGAATCAATTCCAACTTATCCTGATGCTGGACGCTATTGGGATATGGTTGCAAGACATGGAATCACCATTTTCTACACCGCACCAACTGCTATTCGAGCCTTGGCTGCTCAAGGCGATGATTTCGTAAAACAACATGACCGTTCGAGTCTAAGGGTACTCGGCACAGTTGGTGAACCCATCAATCCTGATGCTTGGAATTGGTATTATGATGTGGTCGGCGAAGGTCGTTGCAATATCGTCGATACTTGGTGGCAAACTGAAACAGGAGGAATTTGCATAACTCCAATCGCTTCTGTAACTCCAACTACAGGTGGTTCTGCAACCTTGCCGATGCCCGGAATTGTGCCACTGCTCAATGATTCTGATGGTAATGAGTTGACAGGGCCAAGCGAAGGATTGCTTTGCATCAAACATCCTTGGCCAGGACAGGCTCGTACAGTTTGGGGTGATCACCCCCGCTTTGTCGAAACTTACTTTGGAATGTTTCCTGGTCTCTACTTCACTGGTGACGGTTGTAAGCGTGATGAGCGTGGATATTACTGGATTACAGGTCGAGTTGATGATGTTATTAATGTCTCAGGACACCGTATGGGTACAGCAGAATTCGAGGCAGTATTGGTTAGCCATGATGCGGTTGCAGAGGCTGGAGTGGTAGGATTCCCACATCCAATCAAGGGCTCAGGAGTTTATTCTTACATCGTTTTACAATCCGGTGCTGAATGGAATGATAACTTCGCAGTCGAGTTGAATCTTCTTTGTCGAAAGCAAATCGGTGCGCATGCAAAAATCGACCTCTTCCAACATGTTCCAGGATTGCCAAAGACTCGCAGTGGTAAGGTAATGCGCCGTATTTTACGTAAGGTTGCAGAAGGTGAGCCTGATGCGCTTGGAGATATTTCCACTTTGGCGGACCCAGGTGTTGTCGAAGCCATCAAAGAAGGGGCACAAACTCTCTGAGGCGAATCAGAATGAGCAAGGCTCAAGAATATCTTTGCCCATGTATGGAACCAAAACTTCAGGCACCTTGACTCTACCATCTTCAAGTTGATTTTGTTCCATTATCGCAACGAGAGCCCGTGAAGTTGCAACTGCAGTCGAATTAAGGGTGTGAACTGAAGCATGGGAATTATCCTTTTTGCGGAAGCGAATTTTCAACCGGTTTGCCTGATAGTCAGTGCAATTTGAACATGAGACAATTTCTTTGTATGCATTAGCACCCGGTAGCCAAGCCTCAAGGTCATATTTCCTTGCAGCAACTGTACCCATGTCCCCAGTGCAGATATTGACAACCTCATAATGTAGGCCGAGGCTATCCCAAAGGTCTATGCAATTCTGAAGTAAATCTTCATGATGTTGCCATGAATCCTCAGGGTCTGAAATGATAATTTGCTCAATTTTAGTAAATTGATGGACTCTCCAAATACCACGGTCCGACAAACCATGGGCACCGACTTCACGGCGGAAGCAGGCAGAGACTCCAACCATCTTGATCGGCAGCAAGGCAGTATCGATGACCTCATCCATATACATGGCTGTTAATGGATGCTCGCTGGTAGCAACCATGTACAACTTATCTGGTTCAACTCCGTACATAACAGTCTCAAAATCCGAAAGGTCGGTAACTCCTTCGTAGGCTTGACGATTCATCATTACGGGAGGTTGGATGAAAGTATATCCGCGCTTGCATATGAAGTCAACAGCATATGATTGTAGGGCCAACTCCATCCTTGCTAAATCGCCTTTTAGGAAGAAGAAGCGGCTACCTGCTATCTTCGCTGCACGTTCTAATTCCACCCATTTATTAATTTCAATAAGTTCGTTATGGGTGCGGACATCGAAATCAAATTCGGGCTTATCTCCGTGTAGGGAATGTTGAGTATTTCCTCCTTCGTCGGCTCCGACAGGAACTTCTTTGTGGAGGATATTTGGGATGCTCATTCGAATATTATCTCTCTGCTCGATAAGGGAATTTGCAGCCTCGTCGAGTTCATCAATGCGCCTCCCGAGGTCTTTGACTTCCGCCATCACCCTTTCTATTTCTACGGCATCGCCGCTTTTCTTAGCCGCACCAATTGCTCTGGCTGCTGTATTTCTCTCTTTGCGAGCCATCTCCATTTGGTGTCTTGCATTGACCAATTGTGATTCTAGTTCAAGCACCGCATCGATTGGCTTGCAAGAAATGCCCCTCTTTTCATGGTCGGCTCGGATTAACTCCACTTGTTCTTTGAACAATTTCATGTCGAGCATTTAATCCACCTCATAAAGTGACATTGAACTCAAAGGCCTTCCAACCAATGAATATCAATCCTGAAACGAAGAAACCGACGATACTTCCACCATTTAGTAATGGTAATCCGGCTTGAGGAATACCCAGTGCAACTCTGGTCATCAAGAAGAGGTACCCACATAATCCACCAATTATTACACCGATTGCTACCAGAAGTGCAGCAGTTTCACCACCGATTGGTGCTAGATAGGTCATTGCTGAGATGACCAACATCCCTGGGAAGATTATATCTCCCAAGCCCATGAACATCGCTTCTGAATTACCCTTTTTGGCTGGTTTCTTGCCAGACTTTTTTGCTTCATTAGCAGCGATTGACTTTGCCTTGAAACCTTCCTTCTTTGCTGCTGCCTCACCGATAGCATCATCCTTTTCAGTGTATTCAATCTCCTCTGTTTCTTCATCGACCTTATCAGGAGTTGAAGCAAGAGTTTCCTCTTTCTCATCAAGCATCGAGAATCCCTTTTCTTGAGGAGCAATCAGTAATATCGGTAATTTTAGACCAATCATAGTATCTGCAAGGTCCAGCATGTGTTTGGATTTGTGAACCGCCCAATGGTCATAAATTGCAGCCAGTATCATGAAGAAGATAACTAACCAAGGCACAAAAGCAATTCCTAACATGACAACAACACCTGAGCCCACTAAGATTCCAGTGGTATTAACCACATACCATTCAGGTTTCCATATCAGCCAAGCCATGAGAAGAGTTGCAGTAATTAGCCCTACCATCGAAGAAAGGTTGTCCAAACGCATTCCTTGTTGCTTTAACATGCTACCATCGAGCATACCTCCAGCCCAAGATTCTTCACCGAGCCATGAAACTACGGCACCATCACCTTTAGCGATTATATGAATCGCTTCGGGTGGGTTTTCAAGGTCGATATGCATGTAATCAACAAGGCCTGTGCCGAAGAACATGTGTAAGGTGTCGCCACTTGCGATAAAAATTTCATTTACTCCTCCATCACCATAATCTCCCAATCTGATAGCATGAATACTACCTTCTACTGCATCATTATCGGCCAAATCCATCCTATTTTCTTCTTCTACCTCATTATTATCAAGGTTGAAATTCCAAGACATTACATCCCCTGCATCGGTGCCGATGATTAGCATCATTTCTCTACCATTATGCTCTTCAAGAGTGGACTCAGACCATGGTGAAACTCCCCATTCAGCAGCGCTGATATTGACTCCTTCTGGAGTGCTGTAATTCCATATTTCTTCAACAAAGTCCGTAGGTGTGTCTCTGCCTGGAATTGGGGGGGAGGTAGTTTCAGGAATGTTGAACAATACCGCATAGTTTGTCGTAACTATCATGAATCTATCATCATCTAATTTATGGGCTAAGAAAGGGGTATCTCTCATGCTCAACTCTTCTGAAACGGACCATTGACCATCTTTGATGGGATTAGTTTGGTTACCATATCCAAAGGGATTAAATCTGACAATGCGAGGTTCATCTGTGATAGTATAGGTATAATTCAAATCATTGTAGTTATGGGTAAAACTGACAGAACAGGCAGTAGGGTAGGTTGCTCGTAAGCAGGTATCATTACTCAGTTCATTTCCATTTAAGTCTAGAATCCAGAGGTCCTCACC
Source organism: Candidatus Poseidoniales archaeon (assembly GCA_012959275.1). Classification (GTDB taxonomy): domain Archaea; phylum Thermoplasmatota; class Poseidoniia; order Poseidoniales; family Poseidoniaceae; genus UBA226. Next base: position 5,597 of record DUDM01000031.1, read on the forward strand.
TCCCGATATTATGAAATTTTCAGCTTGAGGAGTAACTCGTAGGTTGTATTGGCTGATGGTACTATCTGTATGCCAAGTCCAACTAGAATTGCCATTTTCCATACTCAAAATATGAGATGATAAACTGTTATTCTTATCATCAACAATTTGCTCTCCACTTTCATTCAGGGTTGGAATGACATTATACATCATATAGCCTTCAGCACCGTGGTGCATAACAAAGACCCCTTCTTCAACTGCTTCTTCACTGTCGCTTCGTTCATCAACGAAGGGCTCTGGGCCCATATCAGGAGCGAGAAAAAGATGTGCTAGTGGAACAGTTGCATAGACTAGTGCTAACCATAGAATTGCCAAGATACCCAATTTTATTACCCATTCCTTCTTCTTCTTTGCTAACCAAATAATGACTGCAGTGAACACGAAAATCATCGCTAATTCCATGATAATCCAACGGCCCTGACTTGCTCCTTCTGTACCAAAGGCCCGTAATTCATCTGTTTGATTGTAAAATGGTTGTAGAAGCATTCCAAGCCCAATGGTGACTACAAACATAGCCATCATTCCAACCATGGAAACCCATTGTTCCTTCATTGCCTCAATGACATATTGCAATTCTGACTTCCGTTGGGCCGGATTGTCATTAGATGCGGTAGCATCAGTGCTCATGGCCATGGCGAGCAACTGATTCCCTTTCATGGCTTTGCTTGACGAGGCTGGGCGAGGGCTGAAGTGGAGATACCTACTGCAATTATCATTATCATGCCTCGAGAATGGTTAGAGAGCCTTAGGACTCGAGGAATGTCACTTGGATTAGGGATGACATATAGGGCTTTGGAAATACTTGGAAATCCCCAAAAAATCTCCAAAGCAATACATGTTGCTGGTAGTAATGGTAAAGGAACAACTTGTGCAATTTTAAGTGCTGCATTGATTTTATCGGATCAAAAAGTTGGAACCTTCACTTCCCCTCATGTTTCTAGAATAGAGGAAAGAATCCGAATAAATGGAGTTCCGGTTTCGGCCTCTGTATTCGATGATGCATTACTTCGGTTAATGGAAATTGATGAAGGGATGACTTTCTTTGAAGCAACATGGTTGGCCGCTTGTATCGTTTTTGAAAGAATGGATATAGACATCATGGTGGTGGAAGTTGGCCTTGGTGGGCGCCTTGATGCGACTAGAACTTGTGATGCGATGTCTTGTCTAGTAACTTCAATATCATTGGAACACAGAGAAATACTTGGAGGAACAATTCAAGAAATCGCTTTAGAAAAAGCAGCAATTGCCTCACAATCAATTCCTTTGCTGATGAAGCACGACCCATTATTGGTTGATGAGGTGGAGAAATACCACCAAGTTCAATGGGTTTTGGTTCCAAACGTAGATTTCACAAATGAAGCAGCAATATTAGCAAAGGCGGTTCTACTCGAATGCGGATTTGATGATGCGGCCTCGGCAGTAGAAGAATCTCTTGGAAAACTGAATTGGCCGGGACGGATGCAGAATTTTCAGATAGATGATATTGAATTTTTATTGGATGCCGCTCATAACCCAAGCGGCATGATTCGTTTTGTAGAAGTCCTTGAAAAGTTGATTCAAAATAAACCATGGAGTTTGATTTTTGGGTGCTCTCCACAACACGACTTAGAAGAGTTCATCCAGCCATTAGTGGAAATAATGGCAAAATACCCACCAATTGATGTTGTCTGCACAGAACCCCAAGGTGGCCGCTATCCAGCAATCAAAGCCTCATTGATGCCATTTGGAAGAAGCATCTCCACTCCAAGAAGCGCACTCAATCAAATAAAAGGTAATTTTATCGTTTCTTGTGGTTCATTATATCTACAGGGGAATTTATTGGAAATACTTGGAAAAGATAGTGATGAGGACTTGTCCTTGCTCTAAGTCAGGTTCACATAAGATAGGGCACAGCAGGTAGTTGGTGGCGACATGAAAGACAAACATCTGGCAATTCGTATCGAGCAATGTCTCGCTCTTGCAAAGGCTAGTAATTGCCCTCGTGCCAAATTTGGAGCATTACTTGTAGATCCAGAAAGGAATGTTGTACTGATGGATGGCTACAATGGTGGCCCACGAGGTGGAGGCGATCTCTGTGGTGGAGATGAATGCCTGAGAGATACGATGAATGTTAAATCTGGAACAAGAGTGGAAATTGGTTGTCATCATGCTGAGATGAATTTAATTTGCAACTCTGCGGCTAATGGGGTTTCAACCAACAAAGCCTGGTTAATCGTCACTGGTGAACCATGCATGATGTGCGCTAAGATAATTCATCATGCGGGAATTTCTAAAGTGATTGTTGTTGATGGGGGATTCGGTGGAGCCAACGGCATAGAATACCTTCAGAGACATGGGGTTGAAATTCAAAGCACCGATGGTCCTAAAGACCCGCGTGGACAGAATCTATAGTCCAATTAGATTTTTAATTTTACCAATAGGAAAAATTACCAAAATCGCCGCGTTCTTGCATAGAGAATTTCAGCATTATGAATGGCTTCTAATAAGGCATCCAGATTACCTGGTGGCACACTCCGTAATAGCCGAGTAGTTGTAGTTTCACCAATTCCTCTCCCCATCAAACAAAGAACAGCATCAAGTCCTCTTCTTTTGATGGCTTCAGCACAACGATTCATTCTGTTTTTATCGGACTTTTCTTTTGAGGCTACCCATTTTTCTAGCATTTCCCTCAAACCTTCACGAGAGCAAGCCATCATTCTGCCCTTACAGAATCTGCAGACAACTTCCAATTCAGCGAATTTCGCAACACGAAAGGTCTTGGTTCCTCCACATTTTAAACAACACAAGACCGCACGCTCATTCATCAAACGAGATCTCAACCTATCCCTAACTTGTGCATTTGACCAGTTTGGCATCAGTAAATCCTTTTCTCCACGTGGCGATAAGCCCAAAGGCCCTGCAGCAGTGATTTCAACTTTAATTATTCCACTTTGAATTCCTCGCAATACGTCGCCTGTGCCGTCAACATCCATTCTTTCGTGGAAAAGACGAGAGAGCACCTCTTGCATTACTACAGTACCACGATATTTTTTTAGTAGGCCGTGGAGATTAATTCGTCTTGGGTCAACACCTTTGCGTAGAACCCCAAACACCTTTGCTACTTCCGCGAAACGCCATCTCACTTGTCTAGAATTTGGTAAGGTTACCGATAATATTCCAGCAACAGCATCGGGTGGAGTTTCCATCAGCCATTTTTTCACATCCTCTGGGCTGATACCTCCCATCTGTAATGAGAACCGAGTAGGCTCAACTAGAATCCGCCCCATTTTCCCTGAACGTGTTGAGGCCATGGCTTGTAGAAGGTGCGCTAAGGCTTCGTTTATTCTACTACCTTGGCAGGAATTGACTACGATTGCTTCATCTCTGTTTTCGATGGTGATACAACGGTCAGTAGGTAGTATTCCAGTTGTATCAAGGTGGTTTAGAACTTCTTCGAATAACAAACCTCGCGCTTCTTCATCGAGTGGATAATCACCTGCATTGATTTCATCCATACAAAGTAAACCAAATTGGTCAGCCTCCTCCTCCTCTAACATCTGGGCCCCCACATCGACCGCCAATAAATGCCGCAAACGACCAATCTCACGAGCGACCTTCTCAGGTGTTGGAGGCAATTCCCCAGCCCAAATTGGGGCAGTGCCTTGATCACTAACAGGAGCAACCAACAATTCCTCCTTTTCTGGGTCGGCATCGATAACTTGCCAAGTCCTTCCAGCCATGACGAAGCGACGACGTTGACCATCTTCGTCATCTCCACCTGAATCAAGAGATAGAACAAATGCCTCGTCTACAGAACCGAGGCTACGCCGAGTAACGGCATCCCTAACTCGATATGACTGGCTGTCTGGAATCATAGAAAAGTGATTCATTGCATAAGTCCTTGTTCTTCCAGCAGGGGAAAACCAGCCATTTTTGAAGTGTTCAGGGATTTTCAATTCTAATTCTTCAAATCCTTCTGGAACTTCAGCACTTTCAGTCTGAGGCATTTCCTCTGGGATTTCTCCATTACTTTGAAGATAAGCAATACTCCAAATGCTACGATGCCAAGTCCACCAAGGCGCCTTCTCACCTTCTTCAACAAAGCGCAGTAGCCAACCGTCTTCAAGCACTCGGATAATTTCTATTGTATCTTCCCTTTTCCAATTGGTAAATTGAGGGGCTTTGGAGATTATCATTGTAGCTTCATCAATGCTCACGGCCCCATGGCACTTTGCCATTTGAACGAGTTGATTTGCAACTACTGACAAGGGCCTATCTCTCCAAGAAACAGGCTCAAGGGCTCCCTCCAAAGCACGTCGGGCAATGACTGCTGATTCAGCAATATCATCGGCTTCCCAAGAAATCAAACGTCCGCGCCCAATTCCATCGAGGTGATGTTCGGCCCTTCCAACTCTTTGCAGCATCCTATCGACCGAACGAGGAGAGCGAATTTGGATGACATGAGCGATGCTTCCCACATCAATGCCCAGTTCCAAACTGCTAGTACAAACCAGTGCATGTAAGGCGCCTGCCCTTAGTTCATCTTCCATTTGTAGTCTTGTTTCACTTGCAAGGCTGCCGTGATGGACTCCAACTCGAAGGTGAGTAGCAATGGCTTCGAGCCTTTGAGCGACAGTTTCTGCTGAACTTCGAGAATTTACAAATACTAAACAAGGGGAATAATGCTCGATTCTTTTTGCTAACAAACGCAGTGCTGCATGGGCACGAGCGGATAAACCAAGGTCTAGACCTGAGGCTTCATCTGACACATCTGGATTAGCACTTTCAACGATTAATTCTGTGGCCCTCATGCCACCAACTGAAATCGCTTCAGCCTGTGGAGATAACCAAGCCGCCACTTCATTTGGATTGCCAACTGTAGCAGAGAGCCCTACTTTTTGAACATCATTTCCGGTTAAGGCTTGTAATCTCGCTAAGCCTAGGCTAAGTTGCCATCCACGTTCTGAAGAGGCTAATTCATGTACTTCGTCGATGACAACTACTTTTACATTTGATAGCATTGCCAATAGACGATGGCCAGTGAACATAACTTGGAAAGTTTCAGGAGTTGTCACAAGCAAATGTGGTGGATTTTTCACTTGCTTCGTACGCTCATATTGGGTCGTATCTCCATGCCGGAGTCCTACGCGTAGGCCAATGGCTGTGGCAATATCTTGAAGGCGCCTATCGACATCTCGATTCAATGCCCTTAGTGGAGTAATATAGATGATTGACAAGCCTTCCCAGCCTTCATTTTTACAACGCTCAAGCAATGGAAGTACCGCAGCCATCGTCTTTCCGGAACCTGTTGGGGCGATGATTAGTCGATCCAACCCTCTACCCAAGGGGTCAATCGCCAGTTTTTGAATTGGAGTAGGTGCCCAACCAAGATTTGCTAACGCAGTATTGAGTTGCTCATTGAGGAGTCCGTGTTCTGAAAAAAGTGACGCGCGCAACCCCCCTGTATGGAAGGGCCATACCCCTCCTTCTTGAGGTTTTCAATCCCTAATCAAAGTGAAGAGTGAGTGGATGGCTTGAAATGACAAGGATTCATGCATCATTCAATGGCTGATGATTTCGATGAGGACGCTGTCGATGATTGGTCGATGCGGACATGGGGTCAAGCACCCATGGAAATCACCCATTGGTCTTCAGTTGATGGAGTTCATGAAGTCCTTCTAAAATATTCAAACATGGTTGTAATCCTTCGATTGAAAGCAAGTGAAGACAATGTATTGGAAACTGAAAGGCAAGTGGCTATCAGGGTCGAGGAATGGAATCCTGGCTCAGTTCAAGCAAACCGTCTTTCGGATGGTACCATCAAGTTGCGTTTCAGGCGGCAGAACATGACTTTGTCAGCGATGATGAAAACCCCCCATGCACTGTCATCACTATTAGAGGAATGGCTGATGAGTATGCGAGGGAGTACAGAAAAGAATCGCGACCATACCAAGAGAGTCCAAGCAGTGAAGAGAAATAGAGATGCAGTATCACGAATGTTAGAACAAGCCAGTATCGAAAAATTAGTTGAGGCACAGGACCAAATCAACGAAAAAATCACTCATGCTGAAGATACGTTGGCCGGAAACCGTTCCGCATAATGGCGCTCTTGCTCAGCCTCAGCAACCTCTGGTGAGCCTTTGATAATCCGATTCAATAGTGGCTCCAACATTATTGGCAGAGCTAACACGCTTGCAATACTAACGAACAACCAGCCCCAAGATGCACTAGGAACTTGACTTGTGCCAGGCGAGCCATTTCCTGACATCATCAATTTCACAGTGCCAAGCCAAGGAATCTCTCCACCTGCAATGCCAACGAGGTGACTGCGAGAGACTGCATCAACCCCGAATCCATCGGAATCAAATAATCCAGTGGCGCCAACAACACCACCCTTTGAAGGAGACCAACCTTGGTCAACAGAACATTTGTTGTTATCTCCAAGGGTCATGAAACCCGCTCTTTGTGGCTTCCAATCCTCAATTGTTAGAAATTGTGCCATGCCTACTTCGCCATGGTTGAATTGAGAATTCCTTTGGCAGTCGTATTCACCTGTCATATCGCCATCAAAAACCCATGAAATACTGCTCACATTGCGCAGGGTAGTTCCTGGAACATCCCAACTGAGGATACAGGCTTTGAGACTTGAATCGTAAACGGAAGTGTTGCACTCAGTGCTATCATTTACCGCTTGAGTCAGTGAGGGTACAGCCTCAAGAATCGCTCTGTGAATGATTGGTGTACCGTCCTCACCATTTTTCTCATAGATGATGACATCGCCATTCATTCCATGACTAGAATAGCCGTAATAACTGTTGAAAGGCTGGCTGGCTTCTGCAAATGTTATCACTTTGGTTGTTTGATATTGGTGAACCAAAATCAAATCCCCAGCATCGATTGAACCAACTTCTCCAGACTCTGCATCATGCACCATAGAATCAGATTCAACCACAACCAATGGTGGCATTTGTCCAGTTATCCCCCATAGAGACAGAATCAATACTGCAATCATACCTACCGCGAGAAAGGCTTCGCGCAGCAAATTCCAACTCATCCAACCACCTGCTCAAGTACGCTTTGCCCGCTTGAGGCCGAGTTCGACAAGATGTTCATCAAGCCTTGCGATATGCTGGCTGCCAAGAATCTTTGCAGCCGCTTCTGCCCCCTGTCGGCGACGTGAAACTTCAGAGTGAGAATCTAGTTCTAGCACTTCGTTGAGGAGATTATATTGGCCGATATAATGAACGAACTCCGGACCAACCCAAATTGCAATCAGGCTCGAGAGTGCTAGAAGCGTCCACGCTAGGGTTGTATAATCGACCCATGCAGCATCTTGACGAAGTAAAACCAATTGTACAAGGCTGGATAGAATCATTGCAATTGCTCCCAAAAATATGGCTGAAAGAATTTGTAAATGTTTGTCTCTCTTTCCCTGCCACCATCTTTTGAAGGCCCCATCTTTTTTCCTTGCTCGCCCTGCCATGCGCTCTTCCCCAACGTGGCACACCTCCAAGTCATTCATCAAGCATTGCGTGATTTGATTTGCAATCGAAACTACTTCCTAGTCATGGAATCGGCAAAACGCCCCTTAGGGGGCGGTGTTCAAAGGGGGGATAGTTCAAATGCCATTATCCACTGCAATGAGCGGAGATTATCATGCGCAAGGCAATAGCACTCATTCTACTTTTCTTGATATCGACATTTTCTCCGTTGGCAGGTGGAGTTACAACAGAGACTCAATTTGTAGGTGGTGAAACTTCTTACACTCATACTTTCAATGGTCAAGGCAGTGGTTCTGCTGGCCAAATTAACATCCCATATGGAGCCGAAGTTAGCGCAGCAAATTTCAATCTCAGAGGAGACCCATCTTCTGCGCAATATAGCAACTTGACATCAGATACAGACTTTGGTGGCAAGGGTTCTGCATCATGGTCAGGCCAGCCTCCTGGTATGGCATATGGATACAAGAGTAATGTTGAGATGGAAAACGATGAAGTTCAATTACTTGGACAACCAACCTTGAAATCGGTATTATTGGATCAGACAGCACAAATTGCCAGTTCCACCGCCACACACAATACCACAGGAGCCTTCCTTGCCAATGGTGATCAAGGATTCATCAGTGTTTCAGAAAAACCAACCTCAGATAGTGTCAGTGGTGGCACTTGGTCATATCCAGGAAGTGTTGTCAAAATGGGTGATGAATATCATGTATTGATGAGCACTTCATCATCGACCAATTATTTTCAAACAATTTATCGATGGAATGCAAGTACTGGAGCATATATTGGCGTTGCAACCCTAAACTATGGCACTTGCTCTTCCTCATACCTAAGATATACTCATGACATGGCGAAGGATGGAGAAAACACCGTTTGGACAGTATCGTACAATTATTATTCAATTTTGAAGTGGACTGTCAGTGGTGGCACATGGTCTTGTCAACAACAATGGACATTACAGTATCCAAATTATATCGGAGGGGTAGATATCGACGAGACAACAGGAAAAATGTGGTTATACATCTTTCAAAACCAATTCCCAAATTACAACCATTACTTGTGGGAGGTAAGCAAGACCAACCCAACAAATGTCAATGGAACCTACTTACTCGGAAATAACCAAGACTTCATTGGAACTGCTGCAGGTTTGCAGGTCAACGGCCCGAGAGTTACTCTGAACACCTATTCTTCTTCATTCTCAACTCACCACCATTACCACTTTGATGGGATGTGGCTGGAGCGTCTTGGAACTCAAACCCTTCAGGCTAGAGGGCATTATGGATTGACAGATATGGAAGATGGAACAATCGCTTACACCTGTTTCTATTCATCTCAATGCAGTTCATCTTCTCGTAAGATTATGTTCAGTGGTTCAGGTTCTCCATTCGATCTCAGAGAAGCAAATTTTTCCTCAAGTATCGTGACCGGTGCTACAACTACTTTGCCTAGGGCGATTACAGAAGTAGAATTGGAAGCAGGTATTGCTTGGATGCCAACCAATACTAGTGTTGAATATGAGGTAAGTGTAGATGGTGGAACAGTTTGGAAATCAATTGTCCCTACTGGAAAAACCAGTTTTATCAATAGTGGGATTCAATTGAAATGGCGAGCATACCTTAATGGCACCTCTACTGAAACTCCGGTATTAGACTTGGTCGTATTATCTTATACAACAACCTATACTCAAAATGGCTATTTCTATCTTCGTTCAAATTACAATACATTGAAACCTGTTGCGGTTCAGATATTCTGGAATTCGACTTTACCTGGCTCATCATCAATGTCAATTGAAGTTCAAACATCAGGAACAAAAACATGGTCAAGTTCTGATAATGGACAGGTGAAAACTGTTTCTTCAACTTCTTCTTACGTCTATGTTTATGTTCGATTCTATGCCGGTTCCGGAAATACTGAAACTCCAACTTTGCATGATATCAATATTACATTCTTTACAAATGCACCACAAAATGTAGGATTAGACGTAGGTGGAGATGGCAGTAAGGAATGGAGTTTAGCAGGCCTATTCCTTGGTACAACTACTGCTAGTGGTTCAGCCTTGGTCAGTGCATTCAATAAGTTGATTCCCAATACTGGAACAGGTATGGTTTCAATCCCAATCGACCTTTCTTCCTCCTCTGCTGGAATAATGTCGATTGAGAGTTTCAGTATTGATTATGTAATGAAAACGGTAAATTTAGAATTAGAAGTAAATGAGTCATATGTCTTGCATGAACGAAATGAACCATATTCGATAATTTCGAGACATATTATCGGTGAAGACGCTTCAATTATTAGCGAAGCGAGTTTACGTTTCTTGGCATCACCTTCTTCTGCAGCCCCAACATTAACTTGGACTTATGGAGATTCAACGCCAACAGAGAATGACCCAGAGTCTTGGGTAATCGTTGACCCCACATCTTCATGGACAGAAAATAATGGTATTTTGGAAATAGATTGGAGATTCAGAGTTACATCAAATATGCCGGAACAGAACGGTGTACATTTTAGCACTAATTGCATCGATGATGTGACTTTACCAGAGGACGCTCCGATTTCATTAGTTTCAAATGTTGAATTGAAGGTCAACCAAAGTTATGGACTTGGCTGGATGATGGTCAGGGATAACGAGGGTGCGGTTACTTGGGATGATGTTCCTAATGGAATGTGGGTAGCGGCTGGAGATATGGTTCACTTCCAAGGCCAACTCTGGTTCGATGGAACAGGGGATACTCCGAAGGACAATGCTTTCGACATGAGAATTGCACGTAATGGATATGTTGATTCTGCTTGGAGAGATACTTCTAACCCGAATGGGACATTTTATATCAGCGTAGAAATGCCAAATATCGATATTGAAGATGGAATTGATTTTGAAGTGCAAACTTACAATGAGCGCGATGCAACAATGGTTATGCCAATCAATCAAAGTTGGAGGCGCACTTTCAAGGTAGATGCCACGGCACCAAAATTCATCACCTCATCGCCGCAAGAGGGAGATTATGAAGCAGCTTCAGATGAGCACCAAATCCAAATTAAAGTTGAAGATGCAGTGGGCAGTCCACAGCAACTAACACTTTGGTATTGGGTTGAGGCAGACCATGATTCAAATCGTAATGGCGAAGCCGATGTGGATGAATACGTTGGCAGAGTAATGACCAATAGCAGCAATGCTGATGTCAAATGGTATCGCACAAACATTGATGATTCACGAAACCCAAATATGGGTAGAGTGAGTTACTTCGTTGAAGGGAATGACCCTGCTGGCAATGTATTGTCTGAAGAATTAATTATTGACGAGTCGTCAGTGTTGATTCAACATGAGGCAGGATTTGGCTTTGACACCGCGACCTATTTGACCAGAAAGGATTCAAATGCAATTTTCACAGGCCTAAATTGGGTTGGGCACTGGGATGACATGCCAGTTTATGCAGGTCAAGAACAGACAATCATTCTAGGTCTTATTGATGCTAATACGGTTATTGACTTTGAAGAAATATCTCTGGTCTTCGACTTTGAAGGTCCAAATCCAGAGAATGATCAGCAAGTCATTGCATATAGTGGAGTTAATGATAGTTGGTGGAGCAATAGTGAATATATCATTCTCGATCCATCAAGTCACGTCATTTTACAAACCAACACCTCTGGCCTTCCATGGATTCATGTAAACTTCAACTTCCAATTTACTTGGGATTGGCCAGATGAGGATTGGGGAGATTTGGCATTAGTCTATAAGGAATTAGGGAATGAAGAAGCAACACGTCATGAATCCTCTGATTATACTTTCCGCGTCGAAAATGACCTTGTATTATCATCAAGTGATTTCAAGGTTCTCGATGTCAGCGAACCAAGAACTGGACCGATTGCCGATGGTAGTAAAGTCAGGGCCGATGATAGATTGAGTTTCCAAGGTCGAGTTGTTTACGAGGGTTCCAATGTTGAAGCACCCCGTAATTTAGGGATTACAATCGATGTTTTTGATGGAGAGTCAATTTGGTCAGATGGAAGTTTAGGAGTGGATGGGGCTTATTCAATCGAGGTTCCACTTGACCACGCAACTTCGCTTGCCAGTGCCTCAACAAGAACCTGTTTGATTTCAATTTCTGGAATTCCAGGCCGTGGCGAGGATATGACTGGAGCAAGTGTATCTACAACCCTAAGAATCGATGTAGACCATTCACCTCCAAGAGTTACAACTAGAGTTTTTCCAATAGATGTTATCGATATCAGTGCCAAATCAGACCTTGGTAATCTTGAGGTAGAATTCAAAGGTTGGGAGGATGATGATTTGACTGGTAGTATACAAATAGTCAATTGGATAATGAGGGATCACATGAATACGGTTACTATTGGCTCAGGCTCATCCGTACTCGGAATGCAGCAAAATGGGCAAGAAGTCAATTGGTCCGGAACTGTTGATTTGACAGATTCAGGAAGGATAACACCGAGAATGGGAGACATCGTAGGTTTCTGGATAACCGGTTATGATTCTGCGGGAAATCCATTCCATGAAGTTGGAAACAGCCCATCAAACCCAATTCAGGAACTAGTGAGTGTTGATACTGACCATGAATTAGGTTGGGTCTATTTGGGAGCCGAAGTTGCAGACTTGAAGTTGACTAGCATCAGCCTTAGTGATTCACACATTGCACCAGGTTCAACAGTAGAAATCAGAGTGATTGTGATGAATACCGGTGGCGAAGCAAGTACTCCATTCTCTGTTGCTTTCTATTCAGGAGATTCAAGTAAGGCCTTTGAATCAAAGTCAATCAACTCATTACAGGCCGGCCAATCGGTTGAATTGATAGTCCTCTGGGAAGCGGAAGAAGGCGTTGATAGAGTTAGGGCAACCGTTGACCCAGAGAATGTAGTTATCGAAGTAAATGAAGATGATAATACTGCAGAACACGGAGTGGAAATTGTATATGTCTCTTACTTTGGTTGGGTGGATAATGTGCGTGAACAACCTCTTGCTTGGATATTTGCAATTGTTGGAGTAATGGTAGCAACCACCGCATTGGTAATCAGCAGAAGAACCGCTCTGAACACTAACTCTTCTATGTTTGACGAGGATTATTTCGAGGATGATTCAGATGAAGATTCAGATGAAGACGAGGAAGAATGGGATGAAGACGAATATTGATTCGTCTTGATTTAACTCTGTCAATATCACCGAGGAGGTGAATATTATGGCTTCAGAATGGATGAATGTGGATTGGTTTAATGGTCGTTCAATTATCCTTGGAATAATTGTCTGGATTATTATTTTGAGAATTTGGGAGAGGAATGGAACTCTCGACAAATGGGATGCTGGTAAGGCATTGGGATTTATCCTGATGTTGAGAACTCAACGTGGCAAAGGTGTTCTTGAACGAATTTCCAAGCCTAGGGCGGCTTGGAGAGCATATGGGGAACTTTCTCTTTGGGTATGTAGAGTAGCGATGCTTCTGGTAATTGGACTAGTTCTCCTTTCATTCTTCATCGCATTATTTTTCCCACCACAACGAGACCCGCCACCGGCTTCAGAGTTAGTGGCAATTCCTGGATTAAATCCGGTTATACCATTGGGTTGGGGTGCATTAGCCTTTATCGTAAGCCTCGTTATTCATGAATTTGGACATGGTATTCAAGCAAGGGCTCACGGAATGAGAATCCGTTCCTTTGGAATATTACTATTGGGGCCATTGCCCCTTGGTGCATTTGCTGAACCCCAAACTGAAGAATTGATGAAAGCACCGAGCAGGGAAAGACAGCGGCTATTCGCTGCAGGCCCAGCAACTAATATTTTTGCGGCATTGATTTGCTTGTTGATTTTGGGTCTCAGCGCAACCTCATTTGTTGCTGCAGTCCCAGGAGTTCATGCTCAATCCTTGGTTGTAGGTGCGGGAGCAGATGAAGCCGGCCTTCAGCCCTACGATTCCATCTTGATGATAAATGGAACTTCCACTGCAATCCTGAGCCAATTTTCTGATGCAATGTCAGAACTTGAACCGGGGCAAGTCGTTCTAATGAAAGTGAAAAGAGCCGATTCAGGAGATGAAGAAACCATTTCAGTGTCACTTGGGGATAAATACCAACATCATCTGGGTGAAGGCTGGACAGAAGAACAACTCGAAGCGGCTGGTATAGACAATGGTAGCGCCTTTCTTGGAGTTGTTAGCCTGAGTGAGCCAACGATTGGAATTGACCGCCTTGCTGGACCCTTCAGCCCAGATTGGAATGGAGGAACAACTTCTCGCATTATCTATTCACCCTTTCACATGCTAACAGTGTTAATCACTCCATTTGATCTAGGTGGTGTGGCAATCCACCCAATGGAAGAGGCAAAATTAACCACAGATGGAATTCTAGGAGTTAGTGCAATGTTATTCATTGTCAATCTATTATTTTGGTTGATTTGGGTAAATATTCTGCTTGGATTTACCAACTTAATCCCGATGCTACCATTCGATGGTGGACATCTCTTTAGAGATATGATTCATGATATGCTGACGAAGATTGATCGAATTGCTAAGAAGATGAAACTAAGCAAAGGTTGGCATCCAATGCGCATTGAACATGTTGCATCGAAAGCAGTTTCTTTCACAAGTCTATTTGTTTTGATGATGCTCTTAGTAACTTTGGCAATTCCGTACTTGCTTTAATCAGTTTTTATGATTCTTTAGGCGCTGATTTTCAATCGCTTCGTGCATAGTTAAACGACCAACCGCAACTGCTTTTGCCAATTCACTAGAAATCGTTAATCGCCCTTGGCTGGTTTTCCTACTGCGACGTTGAACTTCGCGAAGTTCCCCTTCAGTTGGTGAGACTGGCATCCGTTTACCTATCTTTTTACCTTCCATCTGAGCGATTTTAATTGCTGCATTATGGTGGTGGTGTCGGCGAATTCCATGCGAAGTTCGCCTTTCATCTACTAGATGAATTGGTAATTTCCGAACCAAGCAACAGTTGATTATTCTATTGCGCATTGTTGGCACACCATCACCAATCATCACAGATAGGCTATCGTGAACCAAAGCTTTGGTCAAGGCCTTGATATGTTCTGCAACATCATCGATTCTCTCCAATTGAGCGGTGCCAATCAAAATACCATCTGCCAACCAAGCCAGACCAGGGCGTGGACCGGGGTCAATTCCAAAGGACAAATGTTGCATCCTTCCAAGACCCATGGCAAATTGCAAGGCTCTTTCAACACCCAACTCTACTGCTTCAGTATTGACTCCAACACCCTTGCCCTCTCGGGCAATTGCAACTTCTTCAGGGGTGCCCATCCAAACCGAGTTGATATTTGGCAGACGCTCACCCTCGCCAAGAACTTCAAATTTGATATTTCTTCGTCGTAGTTCATCGCATAAACGGTAAGCAAGACGGAAATCAGCAGTCCTCACGACCAACACTTCCACAACTATACCTTGAACCGGTGGCTATTGAAGGTTAAGGCAAAAACAGGATTAATTCAGGTTATACGCCCCCTAACCTCTTATTCTATTGACAATACTATGCATTCAATGACCTCCTCATATGAGAGAGAACTTCGGCGCGTCCTTGCAGGTTTAGAATCCGGAGTCAAAGCAGTAACACGTTCGTGCTCGGAATTAGAAAAAGCCAAGGCAATGCAAGTAATTCATAGGCCATTCTTGGTAGTTAGGGCAGCAGGAAGTGGAATGGAAGGCAGTGGAGATTTGTTAGCACTTCGAGGTGACATTTGTTTTCCCATCGAAGTTAAAACCACGAAAGCCAGGAAATTGTATCTTTCAGGAAGGACATGGGACCAATACGAGTCGATGCAAACAGAGGGAAACCGCTGTGGGCTGATGCCACTTTATGCTCATAGATTGAAGGGAGTAAGAGGTGATTCGTGGCGAATATTCAGGGTAGAAACTACAACTCTAAATGGCAGATTAAAGATGCTGCAAAGGAGAATACCCCCTTTGCCTTTGACAAGAAATGGCAAGCCGTTCATCGATTGGGAGCAAGGAATGCCGTTACATAAATTCCTTGCATTAACTTGTAGAACTGAAGGGAGTAAGAGGCCGAGTATTCTTGATGACCTAGTTAATTTGCACACCGAAAGTGAATCCGCATTGGGTGTCTAGAAACGTTAAGCACGCTGCTTATTCATTGGTTGTATCGCGACCAGGCAATTGATCCTCAGTCTCTCGATATACAGTTCTCATATTGTTGATGAAATTCTTTTCTTTGACGATAATGATGTATTCTTCAACATTATTCGTATCATCGGTATCCAACCACTCAAGCAAATGCCCAAGAGTTCGCTTTGCTCCTTCTCGATGTGGATAGGCAAAAATACCCATTGAAATTGCAGGTGCAATAATTTTCTTAACCTTCTTCATGCCGCGAAGTTGCTCGAATAATGTGTCATAAGTTTCCTTGATTAGAACCCTTCTCGCCTCATCTTGGTTTGGACGACGACAATCTGGACCAACCAAATGAAGAATATTTTTGAATTGGCCTTTTAGATTATACGGTTCAGTGAGAACACAGGTGGTTACTGGACATGGTGGTAGATTCAAAGTACGTTGATGGACAGAAATCTCTCGACACTTCTCTCTCAATTCTTCTCCTGCCTCTTTATGGACAAGGGCATCGATTGCCTCTCTTCCTGAAAGGCGATTATTTGCTGGGGTGATTAACAAGTCCCCACTCTGCTTGTGTAGGTCCCCACCAATCACCTTGAGCATACCATAACGGCAGGTTCTCGCCATGTAGAGTTCAACCATTGACCTGCGGATGGGGGGCCACTCTACTTATCCTCATCGCCCACCCCCCCTCCGATTTTGTAATTGCTAATGTATGTTGAAGCAGAAATTTTTATTGCACCATAGAGCGAAGGCATCATGGACAATGGCTTCACCCGTCAGAGACGGGTGTGTTATCCAATGGGCAGAATGAGAGTCATATCAGTATTACTGATGTTGCTAATGTCTCCTTGGATAGGTAGCATTGATGAAAGCGAAAAGCCAAAAGCACATTTTGATTTAATATTCGATGGATTTGTTGTAGCAAGATCGGATTCATGGAATGAGACTCCATTCAGAGATATTGCTGTTGAAGGTGGCTTTTCTCAAACTGGATATATGGATTACAGCGATGTTGGAGTACTGATTAACAATCAAAGTTCAGCCAGTCGAACCATTGGTTGGGCTTTTGTTGCAGCAAGAAATATCTCTTTGGAGAATGTTTTGTTATTCGATAATGAAAGTACTCCAACTGGCGAGACAATAAATCGAAATCAGTTCAATCAGTATTTCGTCGAACCGTTTAGAGAATGGCTGAATGAAAGTGAACATCGTAGAACTGACATTAATTATTTGGTTACTACAAAGGGAATCCCATTACGAGTCAGTGGCGGCAATTCAAAAGTTTCTTTCGATAATGAGTTGGCATTAGTTGAAGGGGATATGAAGGCCAGTATTGACACAGATTGGTGGGTCCAACATTCATATGGGCCGTTCAATGGGGATGGCTTCGAGTCTTTTACCCGAGAAAAGCATGGTTTCTTTTTGATAACTAGGCTGACTGGTTATACTGTGGAGACTGCACTCGGTCTCATCGAAAAGGCGAATAATTCACTCGGTCAACGTGGAATGATTGTCTTAGACCTAGCAAATAACCGAAATGGTTCAGGCTACAAATATTGGAATGACGATCTCTATACAGCAAATGCAACACTAAATGGAAGTATGGATTTGC
>DUDM01000032.1:0-16878 GCA_012959275.1 Candidatus Poseidoniales archaeon
AACAAACAATTGATTCCACCAACTCCCGGAACAGGGTAAACCTCAATATGGCCCTCGACCATATCAGCAAATATTTCCGCTAACCATTCAGGAGTAACGCAGTCAACTAGAAATTGCATCCATTCTTTTCGATGAGCAATCAATGCAATATTCACCATATCGCCCTTGTCGCCACTTCTGCCATGAGCAATTGTCGATAATTTTACCCTCTCAAGAACCATGAGAATACCTCACTTACCAGTAGTAGTCGGCTTCTGGAGTCTCTTCATAACTCGGCGCGCCACTCTGCGTCGCCACAATCCTTCGGGCTCCCCATCAGCAATCTTCTGAATTCTAGTTAGCACCGTATCGATTAATGGGTCCATCTCTTGTAGGCGGGTTCTCAGAGTTTGCATCATTGTTATAGTAACTCTCAATTCTACCAATTCTCGTTCTAATAAGAATGGGAAGAAACGCAACTGTTCACGCGGCCTCATTCTCGCAGAATATCCAGCAACACCAGCAGGCCCCGTCAGAACCAGTGGTGCTATTGCCCTAGTGAATTCGATTATTTCTGAACGCATTGGGCTTTTTGCAGCCCATCGAATGAGAATTTCGGTAGGGTCTTTCTTTAGGTGAGCGAGCCCAATTGGCAAGGATGCTCCGGCTCCGAAATATTCCGTATAAATTTCAAGACCGCTAAGGTCAGATAACCTGTCTCTAAGAATTGAATCGGCCTTTTCTGCTCTACTCACGGCATCAGGTCCAGGGATGACTAAGTCGGAAGCAGCGAACCACCCGTCTCTATGGCTTGCAGAGACTTTGAGAGTTGGGGGTGCCGGTTTACCTTTGGTTTTAGAGACCAAAACTCGGTCTTTTGAGACTTCTTTTAGAGTAGTATTGGATAAGTCGACAACTACATCGGGCGTCATGTAGGCCCGTGGGTCGCCAATTTCATAGAGCATTTGTTCAGCCACCGTTCTTCGGCTAACCCTGCCTCCGGTACCCTCGGATTTGGTGATAATACAACGCCCATCACTATTTATTTCTGCAATCGGATAACCGAGTTCTGCAAGATCAGGTATTATTTCCCAATCACTGGAATTTCCACCGCTAACTTGGGCACCACATTCAATGAGATGTCCTGCTAATGTCCAACCTGCTAATACATCCAGAGGTTTCTTGACACCCTTTGGTGCCCATTCCGAGACTGGAGTGAAAATTTCCATTCCTTCTGCCAATGCATGTTTTGCCCAGCCTTCTGAATGTAACATGCTACCAACGATTAGACTGGCATCAGCCACTCTTCCAGTTATTACGATATCAGCCCCATTCTCAAGGGCACGGGCAATAGCCCCCGAACCGACATATGCATTTGCAGAAACTAAATCCACTGCAACTTCTGAAAGAGGTTGGCCAGTACCCATATGGTCAACAAGACTACCACCTGAAAGGACATCCTCAACTAATGGTAAGACATCGTCTCCGTTAACCATGGCAATTCTACAATCATTCCAGCCAATTTCACAGGCCAATGCCAGTACCGCTTTTGCACAAGCAAGGGGATTTGCCCCTCCGGCGTTAGTTACCAAACGAGTTCTTTTCTCAAATAGTAAAGAGATACCACCGGCTCTCAACCAGTCCATCAGGTCGGTTGCCCAACCTTTATTTTCATCCCTTGCTTTCTGTTTCGCCATTATGGACATAGTCACTTCTGCGAGGTAGTCCATAGTCAGATAATCGAGTTCCTCGCCTACTAAAAGGTCGATTGGAGCAAAAACTTGGTCACCCCAAAAGCCGCCACCACCACCAATTCGGGTAAAGCCATCTGCCGGCATCAATAGCCCCGTGAGAGTGGAGGTTCTAAGGAATTATGCCTTCGGGTCAATACTGTCTCGGCCAATAGGTCTCAATTACCGCGTCGCGGTCTTCATAAAGGGAGGTCCGGTCGGCTGGTCGCAACCAAGGAGTGAATTACATGGGTTCTCAGTGGGAAGATAAGAGCAAGCCGCATTTGAATATCGTTTTCATCGGTCACGTTGACCATGGAAAGTCGACGACCGTAGGACGCCTGCTACTAGATACTGGGCATATCGAAGAACACGTTGTCGAGAAGAACGAAAAGTTAGCTGTAGAGCAAGGAAAGGCAGGATTCGGTCTTGCATACGTAATGGATGGATTGAAAGAAGAGCGCGAGCGCGGAATCACAATCGACGTTGCACACAAGGAATTCTTTACTCCAAGTTATTATTGGACCATCATCGATGCTCCTGGCCACCGAGATTTCGTCAAGAACATGATTACTGGCGCTAGTCAAGCAGATGCAGCAGTTCTACTATGTGCCGCAAACGACGGAGTTAACGCCCAAACCAAGGAACACGCTTTCTTAGCTCGTGTCCTCGGTGTCAAGGAACTTATCGTTCAAGTCAACAAGATGGATATTTCCGGTGTTGACTGGGCAGAAGAGAAGTACAAGAAGACTTGCGATGAAGTGAGCAACCTATTGAAGATGGCAGGATTCGACCCAACAAACATACCGATGATTCCAGGTTCATCTCTCCTAGGAGACAACGTCTACAACAAGTCAGACAAGACACCTTGGTACAGCGGACCAACTCTTTTTCAAGCAATCGACAAGGTACAAATGCCACCAAAGCCTCTTGACAAGCCTCTTCGCTTGCCAATTCAGGATGTCTACAAAATCAGCGGAATTGGAACAGTACCAGTCGGCAAGATTGAGACAGGTGTCCTCCATGCTGGAAAGACAGTTGTCTTCAACCCAAGTCAACAGAGTGCTGAAGTCAAGTCTATTGAGATGCACCATACAAACGTCGCAAAGGCAGAGCCTGGAGACAACGTTGGATTCAACGTACGTGGACTGGCAGCAACCGATATCCGCCGTGGCGATGTTGCAGGATACGGCGATAACGAGCCAATGTTCGTTCGCCACGATGAGTCCTTCATCGGCCAAATCCAGTTGATGGATATCCCTAAGGCAGTTTCAGTTGGATACTCCCCAGTATTCCACGCTCACACCGCTCAGGTAGCAGTCAAATTCCTAGAGCTACTTGAGAAGACTAACAAAGCAGGTAAGGAAGCCAACCCCTCCTTCCTCAAGACTGGCGACGCATGTTTAATTCGTTTCCAACCAACCAAGCCAATGGCAATCGAACAGATGGACATCTTCCCGGAGTTGTCCCGCTTCGCTATCCGCGACATGGGTAAGACCGTCGCTGCTGGCGTCTGCATAAAGATCGAGAAAAAGTGAATCGGTCTAGCATGATAGTGGGAGAATGAAAGGGGCGAATCTGAATGGCAGGCGTTACAATAATCAAACTAACAGGTGAAAATCACCGCGATGTCGACTTTGTTTGTGATCAAATCAAGGCCATTTGCGACCAAGGTGGAATTGACCTTCGTGGCCCAATTCCATTACCAACTCGTAGACTGGTTGTTCCATGTCGTAAGAGTCCAGATGGAGAAGGTTGCGAGACTTTCGACCATTGGGAGATGCGAGTTCACAAGCGTCTTCTTGAGATGAAACTCAGTACTGGAAAGGATGAGACTGCTCTGCGCAAGGTTGCAAGTATTCCAATCCCTGATACAGTCAGTATCGAGTTATCTCTTCGTCATGCTAACTAGGCGATTGGAAATAATTCCAATATATTTCATAGTGGTGCAGATTCTGCGACACCGCTATTGATGAGATAGTTAGCCATAACTTGGTCTAATTGGTGAACATCACCTACTTCAAGACTTAATTCTCCATCACTTGTCATTATCGGCTCATCGGATGATTCGATTATTCTAATTCGAAGTAACTCAATAGTTTGTGGAACATCTTCTTCTTGCAATACTACTTTTTCTTCACTCGGGCTAACTTTATTCGGCCCCGTTTGAATTAAGTCATCAAGCGTCATTGATTTACTCGGTGCAGAAGGAACTAGTTTTTCTTCAATAACATCCTCGATATTTTCTTCAATCGTTTGTTGATTTGCCATTTCCATCATTTCAGGATATGCTTCCATCTGGGATATTCTGTCTTCTTCATCCATTTCTTGAATCTCAATTTCTTTTTCTTCAGCCATCAATATTTCTATCGGTGGAGGACCTCGACCAGTTAGGCCGCCTGGTTTCTCAACAAAGGCATCCAATTGTTGTGTTCCACTCGGTAGTTTAGGAATTGAATGAGTGACTCCAGCGCCTTTCTGCATTTCCGACCAATTTACATCAGCCATGAATGATTCAACTAGTCTAATACATTGATTGTGAAATTTCTGTTCGGCCGGATCATGCTTATTCCAATCAAGTGCCGGAATTGCAGAACTAGTCTCCCCTTCTGGGCCTAATGTTGAGGAGACAGCATGATTAAGCATGGAGACAAGGCGTTTTCGAGCAAGTTCAGTCATAACTCTCCTGACATTTGCTTGTCTTCGGCTTGCTGTATGAGAGCGCAAGGTGTGGCCTTCATTTTTGACAGCGTTATTCAATTCCCCTTCGATATGGTCAAGCAATGCCCCGCTGCTTTGCCAAAAATCAGACATCGGTAATTGCACAGGATGTAGACGTTCGACTTGTTGGCGTAGGGTTGCGTACAACTCCTCTTCAATCGACTTTGCCTTGCTCGAATCGAGACGGAGGGTCTTATCTGTGTCATCCACCATGGGGTCCACTCCCTGTCCATCGCGGGCATCTCTTCAATGCTCGCATAGATGGCAGTGTAAGCCAATCATGGATTAAAAGCCTTCAATACATCAGATGCAACCCCACCTAGTGGGAATAACGATGCAAAGGAGACTTGCTGGCCGAGCCATCGGGCTTGTTTTGCTGTTATTGCTCTCTACAGCATTTCCATTTGCTAGCGTCTCTTCTTATCGCTCAAATTACAATGGGCTTGACCCGATTGGTGCAAATTCAACCACAGATGGCAACAGTATCAATGTCAGCAGTAGTGCTTTTACAATTCCTGCAAATGCTACCTTAAGCAATGGTTGGATGAATGTTAGCGATAATTGGGAGATGGATGGGGGGAATGGAACATGGTTTGAGGCTGGGGTGGTTAATCACAGCCTGAACTTAGGGGGCATCGATGCAACTTCGCTATCTCATTTTGGAAATAGCCTCAGCCTCGCTCCAGATAGCGACGTTGGCTGGGTCGATGACCTCGAATCATTGGCATTACAATTCACAGGATTCTCGTCCGAAACTTGGTTCGTCAGCAATATCAACCTTGACCCAGCCAACGGCTCAATGCCAAGCAGCGTTCCAGAAGGGCAATTGCTGGCTGCTGCAACAACAGCAGGTGGATTAGCGGCAGGTAGCAATCTCTCCTTGTTATCAGAGGCATGGGCTTTACCTCAAGTTGTCAATAACCTAAGTCTTCACTTGCAGCATTGGTTGAATGTCGATAACACCGACGTAGCAACAATATACGCACAACTCGACACAGGCCAATGGCAGGAACTTACTTCATTCGTAGGTAGAAATGATAGTAACTGGAGTGCAATTGACATCCCCATCGATGACAAATTAGGGATTGGTTCCCTAAAAAACTCTACAACTATTTCATTCCGCTTCGATCTTAATATCAGTGTACAAAGTCAAGAAAGACCAGGCTGGTTCATCGATGCCCTCAACATGACCAATAGTGGAGAGCCCACCAATTCTTGGTTCCACGGAAATCTCAACGGCGCCTATGCACCTAATCTCAACAGCGCCATGGTTATCGAAGCAAATACCAGCAACATGAACAATCCATTAGAATTAGAAATCTGGGCAGACTGGGACCTAGAAGGAAACGCAAATGACAATCTTATCATCGAAGGCAGCCTTGACGGTACAAACTGGACATTGCTATTCATCCCACCTGGAATTCCGGGAAATGGCATCATGATAGATGGAATTTGGTATTACGCAGAATCGAATGGCTTCAAGCGAATACTCTTCCCAATTCTCAGCGGTTTTGCAAATAACAATCAAGTATGGTTCAGATTTCGTATTCAAACCGATAGCCAAGTAAACGGAGGCTACGGGATAAGCGGCTGGGAAGGAATTTTCATCGACGATGTCATCCTACATTCAAATCGCCTTCAGAATGGGCACCAATGGAAATTATTGGACAATTTCACAAGCAATAACAGCATAACTCCAACTTCACTTAACAATAATTCTCATCAATGGCAACATGTCACAAATTATGGGCATAATGGGCCAACTTTTAGCGCCTATGGATTTGAGGATTCACCACTCTGGCCAAAGAATTGGGAAATTGAAGTAGAAACTGGAACACGTGGCTGGACTTTTGGTCAATATTCAGGAGCAGGTCCGATGCCGGGGTTCACTAGTGGGCAAATCGGAGCAGGTACAGAACTTGGCAGCAAATATATAGCAAATATGTGGACCCATCTAATTACACCATCAATGCATATTCCAGAAAATGCAAGCGCCCGCTTAGCCTTTGCAAATTGGATGTGTGCAGAACCAAATTGGGATGGAGGTGCCGTCTATCTATCAACTGATAACGGCATTACATGGTCGCATTTTGGCCAAAATGTTAGTGGTTTTTACGATACAAATTCAACCGTGAACCCCCAATCTCCATTTTACATGAAGGGCATATTCGATGGCTCTAATGTTCCATCTGGTTGTTTCAATAATCACCCATTTAACACTGAAAGAGCCGATGTTTCATTCCTTGCTGGACAAGATGTCAAGTTCAGATTTTCCTTCTTTTCAGACCAATACATGGAAGAATGGGGTTGGTATATCGATGATGTTGGCCTAGAAGTAGACTACTTTGAAAGTTCAGGAAATTGGACAAGCCCACTTATTGAAGCAGATGATTTCGGATATGGGTTACTCGATGTGCGCGGCAAGATACCTTTAGGAACAGGTGTTAGTGCTTCGGTGCTTTCATCAACTGGCGTGATAATTTTGGAGAATCAGAGCCTTCCTTTGAATTTACAATCTCTAAACTGGACAAAATATCCAAGTATCAAGGTTAGAATCAATCTCAATACAAGTGACCCCTACAAGACTCCGATAATTGACAAGGTTACTTTGGGAGCGGATGTGCATCTAACTAAGGAGTCGATTGGGGACAATTGGTTTTTCACCGCATCTACAAACGAAGATGAATTCCAGTGGGATGAAACTAATGACAGGTGGCAAGCATCAGGTTCAAATGCCATTTTTGCTGGATATTCCTTTCAGGAAAATAGACCAATTCAAGAATATGAGATCAGGTGTGATTGCTCATCGGTATACATTAATTCTCAATTAATTAATTCTCCAACTAGTATCCACGTTGACAGAGGAGAAGGAACGGGGTCCATTCACTTTGGAGTCACCTTGTTGAATAATGGGTGGATTAAGTCATTTGATGTACGCTCAAGATTTGTTGGCTTCGCTGATAATCCCTCAATAGATGTTGGAAACGACACTACAGAAGAATGGGCTTGGCCTAGCAGAATGCCTCATATTGGGAAATATGGATTCCAAACTTACATGACTCATGCAGATATTACTTCAGAAAACCAAACCCAGCGCCTAAATCTAAATTCGCAAACTGCTACCTTTGAACTGACAAATACCTCTTTAAAATTGACAATGCTGATACCCAAATCTGCGATAGTATCTTCGTTTTCCAACTCATATTTATTCACCCACCTCGGAAGTAGTTCGGAAATTTCATCAGCAACTTTTGAGCTAGATGGTTGGGGACAGGGTCAAGGCCATGGCGGTGGGCCCATATCAGGAATCAACTGGTGGGGTAGTAAACATATGTACGGCGATACTGTCAATCTCTCCCTTCCCCAAGCCACAACTTTTCAAGAATACAATTTCTTCTACAATGTAAGCGGCCACTGGCGCATCGAAATCCATCGCCTAATGTTCGTCTATGACTTGGTACAGAATGTTAGTCTATACACAGATGAATTATCTTCAAAGATGCAACAATGGTCCATCGAACAGAATAACAGCATCATTGACATTCCAGTGAATTTCAGCGCTGACAGAGGCAGTGTTAGCCTCGATGGCGCCATTGAATGGTATTATCTAATTCAGAATGACGTGATTTCAGCACCTGAAGCAATGGTTCCTGATGGAAGTAAATACACTGTTAGCACCACCCATGAACATTATGATTCCGAGACCTTTGTTTCTTATGACCTACGGATGAGCCCAAACCGAGACCCTGATGATGCCGCAGTCATCCTCAGCCTGACAAACCCACATGCTAGCAACACAGGCTTCTCCCAATCGCGTGGTCAAGGGCTAGTCGATTGGGACATGGCGAATACAACCATCACTCAAGCCGGTAATAAATGGAGAATAGATTGGGTATTTTCGACTAAATGGTTATGGGATGACCAACCAATCATCCACTTCATGACTGAAGCACATGATGCTGCAGGAAACCAACTCGGTCCAGCCGTCAAGACGGTCGGCCTGACAGCCGGAAATGCGGTTGAAAATGACCTTGAGATAATCAACTTGGAAATCATCGACCAATATGGCAGGGATATTGCAGACCCACTTGATTCACATTACCCATGGCCAGTCATGGCATCTTCATCTATCGATATTTCAGGTCAGATGCGATTCCAAGGTTCTGTTGATTCTTGGGTCGATGGAGCCGAAGTAGAGGTTTTGATGAATCAAGGAAACTTTACCCAACAATATTCAATCGAAGTAGTTGAAGGAAATTGGGGCACAACAATCAATCTTCCACAATCTGGACTTGTAGATGGACAACTTGTTAATTTGAGTAGTCACCTCAAACATGCTGGCCCAAATGGATTACCATCAGGGATAGTAGAAGATGCAACAACTGCATTGAATGGCACTAAATTTATTCATGATACAGAGGGGCCAATACTTGGAACCCTTTACGCCTTGACTACTGGTGAAGACCAACCTGCCGATGGCCATATTTGGGACAAGAGCATCCCACTTGCTCTGGGATTATTAATTGAGGATGAGTTTTTCCTCGGTGATGAATTGACCTTATTCTATTGGCGCGAGGCTTGGGATGATTTTAATCATGATAATGAGGCACAATTAGAAGAATATCAGAATATCACGGTGCAGTTGAATTTTGGAAATTCTGAGATGATTGAATTTCCCTTCATCAATGTTCAGAACTTGGGAGCATCCACTAGCAGAATCAGTCTTTATGTTGAAGCAAATGACCTTGCCGGATTAGCCCTACAAGCAGGCGGTTCTGCCGGATTAGGAACTGACCTTGCCACCATGGTTCTAATGCCAGCCGCAGAAACTACAATCGAAATATCTTCGGTTTCTTTGGACAGTATTTCTAGAAATTTACTTCCAGCATATCCTCATCATTTCACCTTTGATTTACAAAACATCAATGGCGTGGAAAGCATCGACTTGATCCACTTTGATTTGATTGGAGATTCTGAAAACTGCTCTATTGAATATCGCCCATGGTCTTCAAATTCAATTTCTTATGATGAAAATTGCTTTGTTTCCAAACCAATTATCGAATTCGTTGAAGGGAGTCTAAACGTATACACCATTTCTGTTGAATTTGTATTATCATGGAATTCGATCAACATACTAGGTGATGAAACACACATACCATCATTACGTGTTGAAGACCACGGAGAGGACCTTGGACTAGCCTTGGAAAACTTGCATTGGTTAAACTGGAGTCTATATGATGAATTAGAATTAGTATTCGAATCATGGCAGGACTTGGTTCCAGAAAATGGCAGCCTTGTAGATAATCAACTCTACTTACAACCAGGAGATATCATCGATGTCGAATGGAGTGTTGAATACTATGGCCTTGGAATAAAAACTGGCCCACTGCCCATCAATAGTAATTCTACTATCAAAGTATTAGGTAGTCTTGTCGAAATGGAAACAAAGGTCGACCTTGGAAGCCAAAACCCCGGTATTGCCCGTTTCTCCTTCGAGGAAAAGAACTTTCCAAACGGTCGTGCAAATATCGTTGCAGAACTAAACGGCATGTCTAATTACAATATTCATAATATGGATATTCAGGTCAACCTCGATGATGATTCACCCCAAATCACTTTCATTACAACTTCTTTGGTTCGAGTTCGCTCAGATTCTTTGGATGGCCTACAAGTTTCATTCAAGATTGAAGATGATTTTGGCATGCCGCAACAAAATGTGATTTTGAATTGGGTTTTCCAGCGCAATGGCTTGGCAATCACAGGTGCCCAAGGTCAATTGGAAGTTGACTTTGTCAGCCATGGAATCTACTATGATATTCTCAACCTAAGTGAGGAAATTGAAACAGCAGAATTACGCGGTTCTGATGAAATAATAATCTGGGTAGAAGGCAGAGACCTTGCAGGAAACCCCTTGATTGGAGCAGGTTCTGAATATGAACCTAGGCGACCTGCATGGGATTACATCGCCTTTTCACCCGAAGTCGTACACATCAGTGTTACACCCCGTATTGCAAAGTTAGGAGAAATAATCAATATCGATGTGCAATTGCAGAATACCGGCACCTTAAGTGGAAATATCACACTGAACCTTTGGCAGATGCAAGATGGAACGATGGCATTCCTCGTCTCATCCGAAACTATTCGTCTTCCTTCAGGCTTATCTTTCACACAGAGTTTTAAGCACGAGATAGCGATGATGGGCGACCAGCAACTATACCTCTCCTTTGATGATGATGAGGACTACGTTCCTGTACCATTGGGGATCGTCAGGGATTCATTCAACGATGATACTTCATCAGGAATGACAACGCCTATGGTGCTTGGATTCCTTGGGGTCTTTATTCTAGTAATTGCAGTGCTATTTGTGCTAAGGCCTCGCCATTCCTTTGAGGAAGAGTGGGAAGAGGAAGACGATGTTTCACCCCCGCCTCCTCCTCAAGAGGTAGCACCCCCGCGTCCTGCTGGTCTTGATATCGTCAATGAAGAAGAGTAGTCTTCTTGAACGATAGGCGGCACGACTGCTTGTTGCCGGGGTTGGAGAGCGGTCAAATCCGGGGGACTCAAGATCCTCTCCCCAGCGGTTCGCAGGTTCAAATCCTGCCCCCGGCACCTGCTAAACAGAATCGATAGACAAGGGTACACAGAGAGCCTGCGCAGTGCGTACCTCCTGAGTCATATTTTCCATAAAGAATTACTGGGTGAGTACAAAGTCAACCTGCCCGAAGATTTATAGTAATAATTTGAGAGGACAAATTATGCGAATTGCCATCATCTTGATATTATTACTTGCTGCGTTTCAACCACTATTTTTTCCATCCGCGTTAGATGACGATATGCCTGAAATTCATTTTTCTAACTCCTCCGGAGTCGAAGTAATCGATGAAGTTGAACCAAATGATACCGATACTTCTGGACAAGAAGTCTATCCTGGCGATGTAGTTCGTGGAACAGTCGATATGTGGGATGATGAACACGATTGGTTCACCGTTTGGCTTGAACCAGGTCAAACAATGTTGTTAGCCCTTTCACATGCTTCTGGTGATGGCGTTTCGATGTCTGTGTGGGATGAGAACAATACCCATCTTGGAATCAGTAACCCTAGTAAGACTCGAGATACCATATTTTTGGGAGAAGATGAAACTGAGATGGGTGGTGCATACAGTGTTTCGATTAATGCGACTATGACCGAAGCAGGTGGTGGCGCCTATGTTCTTGAAATCGATGCTGGATATATGGTACAATGGTATGCTCCAGAAGTTGGATGGAATGTTGCTACTGAATTTTATGATGCTAAAGGAGACCTCATGTACACCTCAAACCTTTCATCCTACCAATTTGCTCAATCCAGTTCAACAACTGCACAATCTGCGCCAGTTTGGACAAATGGCGACTATTGGAATTTTTCATTTTCTATGCCTAGTACACTTGGAGTAAGTTATGATGAGTATAATCAAATGACGGTAACCGGTTCTGATACAGTTTCTGGCAAAGAATGCTACAGAGTAAGTATCACAGGCAAGATGACACTTGAAATTAGTTTTGCAGGAATGATAACCACTACTATTGATGAACAATCTGGAGTTGCTTGCTATGCAAAAGATACACTTTCAATGGTTCATGAAAATATCACAATGACTTCTTCATTTGAGACTTCAGGCGAAATGTCTGGAGCGATGAGTACCTCCGGCCGTGATGGTTGTACCGATGGATGGGGGGACCCTGATGAAGACTGTGATGGTGTTTCAGACGATTGGGACGACTGTCTAGGAACCGCTCAAGGAGCTGAAGTCGACGAGTATGGTTGTTCAGAGGCACAATATAACGGTGGTAGTGATACTGACAGCGACGGTGACGGCATTATTGATTCCAATGATCAATGCCCTAACGAGGCAGTTAACGCCGAAAACGATGCAGACAATGATGGCTGTATCGATGATGATGGAAGTGGTACTTCAGACGCTGACGGTGATGGTGTTGGTGACGATGATGATTACTGTCCAGATACTCCTGTGGGTGAAGCCGCAGACGCTTTTGGTTGTAGCGCTAGTCAAGGCGGAAATGGTGGTGACGGTAATGGCAACGGTTCTAACGGGACTGGAGGTATCGACATAGGTTGTATTCCTTCAGGAACTGATTTGAGCCAGAAAACAGTACTTCGGACAGATCTTACGTATGCAAATGGTATTAATGAATTCAATTTTCCACTTGCAGAAGGGACAGTTTGGAGTGAAACATCAGTAGGTTCAGGAACAATGTATCTTTCAATTGAGATGGGCGGTTGTACCTTGTCAACAATGGACATTGAAGGTTCAGGTGCTTTACCATTGAACTATCGTCACCTATCTAATCAATCATTTGCTGTTGGAAATTCATCAGTGACCGCTATTGGAATCCAAGTCTTTGCCGGCCGTCAAGGCAACAATGATTGGGCAACTCCTGATTTCACTCTTCTTCAGAGTGTACCAGATGATGTTGCCAAGATGGGTCTACCATTCGCTGCATGGGTGAATGTAGTTGGATTCAACGAATTTAGTTCTACAGTTAGCCTAAGCGCAAGCATCAATGCTCAAAACGCACCGTTGATGTTTTATTCTCAACAATTGACTGTCGATGAATTAGGTGCAGTGATTGTTGATACAATGAACCTGACAAGCGGTGAATATAACTTAACTATTACAGGAACATCAAATGGAATACAACGCTCGATTACTGTACCGTTCACTGTTGACAATAATCCAGACTTTGAGATAATAACTCTTGACCCATGGATTGTTATTCCACAAGGTGTTGAATGGATTGTCCCTACTCCAATATTCATTGAGCCCGTAAATGGATTTGGTGCTGATGTCACAATAGGAGTGACAGTACCAGATGGCGTTACTGCACAATTGGACTTTGCTAGTGGCTCAGCACCATTTATGCCGATTCTAACTCTAACTATTTCGGATACGCTTGCTGCAGGGGATTACACAGTCATAGTTACAGGAACATCAGGTTCTAATGTTCACTCTGATGAAATTACATTTACCCTTACATCAATGCCTGAATTTTCATTAGATATCGAGAATCGAGAGCAGATAATAATTGATGGTTCAATGGCTATTAGTGGTGTTATTAACGCACACAATGGACTTGATCTATCACTTGGTGGAGCATTGGATGTCCTTATCGAGCCTTACAACCAAGAACTACTTGATTCAGCAGTCATAGAATGGGGAACAATTGATTCAAATGGGGATTTACCTTTCACCGTAACATTTACTGTCGATAGTTCAATTCCTCGTAATGAGTATATTGTAAATCTGAATGTTATTTCTCTTGACGGTGGAGTAACTCACACAGCATCTGTTGCATTTGTTACAGAATCTTCAACTTTGGATGGTACTGCAGTAGCCGCTGATAGTTCATCGGTCTCAACTGGAAATACTAGCCAGCATGATGGAACAGATAACTCTGCAAGCAATATAACAAGTGGAGAGGAAAACAATAATGTTGATTTGGACATTAGTTCTGATTCCAAATCATCCAACACGGAAATTATTGTTGGTTCAACAATTGGTGCCTTGGTCATAGCAGGTGTTGCAATAGTTGTTTTGCGAAGTAAAAATGGTGGTGCTAACAAGGATTTAAGTCAACAGATGTGGACTGACCAGTCAAACATGATTCCACAAACTCCTGTAGTAGATGCTCCTCAAATGATGATGCAGCAACCTATGCCTCAACAAACAATGCAATTTGTTCAACCAACAGCACCTAGTCCAATAACTGAAATGGCTACTGCACCACCACCTCCAGCACTACCAACAACAGTTGCAGATTACACAGGTCTTCCACCTGGTGGTCAATACGATCAATCAACAGGTCAAACAATTTACATCCAACCAGATGGAACACGTTGGCAATCGATGGGTGATGGCAGTTTCAACAGACTGTGAATCTAAGGGCTTGCAGTCGGCTATATTGTACGCTACCCACAGGGTGCGGGATTGTGCTTGTCTAAGCACAAAATGAACGCTTCACCGAGTGCCCGAACACAGGGTACCTTTTGCAACGGTGGGTTAGCATTGAGGCCCCATCTGGGAGAAGCGATGGTTCAGGTGTGTTTAGACGACAGTAATCCAGACGGTATCGTAGGCATAGTCGCGTCCATCGTAGACCTGAACTGTGAATTCCCACGTTCCAATCCTTAGCCCTCGAATATTTACGGTCATATTCCTGTCATAGAATGACTCTGAACAATTTTCGCAACTCCAAACATATCTGAGAGGATTTGGAGAGCCATCAGGGTCGTATGAACCGCTGGCATTTAGAACGAAGTCATCACCAGCAACTCCGCTTTGATTTTCACCAGCGTCAGCAATCGGGAGAGCATTCGGCGGGTAACCAGGCCATCGCGCATCTACTTCTTCGGAATAGGTGACTATGAATTCCCCATCGTCAACGGTTAGTGTGACGTTGTACATTCCCTCAAACTCGTAGTGATGGTAGCCCTGTTTCGAATATGAGGTACTACCATCTCCGAAGTCCCAGGTATAGATACATGCGTCATCATCTGATGCGTTACTGATGAAAACTACGTGGGAGTTGGATAAGCTGAGAGTGAATCCACTCAGCGTAGGTGCCTGATTAGAATGGTTCTCCAAATCGACCCAACCTCTAGTGATTCCTCCAACCCCATCACTAACAGTCACCCAAACTCTGCGTGAAATCTGTTGCTCGAAGGCGTAACTTTGGTTCTGACCATCACCATGATTTGTCAAATCGAATTTGTTACCTTGTTTAGCCTTGAAATTCCAGAAATAGGTCAACTCATCACCGTCATCGTCGGTGGCGTTGGCGACGAAATCGTAGACATAAGGATTTGTTGAGACTAGCGTAGCAGTCACTGCGTTAATCACAGGTGGCGTGTTGGCAATATTCTGGCCAAATTTGATACTGACTGTGACCGTGTCATTGGTCGATTCAAGGAGGGTGATGTGAATCGTTGCAGTTGGGTCAGTCCAACTACGTCCGGGTAACAAATCGGTGTCCATCTCGCCCTTCCACAGGTGGGTTTCGAGGGTGGTGTCGATAGCAAGGGTACTGAGTCCTCCCCCACTAGCAGGGTACAGGGCGCCGGGTGGAAAATTCTCAGTCAATTCGACAGTTGAGAATACACCTTGCGTACGCGGAGTCAGCCAGTAGTAACGCTCACCAGATTGGTCGTTTGGAATCGGGATTCTGATTCCGTTGGCATCGACATCCTCGATTGTATTCAAGGTCCACTGACCGTCACTGGTGACAGTTGTTAGATTATCTTCGCCAATCCATCCCAATTGGTATGCGTCTGACATGCTGAAGAATGGAAGATTGGCGGGCAATCCCATCACTGAGTTGTAGGTGCCGTAGGTGAACATCTGGCCAGTCCTAGTACTGTTGAACCCAGCGTGTCCTAGGCCAAATGAATGCCCCATTTCGTGATGGATTACTTCGTAGACACGACCTTGGAATAAGAAGGGGGAGTTAATCTGAAGCCTACTTGCAATAATCTCGACAGTGTTTCCTTGGTTGTCGGTGATATTGCGAGAATCGATGCCCAGAGTTGAGAAACTCGAGGCAGGCTGATGGCTGTGGCCGCCAACGATGATTCGGTTATAATCGCTCAGATTGTACCCCTCGTCGATTACCGCACCATAGACTTCGTTCGAACCGGTGCCAATATCTGATAGTTCGTAGGGACCGGCCACAGTGACATTGAACCAGACCTTGCCATATGAGACGTTGGAATACCACCGTCCGACCGATTCGATTGCCGCTTTAATTTCAGGTATGGTGTTGGTTAGGTTCTCCCCTGGGAAATGGGCTGCTATGACGAGGACATTCTGCTGACCGATTGCATTCTGAATCGTTAGTTCCTCAAGGTCGAGTGGTGGAGAAATGCAAGAGCCGTCGTCCACGGTAGCTGCAGGGTCATAGTTGATTGCCTCTGGGTCAACACAACCGGGAATCGGGTCAGGTGGATACTCGCATGAACCGTCATCAACTTCTGCCGCTGGTTCGTAATTAGTCGCATTCACATCAGTACATCCTTCAATCGGTGGAGGCGCATAGGTACATGACTCATCATCGACTTCTGCCGTTGGTTCGTAATTAGTCGCATTCACATCAGTACACCCTTCTACCGGTGGAGTCGCATAGGTACATGTGGCATCATCAATTTCCGCTAAGGGATTGTAATTCGTTGCATTCAGGTTCATGCAACCCAATACTGTAGCAGTGGGAAAAACACAACTTCCATCATCTAATTCCGCATCAGGGTTGAAATTGATTGCATTTGTATCCATGCAACCACTAACATTTTTTGTGAGGTCAATAGATACATCTTGTTCATCATCGACGAAAATATACCAAGCACCCGCGCTGAGCATGATCGCAATTACGAAGAGTGCTCCAATGCTACCCCAAGTGT
>DUDM01000032.1:16979-22357 GCA_012959275.1 Candidatus Poseidoniales archaeon
AGGGTTAAGAAACCCCCATCCGCGAGCAGGTGGTTTAATCCATCTCTTGTATTTCTTTTCGTTATACAATGGGCTTGCAGTTCGGCCGCAGAGACGCTAAGCAAAGAGCATCATAATACATCCACGCATATTCAGAGTTTCACAATACAACATCAAACACGTGCAGACCAGTAGGATTAGTATTTTCAAACAACGCAAGAATGAATTGCTATTGCCCCATCAAATCATCATGCAGGAACAGAACCGTTGCCCTTGGTCGACAAAAGACCCCCTTTACATCGCCTATCATGATGAGGAATGGGGAAGGCCAAACCGCGATGGGCGTCGCTTATTTGAGAAAGTCATCCTCGAAGGTGCTCAATCTGGTTTGTCATGGATTACCATCCTCAAGAAGAGGGAAAATTATCGCCGTTTATTCGATGGCTTTGACCCAGTAAAGGTTGCAGCATATGATGATGAAGATGTTGCACGTTTGATGGCAGATGCAGGCATCATTCGCAATCAGGCAAAAATTCGCTCAGCAATCAAGAATGCGAAGGCCTTTGTTGAACATTTTGGAGATGATGAAGATTCTTTCAGCGAATTCATGTGGAGTTTTGTTGGTGGTTCGCCCGTTGTGAATCAGAGGAAAAATATGCAAGAGATTACCGCAGTCACAGATGCAAGTACAGAGATGAGCAAGGCTTTGAAGAAATTAGGGTTCAGTTTCGTTGGGCCTACTACCTGCTATGCATTAATGCAGGCTGCTGGGATGGTTGATGACCATCTGGTGGATTGCTTCTGTCATACTTCAAAGCGAACATAATTTCATTGGCGATTTTGTCGGGATTGGTTGTTTCTTCTGCGTGACTGACCTCGATTGGAATTTCCTTGACTTGAATTTCCTTGATTTGATTGATTTCCGCCTCTTCTGGGGCCCTGCCTAGACTTGTTCCGGTTGTGATTTCTTGGCCTTCCACCGCCTTTACCATCCTTGATTTTACCTGGCTTTTGTCCGGGTTTTGGAATCGCTCCAGCATAGTGAAATTGGTGTGAATCATCAACTGGAATCTCCTTGCCGATGAGTTGTTGTATTCCAACGAGATAACCAGCTTCGGTATCATCACAGAAGGCATAGGCGATTCCCGAGCGCCCAGCACGAGCGGTTCTACCAATCCTGTGAACATAACTTTCAGGTTCGTTTGGAAGGTCATAATTGAAAACATGAGTTATTCCTTCAACATCGATTCCTCTACTTGCAATATCTGTGGCAACAAGGATTGGAATATTGCCTTTCTTGAAATTAGCCAACGCTTTTGTCCTTGCACCTTGGCTCTTATTGCCGTGGATTGCCACTGCATCAATTCCACTTTGGTCGAGCTGCTTAACCAAGCGATTTGCTCCGTGCTTTGTTCGAGTGAAGATAAGTCCTTTCGAAACTCTTTCTTCTTTGATTATTTTGACTAATAGAGTGCGCTTGTCTGACTTTCGGGTGAACATAATTTTTTGTTCTATTTTTTCAACTGTCAATTCCTTTGGGCTAACATCAACCATGACCGCATCGTTCAAAAATGAACCAGCAAGGTTTGAGATTGAAGTTGGCATGGTAGCGCTGAACAAGAGGTTTTGGCGGCGTTGTGGTAATAATTTCAGTACTTTTTGGATATCTCTAATGAATCCCATATCGAGCATACGGTCCGCCTCGTCAAGAACGAAGAACTCCACCTTGGTGATATCGATGTGTCCTTGGCCGATGAGGTCCAGCAAGCGACCAGGAGTTGCTATCAGAATATCCAATCCCCTTTGCAATGCTCGAACTTGGGGGTTTTGGCTAACTCCTCCAAAGATGACTCGATGGCGGATATCTAGATGTTCGCTATATGCAGAAAAGCGCTCATCGATTTGTGCGGCTAATTCTCTGGTTGGTGAGAGCACCAATGCTCGGATGAACCTCTTACCTTGAGGGCGAGAGCGACTCATCACTTGCAGAACTGGTAATGCGAAGGCTGCAGTTTTCCCAGTTCCTGTTTGGGCAACCCCGAGAACATCACGTCCTGCCAGTAACGGAGGTATAGATTGTTCTTGCACCGGTGTTGGAGAGGTATAGCCCTCATTCTTGACCGCTTGGAGGAGTTTCTCGGATAATCCAAGACTTTGAAAATCGCTCATATTCATCACTTCAGACCAAGGTTTTTACGCTGCAATTTGCCTTATACGCCAACCAGTCTGTTTACGGGGCCCAACCCATCACCTAAAACACAATAGGGTTGAATTCAATTCAAGTGGTGATTGAGAATCACGGCCCTGAAGACGGGTGGGACTGAACGGAGTTGTCTTCAGAACCGTGGTTCAGGAAACCTGTTGTCATTGGAAGTACATCAAACTCACCCTTTCTCTGCATCATTATTCACTCAAGCCATCCCAATCTTAATGTTATTACAATAACTTCGATTGAAATGATATTGGCTTTCAGTGTTGCATTGTTTTTAAGGTAAGAAAGCGTCGAGATGGTCGATAACAATATTGAATATGGACCATCCTCCACCCGTGTCATGGTCGTCTCAACCCTTTCACCATCCGTGGCCCTGTTGCATTCGATGAGAAGTAGATGTGGAGAGCAATTGACAGTAGGTCTTTCAGACGATGTTATTGCAAAATTCTGCACCTCTGATAATAATTTAGTCCGAGCAATTGAGGAAGCATCTTCTTTGTTTGACAGCCTGCCTTCAACGCAGGCTGATGAAGCAACATTGGTTAAAGAATTACAATCGGATTACATTAATTTCTACGCCCCAGAAACCATCAATCCATACGTTGCTCTAGCAGCACGCGGACCTTGGGTTGTAACTGCTCATGGAGCGGTATTACACGACAATGGTGGCTATGGAATGCTGGGGGGCGGTCATGGCCCTGATGAAATAATCAATGCCATGTCAAAGAACTGGGTAATGGCTAATGTAATGACTCCATCATTTAGTCAGAAACGCCTTGCTGATGGCCTGCGCAAAGAACTTGGCCACACACGAGGTTCTTGCCCATTCTCAAAGTTCATCTGTATGAATAGCGGTTCAGAATCAGTAACAGTTGCTTGCCGCATCTCCGATGTAAACTCTATGCGAATGACTGGAGAAGGCGGTCGTCATGCAGGCAAACCAACAAAACTACTGGCAATCGAGAAGGCATTCCATGGTCGTACCGATCGTCCTGCTCAACTATCCCATTCCTGCCTACCTTCCTATGATGCAAACTTGGCAACTTTCAGAGATAGAGATACCCTTATTTTGGTTCCTTCCAATGATGTCGAAGCATTACGTGCTGCCTTCGCTGCGGCCGATGCTGAAGGTTATTTCATCGAATTGGTGGCCCTTGAGCCAGTTCAAGGAGAAGGAAACCCAGGGCAATGTGTCAGCCGTGAATTCTATGATGAAGCTCGCCGCTTAACATTAGAACATGGCTCAATGTTGCTTGTCGATTCAATTCAGGCTGGAATCCGCGGTCAGGGCTGTCTTTCAATAATCGATTATGCTGGCTTTGAAGATTGTCAAGTTCCAGATTTAGAAACTTGGTCAAAAGCCCTCAATGCAGGACAATACCCTCTTTCAGTTCTTGGCTTATCCCCTCGTGCATCTGAATTATACGTAGTAGGAATCTATGGTAATACCATGACTACTAATCCTCGTGCTTTGGAAACTGCGGTCGCAGTTCTTGGCAAGATAACGCCAGAATTGCGACAAAATATTCGCTCTCGTGGAAAGGAGTTCCTCGGAAAGTTAGAGGCCCTTGCAGCTGAATTCCCGTCAGTAGTCTTGAAGACCCAAGGAACAGGATTGTTGTTGAGCATTGAACTTGACCCTGTCAAGATGAAAGTTGTTGGTCATGACCAAGTGGAAGTTTGGTGCAGAAAGAATGGACTGGGTGTTATTCACGGTGGAGAAAATGCGCTTCGATATACCCCTCACTTTGAAATCACATCGGAAGAAATTGACCTCGTAATAGATATCACAAGGCAAGCAATTCAGAAATTTCTTGAATGATTTTTATGTCTCAAATTCTCAGTATTGAAGAACTCAATAACTGGTATGCTGAAAATGAAATCGACTTTTCATGGTTGAACAAACCATCACGCCATCAATTTAGATGGCGAGAAGACAGTGGACGTTGGAGCACTAACACAAAACGCATTTCCAAATATCCTCAGTTGCTCAAGGCCTTTGGAGGCGAGCCACCAACTGATTTGTATTATGGAACAGCAGAATGGCTAGAGCCAATCGGCTTACCT
Organism: Candidatus Poseidoniales archaeon; assembly: GCA_012959275.1. GTDB lineage: Archaea > Thermoplasmatota > Poseidoniia > Poseidoniales > Poseidoniaceae > UBA226. The sequence continues at coordinate 21,238 of DUDM01000032.1, forward strand.
CGAATTAGGGAAACCAACAAACCCGCTCCGATTTTACTAGACCATTTGGTAGTCTTCGACATCGATCAAACTCCATTTTGTCATCGTCGCCTCGAAGCAGCCCGAAAAACCACTTCTTCATTGGTGGATTGGTTGGAAGAAAATGAGAATTTGGATTTACAGTATATTTCCTATAGTGGCAGTAAAGGATTTCACATCGTTTTGAAAGACCTTGATAGAGAGAAGTTCGCAATCGAAGAGCCCCGCCTTAGAGAGCAAAAAGTTAGAGATGAACGTAAGCAATTATTGCAACGGGTCCTTGCTGCTGGCTTTGCTGTAGATGAGACCGTTACGGCAGATACCCGTCGTATTATTCGACTTCCCGCGTCGCTTCATGGGAAGACTGGTTGGATATGTACAATCATCGATAAGGAAACTTTAGCAAAGCCACTGCGGACTTGGATAAAGGATATCCCACGTCACGAAAAGGCAGTAAAGATGCCATATTGGCCACCAAAGGTGAAGGCGAAAAAGAAATCGTCCCAGAAAGAAAAAGCCACCGTTGTTGATCACGGTTCTTGGGTAGTAATGGAAGCCAGTTCTCATGTTGCTGGTACTAAAGATAGGTCGGCATTATTGGCTTGGGTTCCACGTCATTGGGGCAATAAGAGAAAGCAACGATTGTATGATGAGTTAGATGAAATCGGCTGGTCCCCTTGTCATCATTGGAAAGCAGGTGATAGAGAGTTACTTCTGGTGCCTTTGGCTTTTCAAAAACAACAAATGATGCGTCGGTTGAAGGAACTCGGCCTTGGATTAGCATATTCACAATTTGAACGCTTAGGCCATTCATGGACAGGAGTTTCTCCCCGTAAATGGGAGGATGGTTTTTCTGATGAGGATTTTGAATATCTGGGAGTATTGCCTTCTGAAAAGCAACGCTGCAAAGAACCTTGGTCAAATCCGCATTTAGAATTGATTCAACGACTTGGTGGTTTGGTGGAGATGGATGACCCTATGTCTGAGGATTTCATTGGTTCTGAATCCTGTAGTATCCGCATTTCAAATTTCAAGTGAAGACTATAACCTTCCTGTGGATTCGGTAAATTGCCCCAAAGGGAGCGAAAGCGATGACCGTTGA
>DUDM01000033.1:0-18860 GCA_012959275.1 Candidatus Poseidoniales archaeon
GGAAGGAAGTTTCGGCATCGATGGAATCCCATGTTCAGAACCACAAGAGATGATCGGTTTGAAGAGACTTGAAGATATTTCCAAAATAGAACTGGAGTTCGCCCGCCGGCAACACAATTTTGATTAAACACTTTTTTTTACAAATTTTATTGCGAAATAATGTTAATGAGGAGTTGCCTGAAGGTGGTTAGATGAAAGAGGATATACTATCGGGAAACTCCAGACGCTTCTGGATTCCAGTCATCGTCATCCTCGCTCTTTGCATCCCCAATCTGCTTTCCACCGGCACTTACATTCTGATGGATTCACCAACTCCCTTGGAAGGACTTGAAGCTGCTCCACATGCTGGAGAACCATTGGCTGAAAAATTCATGTTCATCGTTCTAGATGGTGTGCGACGTGATATCCTGTTGAATGAAGAGTACATGCCCAACCTAAACGACAAAAAAGATGGGGGGGCGACTCTATTACTAGAAACTGGACCTTTGACAATGACGGGTGCATGTGTACGGGAGATGGCCACTGGAGTACAATCTCGACCTAGTGAAGGCTTAGCAAACTTTCATCCCGAGCACCCAGGAACAGAAGATGGTTGGACAATTGCTAGTACCTATGATGGAGATGGGGATGACGACCCAGACCGACGCTTAGGAATTGTAGGAGACTATGTTTGGGGCGACCTCTATGAGGATAATCCTGCAATAAGTTTTTCTCAACATTTCCATGGTCATTCTGATTATTACCAAGGTGATGATGAAGCATTTGCCACTTTGACCGATTGGTTGACCGGCAACAGTCCATTGGACCGAGATTTGGACTCGATTATCATGCATCTCTCAGGTACCGACCATGTGGCTCATCGCTACAAGGTTATTGGGTCTCCTGAATACCTTGATAAAATGAATTCAATAGATGATGATTTGGGTAAAATATTAGATTTATTAGGTCCTGAATGGACTGTTGCGGTGACTTCTGACCATGGAGCAACAAACGATGGTCGTCATGGTTCCCCCGATTCAGAAATTCGTGAAATTGCCGCAGTTATTTATGGACCAAACATCAAAGTTGGTGCTGTGGTTGAAGGAATGAGCCAAAGAGACTTAGCAACTTTGCCTAGTTTGCTTTTCGCTCAGCCATTATCACATTCAATAAATGGCCGAATGCCCTTAGAAATGTTAGACATTAGTCAGGCCCAAAAGGATGAATTGGAGTTGTGGAATTGGCATGCAGCATATGAGCGAAATGAATGGCTTCAAGAAAACGACTGGCCTGCAGTTGAGGGTCTTGACAGAGAAGTCATTAGTTGGGAATTGATTCCTGAAGATGAGATGGGGATAAAATCTGATAATATGGTGGTAGCATTAATTTCCTTTTTAGCAGGCGGAGTTTTTGTCTATTGGTGGCTTAGAAAAGAAAACTCTGTTTCCGATTCTATTAAACAAACTTCCTTAATTATCAGCGCCATTGGCGCAGGTGCATTATTGATGGCTTCATATTATATTGAAGGCTATCCATCCGGTTTGATAACTATCGTTGGAATCTACTTTTTTATGGCTTTCATTGGAACTAGTGTCTGGATGTATAGAAGTTCAAAAGATGGCAAAAATTGGCATCAAACGCTTTGGTTGTTTTCTTGTATTTTCTTCATCGCCTATCTTAGTACAAGATTCTCAATGCTAGGCTTTTTCGCCTTTGTTTTGTGCCTATATACATTATATAAAAATAAGAAATATGAAAAAATGGAAAAAATTGCTTTAGTTTCTTTGGCTGTGGCATTGATTTTCCCTGTATTCCTGACTCATTACCGCTTAATGGGTTTCAATCTTCCACGCAACATGTTATCTGGCATGTACCCTGATACTCTGGTATTAGCAATTGCTGGTTGTGCAATGATCGGTTTAGTTTCATTCTTAGCAATCTCAATTAGAAGCAATGCCTTTCAAAAGAAAAATTCTTTCTATGCTTCTGCCTATGCAATCCTTCCTTTACTGATGTACTTCCAGTCAAATTATATTGATTGGTTTGTTATGATATCCCTAGTAGGCATAGCGAGTGTTGGGATTCGCAATTTTTTGCAAGATGGAGAAGATAAATTACGCCTATTGGAATTCTCTGCTTTGGCATGGCTGACTATCAGTTGGGGAGCCTGGCCTGCTTCCTTCGCTATTCTGATTTTGTGTTGTTCAGAGAGATTACTTTCTCAACATGCAGCCAGTTTATTGAAACCGGTTGAATACCGCTTAGCTGAATATTCGAGGATGTTGATGTTGGCTTTACTACCAATTGCAGTATGGTTCACGATTTGGTCTGCGCTGGGTCAAATTTCAGGCATTACTAATCCAAGAGAATTAGACCTTGGGGAACTTTTCTTGCGTGGGGGCTACATTGGAGACCGATTATCTCCAAGCAATGGATGGGTCGCTTTCATGGGCTCTGGCCCATTATTCTTGATTCCGCTTCTAGTTTGGAGGATTTTCCAACGCCATGATTGGCCTCTTCATCTTACACTCGGAGTTTGGGCCCTGAGGATAACTGCAATATGGATGACATTGTCCTTCGCTGCTAATCAACCGCGTACAATTTTCAAAGGAACTTGGGACACGATGTTCTCATTTTCATTGCTCTTGACGATGATACCATTCATTTACTTCCTTTATCGAGATTCGCAAAATGTCGAGTCTGTAAATGATTGAACATAGAGTTCAATAAATAGAGTCGATTGAAAGTAGCATGGAAGAACAACTGAGCAAAAAGTTGCTCCATGAAAATGTGGAGTTCGTTCTTTTCACCACCCGTACATGCCCATACTGCTCACAGACAAAAGCGCTTTTACATCGAGATTCCTTTTCGTGGAAGGAATTTAATGTAGCAAAAGCGCGTTCATTATATTCTATGGTAGTTGCAAGTACAGGCCATAAAACGGTTCCCGCAATATATGATACACGCACTGAAGAGGCTGTATTCATTGGTGGGAATGATGACCTTATGGAATTATTAAAATCTGAATCAAGCCCCCCATCTAAGGGGTTCTTTTCCCTCTTCAAGAGAAAGTGATTCAGTTTTCACTTGCTTCGCCAACTGCTTTCAACATTGCTTCGAGGATTCGCATTAAACCTCGGAGTGTTACTTCACTGACTCCTGCAACCTCACAAACATCTGCTTGTGTCCTTGGCTGGCCTCGTAGGCCTGCTGCTTTGTAGAGTAAGGCACCTGCGACTCCAGATGGTCTCTTACCTTGCCACTCTTCCATTTCGCCAATAGTTTTCCAGATATAGCGTGCTTCACCGAGTACTTGTGGACTTAGTTCGAGGTCGCTGGCAAACTTATCCAGGAATTGTTCGGGGCCACTTATTTTGTGGAGACCTAAGTTTCGTGAAACTAAGCGAATTGTTCTGCGTAATTCTTTGAGTGATAGTTCATCTGACATATCAAAATTCTCGGCAACGTCCTCAATTCTTCTGGGTAGGTTGTTTTCTCGTGCTGTTAAATAGACGCAGGCTGCTGTTACTCCCCTGATAGATCGGCCCATGACCAAATTCTTGGCTATTGCTTTTCGATAGTATTCAGCTGCTACCTGTTCAAGAGCAGATGGTAATTCGCCTCTATCACGGATGAATTTCATTGCTTCGACTAAGTTTCGCTCTCGGCTATTACGGTTTTTTGAGCGCTCATCCAATCTGACTCTTCTCCTCCAATCACGTTGGGCACGGCTATTCATGCCATTTCTTCCTGCTCGCCCGCCCCATAGGTCCTTGCGGTCAATTACAGTATTGAGCCCTTTGTCGGGTAAGGCCATGTTTGTTGGTGCTCCAACTCGACTTCGGTCGTTTCCGTCGCCATGGTTAGTCCATTCTGCTCCAGGGTCAGGGATTGCATCTTCAACGACTAATCCACAGGACCCACAATGGATTTCGCCACGTGATGAATCTTCTATCCATTCAACTGCTGCACAGGACTCGCAGGGCTCAGTTTGGCCAGTTGTCCTCCTTGCTTGGGAAGGCCTTTGAGATGTGAAAATACTTTCTTTCTTTTCATTACTTCTTTCGCCTAGTCTTGCTTTCTCATCTGTCTCTATCATATCAACCACTAGTTATACAGTACGGACTCACCCTATATAAATGATGCGATTTGTTGCTTCATGTTTTTTCTTCATGAAATCCGAAAAATGCAAAAGCCAATGTTCATCATCCTCAAGCGATGGCAGAGATATTGGAATTGGTATCATGCCTGCGACCGTGGTGCTCGGGGCCCAATGGGGCGACGAGGGAAAAGGCAAGTTAGTTGACAGATTAGCAGGCCAAGCGGACTGGGTAGTTCGCTTCCAAGGTGGCAATAATGCTGGCCATACAGTCGTCTTAGGTGAAAGAACAATCAAGTTACATTTACTACCGAGTGGGATAACTCGAGAAAGTTGTGAACTGGTTCTTGGAGATGGCATGGTTATCGACCCTTGGGTGCTGATGGAGGAATTACTGCGATGGCAATCCGAGACCGGCGAGATGCCACTTGGAACACGACTCCATATAAGCGATAGAGCACATGTGATCTTACCATTTCACAGAATGGTAGATGGTTTGGACAAGAAAATTGGCACAACAGGAAGGGGAATTGGTCCAAGTTATGCTGATAAAATCAATCGCATTGGCCTGCGCTTTGGTGATATTTCTGAATTGCTTGCAGATGAATCTGCCTTGAACGAAATGGCTTCACAGCAAGCAGATAGACTGCAATACTTAGGCCTTCCATCAGATGGGCATGCCATTTCTTTACGGGATGATATCCAATGGGTTCACGACAATTACTCGCAGGCCATCAAAAATACGGGAGTGATGGTTGATACTGCCCTTTCCACCGGCCAGCAAGTATTGTTAGAAGGCGCTCAAGGTTGTCTACTCGATATCGATCAAGGTACATTCCCATTCGTGACTTCATCAATTACAAGCCGCGGAAACTCAACACATGGAGCTGGTGTGCATCCTGGACACGTAGAAGAAACGATTGGGGTTGTGAAGGCTTACACAACTAGAGTAGGACACGGGCCGATGCCAACCGAATTATTCGATGAAGTCGGAAAACACCTTGGCGAAGTTGGTCATGAATTTGGTACAACAACCGGTAGGCCTCGCCGTTGTGGATGGCTTGACCTCGTGGTCCTGCGCCACTCCCAACGAGTCAATGGATTCTCTAGCCTTGCACTAACTAAGTTAGACGTGCTTGGTGGACTTGAGACAATTTCAATTTGTATTGGCTATGAATTAGACGGCGTTAAAATTAGAGACATGCCGGCAAGTGCCAAAGCCTTGGCCCGTTGTAAGCCCATCCTAATCGACCTTCCTGGATTTGATGCACTAAGTTTAGCAGAATGGCTTGAAATGGCCAAACAAGCAGCAAAAGACGGTCAAGGTTTTGCAGCATTGCCTGAAGCAGCACAACATTATATCGCTCATATTGAACAATTGCTTGGAGTACCGGTCTCGTCAGTAGGAATTGGCCCAGATAGGGATGCGACTATCGATGCAACCGATTGATTGATGGTGAAAACGAAGGTAGGGATGCACATGGGATTCAAGTCAAAGGCACGCAAGCACCAAGAAAGGCGCGGAGAAACTACCGATAAAAAGAGTCGAGGCTCAAAGAAAGAGGGTGAGTTATCCTGTGGAATAAAATCCTGCGATGGCTGGGCAGACAAGTCGATGGGGGGGCGCTCAATATCGAAAATAGATGCTCAAGACATCTTTGGAAGCGGAAACTTTTCCGAAGTAAAAAACCGTGTGAAAGTATGCAAATCATGCTACCGCCTGTTTAAGAAAGAGACCAAGGACGACAAGGAATACTGATTCACTTTCAGTTTACCCTCTATGGGAAAACATACAGTACCCTTGACGAAAACCTAGTTTCATGTTGAGTTGTGCAACCCCACATGGAATAATAGAGTTTGAACGCGGAATGATGAACTGGAGACCTGAAAGAGGGCCTCCTCAAAGATTAGAACTTGGTGAAACGATAGTAACGGCTTGCCTAATACCCAGTCCTCAGGCCTCCATCCAAGGCGTTGTAATGTTCTCGAAACAGGGCTTGATTATCCACCTCTCTATCCCCTCATTGGTGCCAATCAGTTCTACCAGACTCGAGGGTTGGTGCCCAGAATCAGCCCAACTCGTCCATATTCATGGCATCCCACATGTCATCTTAAGTCATGGTAAATCCATAGAAGTTAGATGCTTAGATGACCTAAAGAAAATAGTCTCCATAATAGAATTTGAAAATAAAGTAGATTTACTTTATTTGGATGGTAATAAATTAGTTGTTATACAAGGAATGAAAACTGCAGAAATTCAAATTCAGGACATCATTCCTCTTCCCTAATCTGCTTCCATGATGTTCGTGGTGTGAGGTAGTTTGCAGTTTGAGCAGGCCTTTGCCAATGGGCTGGGGCATCCCCCCCTGCTTCGATACACTGTTCAAAAAATGCAAGATGCTGCTTCAAAACTTTGCGAACTTCGGCCTTTCCACTGATCGCTTCACCAAACCCGGGAATCAGCATTTCAAGTTCAAGTTCAAGAAGTAACTCAACACTATCAGCCAAATCGGGAAGACAACCTCCCATCATGTCCCAGCGGGATGGTTTGTCTAACATCGGGATAACTGAGCCAACTGCCGCAATTCTCTTCTCTGGTAACCAATACCCCATGCCATCTTGGCAATGCCCAGGCAAAGCAATGGCTTCAACTTGGCAATCACCTAAGTCCCATATTTGCGAATTAACCACAGGTTCAGTAGATGTTTTTGGCATTTCAGAATCAAATCGGCGGGCACCAGTAGATGCAAAGTCTCCAATCGACAAGACCGATGCTGCAGAGGACTCGATATGAATCGGGATACCTGAGAATTGTTCCGAAACAAATGCTGCCCCTCCGCAATGATTGAATCTCCGGCTTGTCAATAGAATTGCACTTGGGGTATTTTCTTCTCCTAATTGGCCGATGACTCGTTCATGAATGAGTAATTGGTACCATGATGTTCCGACATCAATCATCAAAGTTGAGGCTTTGCCAATAATTAGAGTACAGTTGGCATCATGATGTATGCCAGGCAAGCGGACGACTCGCATCAACATGGGCCCAGATGTAGGAGTTATTCTGCTTATTGAATAGAAAGCAAGGGAAGCGGTGTGATTAAAGAGGGAGAGCAGGTCGGCGGGCTCATGGCACGCTTTCCAGAAGCAGAGGTCCGCCTCCTTCACAAAAAGATATGCATGCGCTGTAATGCTCGCAATGCTGTGAGGGCTGTTGCTTGCCGACGCTGCAGTTACAAGGGACTTCGCCCTAAGAACATTGAGCGAAAAGGAATCTGATTCTCTTTCTCCTTGTTTCATTATTCACTTACTACAGTGTATTCATGGGTTCATCCCAACAAAGCGTAAGCCAAAGCAATTGGGTCACCGAACAAAAACAATGGAATTATCGCAGGGAAGAACATTGTAATTAATGGAATCTTTGGACTGACCCAAGCGGATACAGCGCCTTGCTCAATCAATGCATCTACTTGTTTGGACAGTTCCTCCGCACTTGGCGTTCGCCGTGGTACTCTTCTTCGGCTCTGAACTCCAACACTGCTATCGGGTTTTTCGATAACATGGTCCATCAACCACACATGCTTTTCTCGAACAATGTCTAATGGCATTCGAATCGAATGCCAAGCCATTCGTAAATCTTTGAAACTTTTTAAATTACCATTCTTAATATTCAGTGATAATAAAATCAAGGGGAGCAATAGGAATGCCAATCCTCCCCAAATAAACAATGAAAATACAGGGGGCGTGCTAAGTACTACTCCGCTAGGTTGGAAAATCGGAGCCAAGGTATCCCAACTTGGCAGCATTAATGCTACCCACATCAAGGCCTTTGCATCTGCTCCTCCATGTAATAAGCGAAGGCGCCATGCTAATTCAAACACAATAACCATGGCAAATGCAAGCATCACTTCAAACCAAAGAACTCTCTGTTCAGAAGCCGTACCGTCTAGCAAAGAGAGAGCATCCCCTGGTGCATACTTCATGGCCCCAAATATCACTCCGGCAGCACCGATGAGATAACAAAAAGCGACTGCAACATCCATCTTTTCTGCTTTTAGAATTGAGGCTATTGTAGGTCTACCGATCACTGAAACTGAAGCAAAGGACAGAGCCGCAAGAGCACTGGCCCAGATTGTCCAATCTGCACCTTTAATCATTAATTCTAATCCCCAAATAAAGACCAACGGTTTAGACCAAGCAATCCAATGCTCATTCGGAATGCGCCTATCTCGATTGTCAAGCCAAGCCCCAATAGCGAAGCAAGCGGCCAGTGAAAACCATCTTGCGTAGCCCAATATTTCCAATGTAGGCTCTGCCATTAGCAGTCCGTGGTGGCAATCGCCTTAAATCACAAATGGTCACAGCCGACCTTATAGGAGATAGTAGGTGATGAATCATGTCTGCCGATATCGAAGTCAAACTCCAGCAAATCGCGACGGTGATTAACCAATTAGATGACCCTAAAGTACCTCGTAATATTCGCAAAGGTGCAAAGGACTCTGTCGAACAATGGTTGTTAAACAAGGCCAAGCAACTCGATGTACGAATTGCAATTACTCAAAATAAACTTGAGGAATTATACGAAGACCCCAACATTCCACCGGAATTTGGAACCTTAATTCTTCAGATTAACACTGCACTTGAGCAAATGTTGACTGACGCACTTTGAATCGAATTGTCGATTTGCCTAAACGGGCTTATTCTTCTTCTTCATCGGGTTCCAATCGAGCCAATAATAGTTGAACCGCTTCCATTGCGTGCTCATCGATGATTCCGGCTTTGAGTGAAGTTTTGATCATCTTCAAATGTCTACTGCCAAGTACTAATTCTGCTGCTTTCATAACAAGTACCTTTTCATCTTCGGTCACAAAGTTGGCTTCCATTGCTCGGTTTATCGCAACTAAGCCAGCCATTTTGTCCATAGTTTCCTCGGTGAATCCCATTTTGTGTTGGATTCTATTCAGAGTATCTAATTCCTTTGAGGTTAGTACGCCATCGGCTAATGCCTCCTCAAAAGCTTCCATCAAATCAGGGGCCCGTTCAGACATCAGAATGGCAATTGGTCGAGTCGGCTCAATGTTTTCAAGAATAATCTTGAAAATTACAACGAATGGAACGGAGAGTACCATTCCAACAATACCCCAAAGCCAGAAACCAAATGCTGCAACTATTAGCAACAGAACTGGGCTAATATCCAGTTTACTGCCACACCATTTTGTCTCGATAACATTTCCCCAAAGTTGTTGATTCACGATGAGCAATACACCCATGGCAAAAACTGAACCTGGGTCGAGCATAATAAATCCAAGAATAATAGGAGGAACACTGGCTATTAGTGAACCAATATATGGCACATAGTTAAGAATAAAAGTTAACAAAGCCCAAAGGAACCACAAATCAATACCAAAAGATGCAAGAATGATTCCAGCGATGACTGCTGTTCCAACTCCTACTCCTGTTTTTACGATAATATAGACATTGATACTTTCTTCAATGGCTGCTCTAACATTTTTGATTTTCTCGTTTGCCTCACCAGGGTAAGCGGCTGAAATTCGACCTGGGAGAAGGCCCGCTTCAAAAATAATGAACATTAAAAAGAATAGAACCGTAATCGCTGTTGTCCCTAAAGCGCCAACAAAAGAAAGGGCTTTCCCGAACAAATCGGAGACATCTCCACCCTCTTCTATCACACCAAATGTTACAAGATGATCGTTTACGGTCTTATTAGAATCTTCACTATCCTCTTCGAACGCCGACCCAAATATTGCCGAATCTTTCATCTCCTGATAACGTAACTCAAGGTTTTCATTATACTGTGCCATTTTTTCTTCGTCACTTGACAAATCACTAATTTGGGAATATGAATAATAACCGCTGCTAACCAATAGTAAAAGGAAAAGCATCAACACCGTGAAATATGAAAGATACAAATTGAAGCCTGTCTTATTCAGTGCATCAGCACCAGGTTTGAGAATGAAATAAACTCCAAGAGCGATGATAAATGGTTTCAAAACGTCCTCTAAGACAATCGCAGCAAATATTACCAAGGTTAAGAGAATGAGGAAGTTGGTTATTACGCCAAGCCTTCTTGCGAATTGGGTGCCATCAACTGTCGCCTCATCCATAGTATGCCATCACATGACCCATACATAACCAATGCCCAAATATCAACTTGATTCTTGAGATAAAGAATCATTCGGGGAAATTGCAGACTGGCATTACAGTGTTGGCGGCAGTTGCTTGAGAATCCTTTGTCATTGCAATTAATCCAATCTCTATATTTTTATCAAAGAGGTCAATCCCCCAACTTAAGGAATGATTAATACTTGTTCCAGAATGGTGATGGACTGCAACTTTTGAACAAAGTAATTGCTTGAGTATCTCCTCACCGATTCCAGTTGCGGCAATTGCAATGTTCTGGTCGCACCAAAGCCCCGAACCCCACATTGGGGTATCTCCGACTCTCCCGAGAGGGCGTCCACTACATCCGCCAGTTGAAGATGCAACGGCTAAATTACCATCTTTATCTCTGGCAACAGCGCCTACAGTATCAGTTGCACTGGGGCTCTTACTTCCAACTACTGATGCCTTTCTATGTCCTTTAAGGTCTGCAAAATGTCTCGCTCCACGGCCTGCAAGGATATGGAAATCCTCGCTCAGTAAATCCGCTGCAACCCTGATTGGGTTTGGGGTATCTTCGATTGCCATAATCAACCCAAGTTTTCCGTCACTCGTTGCAACTGCAGCATCTAATTGCAAACTGCCATCAGCACGGTATCTCCCGCCTGTTCCGGCATTCAATACTGGGTCATCTTCCATAATCACTACCGCCTCCACAACCGCTTCGAGTGCTGAGCCTCCTGCATTGAGAATTTGCCACCCCCGTTGAGAAGCCGCATCTACTCCTGGTTGATCACTTGCAGTGTGTCCAGCACCACCGTGGCAAATTATTGAGGGTTTATTCATCTATTCCTACACCTTCCAAAGCAGGGTCATCTGCATTCCATGCGCCCCCGAAGACATGAATAAATAAGCCTATGATAGAGAAGATTCCGCATAACCAAAACACAGTATGATAAGTGAAAAATCCTTGCTCTGTATTTGTTAAATCCCATATAAGTCCTCCAATTAGGACTCCAACCAAAGTGGAAAGTGAACGAAGGCTTTCGGCAACACCCATCACCAAGCCCTTTTCTGAAAACCCCGAATGGTTGCTAAGCATAGCCAAGTTACTTGGAGTGAATAGCCCGTTACCAAGAGCAATCATGAAACTAACTAATAGTATTCCAAACCAAGCAAAGGAAATATCTACGTACGGAGTTAGAGTCAGTCCGATAGCTGCTGAGACCAAACCAAATGCCATCAAGCGGCTTGAACCGAAGCGTGTTGTTAGCGGACCAATTAATACTCCCTGCACAAGGAGACCTGAAAGACCAATGAAACCGAATACCAAACCATTATCCGATTCAGAAAAGCCTAAGCCTCCTTGTTGAGGACTCATCATAGTGAATAAGATGAAAGACACATGCATAATGGTATAACCAACCCAGAATGCCATTGCACTCCACATCAATGGGCTCAAAATTGGCCGTGAAAGCAATGCAAAAATATCTTTAAATTTACGTTTTAACTCTCCTAGAGGATTTGTATTTTTGGTTTTACTTCGAGATTCTGCTGGTAGGCTCTCTGGTAGCCACCAAATCGATAATAAAAAGGCGACACCCGAAAGAAGCGATGAAGCGATACAAGGAAGAAGATAAGGATTTGAATCAAATATTGTATCTTGAAAAATTGAAGTCCAATTCCAGTCAGCAGGGCGGGATAACCATCCTCCAAGTGCTGGTCCAATGGTGAATCCCACTCCGAAAGCGACCCCTAACAAGCCCTGCCTCTTTGCCACTTCATGAGGTTTAGAAACATCAGATATGTAAGCCCGAGCAACAGGGATGTTGGCATTGAAAATTCCGCTAAGCACTCTGGCAACAAATGCCATCCAAAGGGTGGTTGACAAACCGAATAGGATGAATGTTCCCGTATTGCCAAGTAGGCCAATCATTAGAATTGGGCGCCTACCATATTTGTCAGACAAAGAACCCCAAAAGGAGGAAAACAAGAAAACTGCTGCTGCATAACCAGACATTAAGGTTGCAACCCAAAAACCAATTTCAGCATCTGGGCCTGAGAGATGGGCAACCATGAAAGTAAGGAATGGAATTATGATTCCAAAACCAATCATATCTACTAATACAACAATGGTTATGATGAGAAGAGAACCTTGCCCTGCTACCTTGGCTTCAGTCATCCTTGGGTGCTAGGCATTTTACCTATCAATACCTCCATCATTATGATGCAGGGAAATGTAGTTTGAGAAATCAAGCCGGAGTTCCACTTAGATCGATTTCTGGAGTTAAGATGTCGATGACATTTGTGAGTCGCTCTACAAGGCCTGGTTTCTTGTCTGTCATGACAAGAGCCCATTGCATTACTTCATCCAAAGTGTCTACAGGGATGACTTCAATTATATCTATGAATTCATCATCGAGAAGTACATCTTGCATATTTGCTTTGGGAATCAAAACTGTCTTCACACCACTCTTTGCAGCAGCCTCAATCTTGGCTGTTACTCCACCTACGGGAAGCACTTCTCCTCGCACAGATAGAGAACCGGTCATGGCTAAGTCTTGGCGAATTGGGATTTCTTCCAAGGCTGAGATGATTGCGGTAGCGATAGTGATACTTGCTGAATCTCCGTCTACGCCATGAGTGTCAACGAATTGGATATGTATATCAAAGTCCGATACATTTTTTCCGGTCAATTTCTTGACAACTGCAGAAACATTTGTAACACTTTCTTTGGCGATATCAGATAGCCCGCCGGTTGCGAATACTTTGCCCCCAGAGGCTTGAGAGGGTGTAACAAGTGCCTCGACGGGTAGCATTATTCCACTATAATCAGAGAGGCCTGAATCCGCACCTAAAACTGCAAGGCCGTTTACTCTGCCAACTCTTTGTCCCTTGTTGACCAAGAGGCTGTACTGTTGACGGCGTTCAATCATTCGGTCTGCAACTTGTTGTTCAAGTGGTTTGGCAATTCTACGAGCTGCCATAACATGGCGGGAAGATGCTAATTTACTTCCTTCTTCCACTGCCAAGTCTCCTGATATCCTGACCAAACCGCCAAGTTCACGAAGGCGTAGAGATAACTTTCCTCTCCTTCCACTTCTTCGCTGGGCTTCTCGTAAGATTATTCCAACTGCGCTCTTGTCAAAGTGAGGTATCTCTCTATTACTACCGATATCTCTGCATACTTCTTGAGCAATGAAGCGAATTAGACGGCGGCGGTTACTTGCGGTATCTGGCATATCACTATTGACGAATACTTCGTATCCATAGCCGCGGATTCTGCTACGTAAAGCAGGATGCATACCTTGGATAGCATCGAGGTTGCCCGCAGCAACAAGAATAAAATCGCATGGGACTGGTTCACTCTTAGTCAAGGCCCCACTGCTTCTTTCACTGCGGCCACTAATTGGGAATGCGCGCTCTTGCATGGCTGTTAGCAAAGCCTGCTGCTCTTCAAGGCGTAGTAAGTTGATTTCATCGATGAATAGAACTCCACCATTTGCTTTGTGAATCGCTCCTGCTTCAACTCTTTCGTGGGCTGGAGTCTCCATTCCCCCAGACTGGAAAGGGTCGTGGCGAACATCGCCAAGTAGGCTACCAGCAAGGGTTGCAGTTGCATCAATGAATGGAGGTTCATCATCTCGCTGATGTTTGACCAATAATTTCGGCAGCCTTCCTTCATCACCTGAGCGCATTCTATTGGAAATGAACATATATGCAAATGCCAGTAAAAGAAGACCGAAGAATAGAGTCATAAAATCTCCACTCTTGAAAGCAAATACCAAGAATAGGAATGCAACTATTGCAACACCAAACAGCAATTGTTTCTGCTGCTTCTCTCTTTGTGAGCGGATTAATTCTCGCTGAGCCTTGATTAGCCGGTCTCCACGGCCAGCGGGAACAGTACGAACTCTTGGTTCATTATCATCATCATCATTAGGGTAGCAGAGTATATCGACGAGGTCATCTTGAGGAAGTAATTCCGTCATTGAACGTGCTAACATTGATTTTCCGGTCCCTGGGTCTCCAATCATCATCATGTGCCTGCGTTGTTCAGCAGCCTTACGGATAACCACCGAAGCATCCTCTTGTCCGATGACTTGGTCCACAAGCCCTTCTGGGATTGGCACATCTTCGGTTGATTGAAAATCTACTGAATCTAGCCATTCAACTACCGATTCCTCAATAATTGGGTCAGGAGATTCCATCTCCTCCACAATTTCTGTTACACTCTTCTCCGAGGTCACTTCCTCTGACGGTGTAGCATCTTCCATATTTATGCCTCCATTTGCGACTGCTTTATGGGTTCGCCAAAAAACAGAACGTCATTTCTCCCTTTCAAAGACCGTTTTCTTGCAAGTATTGTGCACCGTAATGTTGCCATTGTTCCATAGTCCATCCGACTGGAAGTCCCGCTGCTGGTAGAGGAGGGCCTGCTTGTGGAGGCAGGGCTGCGAACAATTCCTGTGCTCCACCATAGGTGGAGTTTGCTACGCTATCTGTTGCTGGTAGAACCATTGTATGGTCGATTAGGGATGTGAATGAATCGCCATCACCCTTGCGGCCTCCTAATACCAAAACTGAAAGAAGAAGGAGTATAATTACTCCCATTCCAATTCCAATATAAGTGAAGTTGAGACTGCCGGATTCAGCAGATTCGGCTTGAGACTGCACATCATCAGAGATGCACTCAGCGCCATTAACTGCACAGGCACTTTGGTGGTCTTCCTTAGTTGAATCAAGTTCAGATTGCTTCTCATCGTATTCATCAGTACCCTCTTCAAGATTGGCGATTGCTGCCTCAAGAGATGCAATTCGGTTCTCCAAGGTCATGATGTGTGCATCAAGTTCACGGGATTCCATGGTAGTAGGGTCAACAGGGAATTCTGTGATGTTCCAGTAGATTGGTCCGTGGAATTTGCGGTCATTACCATCTGTGTCGACTGCATTAACATTTGTTAATTTGAGTTGATCATTGTACAGAAGTCCATCACTGCTTCGCTCGAATGATAGGGGGAATGTCCAACTTGTTTGTACTCCTGTATGTTCGATTATCTGGATCTCATAACAGATTCCATCAAGGATGGAACAGATTTGCCATTCACTCGTAAGGTGATTCAAGCCGAGGTTTGCATTGACAACTGTCAAGGTTACTCTTGCATCCTTGCCAACTAATCCATTTTCCATCTCAACAAAGATGTCAGCACTTGGGTCGTTATCAGAGACATGTAGAGGCAGTGCATCGTAGACAACAACAGTGAAGGTGTAGGTTGTTGAATCATCATGTCTATCAATAACTGTAATCATAACTGTCTTGTCGCCAGTTGTATCCCAACCTAGTGTTAGTGCATTGGATAGCATGTTGTGGCGAGCAGAGTGCGCTGGACTTGCAGCAACTGAAACTAGAATTTCATTATTTTCGTCGTCAACATCGTCCATGTAATCGGAAAGCAGAATTATCTTCTCTTCACCCTTCTTCAGCATCATGCCGTCGAATTCTGAAAGGTCGATAGTTGGTGCATCATTGATATTATTGACCGATACGATAACGACTGTATCGGAAAATTGTGTTCCATCACTTGCACGAAGAGTTAACCTTGCCTGACCAAAGACATCTTGGTCCATTGTTTCAATATTAAGTGTCTGGCCAGTCACTGATGCAGTGATTAGGTCTCTGTTGTCATTTTCTAAGACTGCTACGATTAGGCTGCTTGAATCGACTGATGCACCCATATCATCGGTATCTGAAAGGTAGTTCGAAAGCATGATACTTTCCGAGGTTCCTTCATCCATGTGGGTGCTTGGAACAGCACCCCAGCGAGGCTGACCATTCTCAATTACATTGAACAATAAGGTTCCACTTGTGGTATCCTCTCCATCATCAACTGTGATGTAAATGCCACTTGGCATTGGGGTTCCATGCACATCTCTTTGTATATTGTCGAAAATTACAGTCATCTTTCCAGTTGCTGAATTCCAAGAGATGAAGTTTGGGCTGCTGCTTGTGATTTCTAATTCTGAAAGTGAATTCTCCGTATCGCTAATATGGCCGACCATGCTAACTGCTGTTTCTACTTCCACCTTAACGGATGGATATGGTTCAGGGGCAATGACTGGCAGTGCATTGTTCAGACTGAATGCATCTTCTTTGACTACCCAATCGCTTTCTTGACCACCCGCATCAACGAATTGAACACGAATGTCGTACAGGCCGCTTGCCATTGCTGAATCTGGTTCAAACTGGAACTCATACCTCTCGTTGGAAGTGCCTTCCCCCATTAGGGTCTGTCCTCCCATTACTAGGGAAGAACTCCAGGAATCAGCATTAGCCACGGAAATTTCCAGTTTTGGAGCCATCGTATCCATTTCATCGACTCCATCCGCAGGGTCTCCCCTTACTTCCACAACCACAGTTTCCCCACGGTCAACCTCAGGGTCTCCGATAATTGTTGGGTTAGAGCAGATTGGCGGCATATCATGAAGCATTTCCTCATTCACCACATTGTTTCCAGAATTGCCGTCACCTAATGTGTCAGTTATCTTGACTCTCAGGGCGGCATCCCATGCATTTTCAGACAAGGAACTAGTATCGAACTGTGCTGTCACGGTCTGAGTCGAACCACTGCCACTCGTGGACAGGGTGTTGATTATTGCAGTATCAATCTCTGTTTCCGATGCACCACTGACGTGGAAGAATCGAATCATTCCGCCATCGTTGTAAGTATCGATTCCATTATTGCTGATCGTTGCAGAGAGGTCCAAAACATCTCCAGAGACCCATGACTCTCCGCCATTGGAATTCGTCACTGTGAAGTCTCTTATCCCGACATCAATAGGTGGCGCCATGGTTCCATCAGCTGCTACGAAAACGTCTTCGCCGAAACTGGAGGTACTCCAAGAGGAGTATAGTGCAGAAACCACATTGAGATTGGATGCGCCTCCATTAACCAAGTTGTTTGGAACAGTCCATGAAGTACTTGACCACTGATTACCACTGAGTGAGATTGTCTCGAAGGCAGTACCTCCTCCAACGTTGCCACTGTTGCTGGCATAACCGCCATTGTTGAGAAGCCAAGCCTCCCAGCAATTGCCACCCTTGGTGCCATCAGAATAAGTATGGGAATTGCAAACCTTCTCGGTCACTGCAGCATATAACTTGAACGAAGAAGGTGGGGTTCCAGAACCTGTGTACTTCACATTGACACTGACGGCAGAGGTGCCATCACCATTGTCGCTCTGACCGATGGTCATTGCATAATCCGACGCCGTGCTATGCATATTTCCACCAGATGAGACGAATGAATCCCAGCAGGTGTTGGAACCGCAACCTGTGTTCAGAGTTGCATCACCGAATGAGGTCTTGGGTGCGCCACCTGTTTCCTGCAAATGGGATACTCCCTTAATTGGAGCGATGTTTCCAGATTCGGCATCTGCGGTATTACCATAACTCGCACTGTGGTATGAGATATACACATAATTGTCAGGCAAACTGTTCTTGACTTGCTTGTGACCAGGACTGCCGTACTGGTAGCAAAATCCGCAATCATCCGAAGTAATGTATTGTGCAAACACTGTATGACCAGGGTTGGTTGGTGCAGCCATAGGCTCTTCAGTCATCTCAAGTTCGTCAAGTTCAGTTTCCAAATTATTCGGTTGGCTATCGAACCAACCGACGCCCAACGCTGAAAGTAGCATCAGGAATGTTAAGGTCAAAGCAGTCACAGGTATGCGGCGCATGGCTTCGCCTCAACAAGTCTGTTGATAAACATGACCTTTTATTGCCTGATACGTAGTATCAGTGAAATGATGTGATAAATGGGATGGTTTGATGTCATAATGCTTTCTCGGCTAAACTATGGCATCACATCCTGAAGGCAGCCTAATTGGACTGAGAAGTTCTGATGGCGACATAACCTTAATTCGTATTGAGGCGGGTAGTAGAAAAGTCAAAGGAATCGGCATTCTTGACCCTCTTGAAAAATTTTCAGATGCCAGTTTTGGTAGTGAAATTCAATTGGGGAGGAGTAATTACACTATTGTCAGACCACGCCTACCTGATGTGATTTGTGGAATGCAAAGGGGTGCTCAAACTATATCTGCAAAAGACGCTGGATTTTTCATAACAAAACTTGGAATTGGAGAAGGAGATAATGTGCTTGAAGCAGGGCTTGGTTCTGGTGGTCTATCGATTCATTTGATACGTTGTCTTGGTAGCAAAGGCAATCTTATTTCAGTCGAAAATAGGGAGGAACATGCGAGTACAGGAATGGCGAATATTTCATCTGCAATAGAAGCATTTTCCTCGACTGCAAGTCATCAATGTATCATCGGTGATATCAGTGAAATAGCCCAAGAAAATGAATGGGAACTAGATGCAATTATTCTCGATTTACCTGACCATCCAAGCGCCATCCAAGCGCTACATTCGTCACTGAATCATGGTGGTAGAATAGGTTGTTATTGTCCTGTTAGCAGTCAACTTGAAGCCGCTTGGCAAGCCTGTGAAGATGCAGGCTTGTCGATAGAGTGGGCTGGCGAATTGATGCAACGTCAATGGGGACGAGCAAGTAAGGGTGGAATGAGGCCAATTAACGGTCCGTTCGGGCATACTGCCTTCCTTTTAATCGCTTACAAACCTTAAACAAATCGTAATCTCATGTGT
>DUDM01000033.1:18948-21833 GCA_012959275.1 Candidatus Poseidoniales archaeon
AATGACGCAATACCCTAAACAAATCGTAATCTCATGTGTGGATATTCACGCTAAATGTGAATATTACTCAATGACGCAATACCCTAAACAAATCGTAATCTCATGTGTGGATATTCACGCTAAATGTGAATATTACTCAATGACGCGAATGGATGATTCACAGGTCGGGCAAGTAAATCTAAACGGCGGTTCACTTCCCCGCGGCAAACCCAATTTTGCCTGACATGAAGGGCATTCAACTCTCCTATCAGGTGTTATTCTGACTTCACCAACTCCAAGCCCTCCTGCACCGATTGGTGCAGTGGGTACTTGCAAAGCAATCTCTGGCTCATCTAACATAGGAGGTGGTAAGTCAACCAAAGGGGGTAGTTCAACAACCATCTCATCTTCACGACCCTTTCGAGATTTTGCACGCAATATAATGAAACTCAAGAGCACAAAGGAAAGTATCCATCCGCCAGCCAAATAGGTCAATCCTTTTTGATTATCAATCTCCATGGAGAAAGGCAAAGCAAGGCCTGATGGTGCTTGATGTGGGCCAGCAATACTGACATCTACCGCCCCACTCCTGTCAATCACTTCCAATCCATCAAAAGAGGAAGAAACCAATATTGTCAAGTGGGCAATAGATTGGTCATTTGTCATTGAGTCTAATTGGAGGCTGAATGAGGCGCTACTACCCGGTCCAAGGCGTGCAGTCTTGCTCGGAATGTCCGAACTAAGGTCGGTCCAAGAAGCATAAACTAAGCCAGAATCGTCGCCTTCGAGGGACAGGGAAATATCGATGATGTGGTTGACCTTATTCTTGACAGTGATTGTGATTGTGGTACTACTGTCATAATTCATCGCGGGTTCGGAACTTGAAACGGTTATTTCTACAACATCAACACCTGGGATGAAAGAGGATGAAACTTCTAAGATGTGTGAAGCAGAAATCGTTGCACTTGGGTCTGATAAAGAATGAATAGAAAGTTCCAAATTTTTTGCTCCAGCCAATAAGGACTCAGAAGCATTACAAGTGAATGGGATAGCAGCACTTGAAGCACCGGCTTCTAATTCATGCTCAGGAGCAATACTACAAGTTAATCCAGACATTGAAAGTAAGAAAGAATCGGCGGCATTACCTGTATTGCTTAGCACCAGTGAGCCACTCAATGTTTCACTTGGGGATACTTCTGAAGGAGTATTAAGGAAAACTACTGAAGCGCCTACTGTTTGCTCCAAGACTGTTAAATTCCAACTAAAGGTGGAATCATCTGTGGTACTGCTAGCACTAATGATCAGGTTAACGCTCTGAGCAGGGCCATCTGAAAGTCTTCTCAAGGTTATGTCAACATTACTAGATTGACCAGGTTCAAGACTAACGGAGTTTGTGTTCATAGATACTTCAAGTGAAGTGCCAGCGGATGAATCATCAACTTCAATCAAGAACGTATCATTTGAGTTACCTAAATTTGTTATGTGGATTGCTGTTGATACAACTTCCCTACTGCCTACTACAACCCATTCTGATGTGGCAGATATTTTGACATCGGATTCAGCCAAAACTTGAGCCATCAAATTCAAGGCTTCACTTCCTCCATCGTCACTTGTCATGATAATTGAAAAGGCATGGTCTCCCAAAGCGGCTGTAGGACTCGCATTCAGAAGGAGAGAAATCGTAAATTGGGAAGATGGTTCCAATACCATGCTTTGGGATTCGTTTTCCAAGACAAGAGAAAGTTCGGATGACAAACCACTACTTCCCAAACTAAGACTTTGGTTAACTGTAGAATCACTATCTACGGTGATGCTGAACTGTGTGCTAGAATTTGGTAAGACCTGCACTCTATTATCGGCAGGACCAGCGACTGAATAGCCGTATCGTGCCGAAATATTGAGTAC
Source organism: Candidatus Poseidoniales archaeon (assembly GCA_012959275.1). Taxonomy (GTDB): domain Archaea; phylum Thermoplasmatota; class Poseidoniia; order Poseidoniales; family Poseidoniaceae; genus UBA226. Next base: position 20,833 of record DUDM01000033.1, read on the forward strand.
CCCTACTGCTGCACTGCTAGCCTGTGAATGACGGCTCTTTGCAGTTATAGTAAAGGTTGAAAGATCAACTATTGAGATACCCTCGGCAACACTGACATCGACATTGAATTGTTCAGAATCTCCACGTTCAACAACAACCCAAGTACTTGGAGGGTAAATCGAAACTCCGGGTGCTGATTGGCTTTCAAAGTAGACTTCGTCTTCTTCGCTACCGTCGTTAGCAACCACCCATGTAACCTGCTTCGTCTCTCCAGGCGAGATATTCAATATCGAAGAAGGTGAGTCCAATCTCAGAGCATATGATACCCCGATTGTTAGATTAATCGTGTTTGTATGAATTGAAGAATTGTCAGCAATATTCGCTGCTTGCAAAGTTACGGAACAGGTATCGTTTAGATGGGCTGATGATGGAATTATCGCTTGAACGGAGAGAGTTTCAGGCTCGCTAGGGGCTAGAACGCCGCCATCGGGCTGCATAACTTGGAATTCGCACTCTCCCGTTTTGGATTGTACTGAATGAATATGCTCAGCATAATATGTGCCAAGGTTTGTGAATTTGACACTCAAGTTTTCACTTGTTCCGGGCAACCACTGCACGCTTGAATCGGTTAAATCGGTATAAGTTCCGTTTGTCTCTTCGGTGACGTTGACAACTAAAGTCGTCGTCCATGTTAGATTCCCTTGGGTACTTGCTGCTGAAAGACTGAAGCCTTGGTAAATTGGTTGGATACCTCCTGGGACGGTTATCCTTAGAGTTCTAATTCGGGATTCTTGTGGATTCATGTCTAATAACTGGTCGTCTAACCAACGCGCTTGCCAGCCGTTTGGTACGGCTCTACCGCCACCTGACATGGGCATGCCAGTTCCATTACCGCTTCCATTGCCAGAACCATTACCGCTACCATTCCCTGAACCGTTGCCACTTCCATTACCGCTACCATTCCCTGAACCGTTGCCACTTCCATTACCGCTTCCATTACTTGGAGGTGCGGCTATGCAGT
>DUDM01000034.1:0-6527 GCA_012959275.1 Candidatus Poseidoniales archaeon
CGTTTAATATAATAATAAGTAACTTCTATTCATTACCTAATATCTAGGTATTCACTTCAATTATTGCCAACGTGTCCATTCTTCATGACTGTATTCTCTATACCAATCATAACCACTATGCTCAAGCCATTCATAGCCATCTGTGGCAATGATGCCACTGAGTGATGATTCAGGAGTTGTTGCCTCCATCATATCGCTCTGATCAATATCTGGAACAATCTTAGGAACTTGTGAGAATTTCACTTCGAGGTTCGACCTTATTCTCTCAAGCCTCAATGCTTGGTGAGGACCAATCATCCTCCACATCAGTGACCATTCATAGGCTTGAGAAATATCTGCTAATTCCTCTTCAGAACGTGCCGTGAATAAGCGGTCTTCAAATCTTCGAGTTCGCCCATTTCGAGTAATAAGTCCAGTACCAATCCAAAGTGCTAATGGAATGCCTCCCAACATCCCCATGATATCCCAAGCTCCTAGTCCAATGTTCGTGCCTGGCACAACAATTTCGAATGAATCAACAGGTTGGCTTTTGGAGGAGAACGGGTCGGTACCCATTCTCAATTCATCTGTATCCGCCCAACCGTCATTATCATCATCAGTATCGGCGTTATCACCTTCACCATCACCATCACTGTCCTTGCATTCCTTAGAATCTTTAGGAAATTCATCTTCTTCGTCTAAGCAGCCATCACTGTCGAAGTCCCCTGGATTAGCCTTCATCGGCAAAGGATCGGTACTGTCGTTGTAGCCATCATTGTCAAAATCATTCAGGTATAGATCAGAATTATCACCAATACCATCCTCATCCTCATCAGCCCACTCGCTGCCATCAAAGGGAAATAAGTCAGCCATACTACCATGGATATTATCTCCCCAACCATCACCATCGTAATCGGTACATTGGGAGAAGTCGCGTGGAAATGCATCCGGATTTGTGCCGTTGGGGTTATCTCCACATCCATCACCATCTATGTCCATCCATTGGCTAGCATCGCTTGGAAAAGCATCTGCTTGCAACCCAGATGTGTTATCTCCCCAACCATCGCCATCACTATCTAGCCATTGAGTTGGATTGAATACGAATGCGTCGGGATAGTTTCCGCCGGGGTTGTCGCCCATGCCATCACTATCGCTATCGAACCATTGAGTTTCATCTGCAGGGAATTTATCTGGATTATTTCCCCTTTCATTATCGCCGTATCCATCACCATCTTCATCAGACCATTGACTGCTATCAGTGGGGAATTTATCGGGGTTTTCTCCACTTTGGTCATCACCAAACCCATCTCTGTCTACATCCAAATGCTGAGTGCTATCGGCAGGAAGGTCATCTCCTGCATCGGACCAACCATCTCCATCAAAATCAGGACAACCAAATTGGTCTTCATCACTGTTTCCAAACTCTTTTGCACAGCCATCAGATTCCCAACCATTTGGATTATCACCATAACCATCTTCATCATAGTCTGCCCATTGGCTATCATCATCAGTGAATGCATCCGCACCATCATCGGTAGTCCACTCTTCTTGCGCATCCGACCAGCCATCACCATCGGAATCAAGGCAGCCATGGCGGTCCTCATCTGAGGAGCCACTTTCTTGTGGACAATCATCAACATCATCATCGACGCTACCTTGGTCTGCATAGCCATCTTCGTCAGTATCATTCCATGAATAACGGTTGTTTGGAAAGGCATCTCCATTATCTGAATAACCATCTCTGTCGTAGTCTTTACATCCATATTCATTGAAATGTGAATTACCGGGAGTTGTAGGACAGGCATCAGGTCGGAATCCAATTAGGTTATCACCATAACCATCACCATCTAAATCCGAAGTCTGAGTAATTTCAAATGGCAAGTCATCATTGCGCCATGCGAATCCATCACCATCCATATCCTCGCCCAATATCCAAAACCCGTCGCTATTGGAGAGTGTGATATTTTGGCGATGATCCCAACTCAAGCGTGCACCATTATTAGCCACACCTTCAATCTGAATAGCATCCATCCATTCTCCGTCGCTCTTCATACGGGCCATGAATAGTACGGTTTCTGTTCCTCCAATAACTGGTGAGCCATCGAATGGATTGACTATTTCGGTATCTCCTATCATCAGGAAGGTATCATTTGCTGCTAATTCTAAAGTAGTGATAATCGAAGATGTAGAGAAAATTTTGTGAAACCGGTCTGAATGGTCTACTTCTCTAACTTGAATGAAAATACCATCACCAGCCAAAGTGCTGCCGCCTAATGATATGCCAGAGACAAAACTCCCAACAAGGACATAGGAGCCATTTCTCAAGAATTGAACACTCTGAATCATTTCGTTGCCATTTGCACCAAAGTACTCTAAGTGTAATATTTCGCCACCTCCACTGAATGATGCGAGATAATATCCATTACCCATTGTATCTGAATTCGTAATGCTGAAGTCATCAATTTGTAATTTACAATTTGATGAAGTTGTGGTTCTACAGAAATCGCCAGCGATTAGAACTGTGCCATTATTTTCAACTGTTATCGTATCAACGTTAGTGTGCTCACCATAACCTCCTCGATTGGATTGAAAGGCCTTGTGCCAACGGGGGTTGCCATTGGAATCCACCGAGAAAATAAATCCACCTTCATTACTAGCTGTTGCTTTTGAAAAACTCATATTTGAATAACTGAAACTATCATTGAAATAACCTGCAATGTACATACTTCCTTGCGAATCGGTATCCATTCCTGCTACAACTGGAGTGGTTGGAGTTGCAGATAACCACAATATTTGTCCATTAGAATCAAAAAATCCCAATAATAAATTTTGGTTTCCAATGGTAGTAGTTGTATTTCCCACCCTCAATTCAATATCTTCAGCGCAATTATTTGTCTCACCAGAAAAGGCTACCTTTACCATAGGAGTTAAACTGATTCGGTCGATAATAATATCACAACTACTTGCACTAAATGGTTTGACCCAAACTAATCCAGTTGTCATATTATATCTGCCAATAAATGAGGAATAATATGTTGCATCACCTTCTATGAAATCACTACCAACATAGATGTCACCGAGGTGAGTTCCAACGAAAACCAAGTCGCCTTGGGGGGCATTGAGAACATCATGAATCGATATATCGCCGATGAATAAGTCATCATAGAGGTCTTGGTCGACAACATAGCCAAAACTCTGACCTGGGTTTTGTTGCATGCCACCGCCACCGCCACCGTCGCCGGGTCCAGCCATGGCTAAGGGGAGTGATGCTAGCATCAATGAGGTCAGCAGAACCGCAAACATCTTCTTCATAGTTATCAGACGGGGATGGCGTCCCCAATATATGACTTCAATCCTTGATAATCCAACATCGTTGCTATCTCAATGTATAACTGGGATGCGTACTATATGCACTTTGGCTTGAATTAGAATAAATCACAGTCGCTGAGGTGCCGGCCCAGTTTGCATCTTGAAATCATTCATACCCATTTCCTGATACAATCCTGGCATCTTTCCAGTAGTGGAGAAGATATACAGTGCCGCAACAGCAACTTGCTCCGCAGCACTCGACCACATGATTAGAATTACCATGGCAATGGCGCCAACTATTGCACCAATGTACCATAATGGTCCTAGCGCAATAGACAAACCCACGCCGATTACAACTATGATTAAACCAAAGAAAGCAGTAATTATTCCGATTCCCATTCCTGAAGTAACATTCTCTCCCCATGTCTTCATGAACATCTGCTTGGATTTCTTCATACTCTCGCCAACACCGATACCCTCAATGACCATCAATGGGATAACGAAGAAGGACATAATCCACCAAATTGTGGCGCCAATAATTTGCAAAATCATTACCAAGACTGCCCCTCCACCTTTCTGTTCTCTGGCTGCTTGTTTCAGTGCCTTAAGCAATAGTCCAACTGTTCCTGCGATGATTCCCCACATGATAATCAAGTGAATTCGCTTGAATGCAGCACCAAAGCCATCAACGAATTTGGGGTCTCCACCATTGAGGCGGATGTAGGCATTTGCTACGATTGCACTATTCCAGAATGTGACGATAATGGAGATTCCCATGTAGCCTGCAAATACGAATCCCATGTAGGCAGGGGTCATTTTACCTTCTTCAGTACGAGCCCAGCCCATGTTCAAAAATTCAGGTAATCCCATGGCGACCATAGCACCGAGTGCCATTATTCCACTGAGGAAAACATAGACCATCAACTCAGGGTCTTTCTTTACTACTGCCATGCTCAATTTGCTCATTTTCCAACCGCGGCCGATTGTATCAAAGAATCCCATATCTAGAGCCGAGAAGGGCATCATTGACCTACTTTCCGCAAAATAATGGTTTTATTTTAGGAGTTTTGAACTAAAGTGCCTGCATGGTAATCAGCGACAGCTCGCTCAATTTCTTTGCGAGTATTCATTACGAACGGACCATATCTTGCAATCGGCTCATCAAGAGCCGGCCCAGCCAATAATAAGCAACGACCAGTTCCACTCAGTGCAACCTTGGAACCAGCAGATAGAATGACAAATCCCCCATCCTCAACTTCTTCTCCCGCCACCTCAAGTTTTCCATCAAAAACAAAAACCATTGCGTTCAAGTCCGAAGAAATATCTTGAATTAATTCGGCATCCTGCAGCGAAATATCGAGGTAGGTTATTGGAATCATGGTATCGATGACAGCCTTTACTCCCAACGATTCACCTGCAACAACAACAACACGTACCCCTTCGCTCTCGGCAATTGGAATTTGTGATGCAGAGATATCTTGATAGCGCGGTGCCATCATCTTGTGCTTTGCAGGTAGATTAACCCAAATCTGGAAGCCATGGATTAAACCTCCATCGCGTAAAAACTCTTCAGATGGTAATTCACTGTGAATCACCCCACTACCCGCTGTCATCCATTGAACATCACCAGGCCCAAGGCTTCCCGAATTTCCGGCGCTGTCACGGTGTTCCATATTTCCATTCAGAAGATATGTTACGGTTTCAAAGCCTCGGTGAGGATGACTTGGAGCACCTATTGCTTCACCTGGGCCCCAAGTGGTTGGGCCCATTTCATCTAGTAGGAGAAACGGACTCATCTCTGCTCCCATGACCGCTGGGCGACGCACTTCAAAACCCCCTCCTTCCAATACACGACGGGTTGGTATCCTCATTGCTATGCTACGCATTAGTTGGGCTTTCAGAGCAACTTATTTCAACTTCACTTTGCAATAACATGTGCGCAAATAGTAATTTGATTGAAACTACCATTTCTCTATTGAGTGCATCAAAGCATTGAATAGTTAATTTGGAAAATAGGTCAACTCATCACCTTCGTGCCATTGGTCGTACTTGATCATAGATGAAATAAACAATTCACTTTGCAAGATTCCATCCATCCACCTCTTCACATTTGGAATATCTTGTTGTTCAAACCAACCTCTATCGGTATTGGCAAATTGTCTGATGAATGGAACCAAAACTAAGTCAGCAATACTTAACCCATTTCCCATCAGAAATCCACCATCCAATCGCTGATTAAATGAATTTAAAATTTCAAGGCATTTATTTCGATGAAATTCCATAGAGGTAACATCATCAAAACGGTCTGGATATTTGTAGCGATCGAGATTTCCCTTGAACTCATTATCATTCAATTCGACAAGTTCTTGCCAATCACCAATAAGCATATCTTCACCTATACACCAAAGCATAATATCCATACTTTCTTCTAATATCTCACCATTTGGTAACACCAATACAGGGACAGTCCCTTTCGGTGAATATTCCAATAATGAAAGAGGCCTATCTCTTAACACGACTTCGCGTAATTCTACAATAGAATTGGAATGGAGTAAGGCCAATCTAGCCCTGATTGCATATGGGCAACGTCGAAAACTGTATAGAATTGGAAGGCTCACCATTCCAACTCCACATTGAGAGAATCAGTGGACTTCACCACCCTGTCCGGTTTAGGTTCAGGCTCAGGTTCCTTCCAAGCATCATCCCAAGCATCATAATCAGCTTTTGGTTGAGTCTTTTCAGGCTCAGGCTGTTCGACTTCTTCAGACACAGGCTCAACTTCAGACACAGGCTCAGCATTTTCTTCAACATTTGGTTGAGTGCCTCCAATAACAAAAGAGCTTCGAGTTTCTACAACTTGTTGATGTTGCACTCTCTCTTTTTCAGTAATGCTGCCATATACCTCAGCAGGTGCTTCATCAGCACCAAAGAATTCTCCTGGGCTAACCTTTGGTGCATCTTCATCATACATTGGAATGGCAGATGTTTCTGTTTCGATTGAAGAAAGTGAATCAATCTTTTCAATTACTTGAGTTTCTATCTCTTCAACAACAGGCTCACTACCGATTGCCATCAATGCATCCATTGGAATCACATTTGGATTAACTTCAGGAGGAGTTTCAGGCTCACTACTGATTGCCATCAATGCATCCATTGGAATCACATTTGGATTAACTTCAGGAGGAGTTTCAGGCAGACTAGCGGGGGGGGCAGCAGGCGGACCTGATGGTGGTGCCATT
>DUDM01000034.1:6645-14643 GCA_012959275.1 Candidatus Poseidoniales archaeon
CCTACTGGAGGTGCCATTGGAGGTTCAGTAGGCAGACTAGCGGGGGGAGCCGCAGGAGGGCCTGATGGTGGTGCCATTGGAGATTCAGCAGGCAGACTAGCGGGGGGAGCCGCAGGAGGGCCTGATGGTGGTGCCATTAGAGGTTCAGAAGGTGGGCCGGCAGGAGGCCCACTTGGAATTGCAGCGGGTGGCCCAGCAGGAGGCCCAGCAGGTGGCCCAGCAGGAGGCCCACTTGGAATTGCGGCAGGCGGGCCGGCAGGCGGTCCAGCAGGTGGCCCTACTGTCATCTCTCCAAAAGCATCCGCCAAACGGTTGCTTATGCTCTGAGCGATCGGGTCATCTTCTTGCATGCTAACGCCATATAGCCATCGAAGGTCCATACTTCAATGAATTGGCAACGCGAGCAGAGGAAGCGAGTGATTCATCAAGTGGTTTCGCACAGGCGCCATCATGCTCATCGCGGTGTTGGTCAACCCTGATGCCGGACTTGGGGGTAAACTCGGCTTCAAAGGTAGTGATGGTCGAGCAAAAGAAGCCCGAGCTGCGGGAGCAGAAGACCGCGCAGGACCAAGGATGATTGAATGCCTTGAACGCCTTCAGGTTTTACTCGAACAAAGGTCCTTAGAAATCGATTTCACCACCATTGAAGGGCGCATGGGTTCCGATTGGTTTGGTTCAATTAACCATCAGATTATCCACGAAACTGGAGTTGAAACCATTGCACAGGACACCATTGATGCAATAGGACTTATGAGCCATGCAGACCTCATATTGTATGCGGGGGGAGATGGAACCACACGCGATATAATTTATGCATTAGATGGAAAAAAAACCCCAATAGTGGGCGTTCCTGGGGGCGTGAAAATGCATTCAGGATGCTTCGCTGCAACTCCTCGAGCAGCCGCAGAAGTTGTCTGCGCATTTGTTACTGGAGAATTGATGTTGTCCTCAACAGAAGTGATGGATTTAGACGAGGAGGTCTATGCTCAGGGAATCTGGAGAGTACGAATGTATGGAGAGGCGATGACCCCTTCATCACCACGTTGGATGCAAGGCGCCAAGGAGGCTGTCGAGTCAGCATCTGAGGAAGAAACGATTCAAGCATTAGCAGAGCACATTCAAGACCTTAGAACGGAAAACCCTGAGTTGATGATTATTTGGGGGTCTGGCGGAACTCTGAGAACCATGGCGGAACTCAATAATTTTGAGCCGACTTTATTGGGGATTGACATTACAATAGGGGATGTGATTTACAAAGATCTCAATGAACAACAAATTCTCAAACATCTGAATGAAGAACATCAATGCTTGTTATTGTTGAGCCCAATGGGGGGGCAGGGATTTTTGATTGGCCGCGGCAATCTACAACTTTCACCTGAAGTGCTTCGCAAAATTGGTTTGGATAATATTCTGGGAGTAGCGACTTCAGCAAAATTGCTTAGTTTGAATTCATTAAGAATAGACACTGGAGATAGAACGTTAGATGAAGAGTTCATCGAGAGAAAATACCTGAAACTCTTGCAAGGTTATCGAACTACGAGGATAATGCGAGTTGCAGAAGACTGAACCTACTGTTTTGTAGCTGCTTGTAGCAGGCCTAAAAATGGCGGACTTGGCCGCCCCGGTCTCGACTTGAATTCCGGATGATATTGGGTTGCAACAAAGAATGGGTGTTCAGCCAATTCAAAGATTTCACATCTCTGTCCACTCTCATCCTTGCCAACAAATTTCAAACCTCTTGCCTCAATATCCTCGATGAATGCCGGATTCACTTCGTAGCGATGGCGATGCCTTTCGTCGACATGACTAACCCCTGAGTAAAGAGTTCGAGTAGCACATTCATCAACCTGGAAAAGAGTTGGTCTACTTCCAAGGCGCATCGTTCCACCAAGGTGAGTTTTAGAAATCTCGGGCATAAAGACGACCACAGGGTGACTTGTGGATTCATCGAATTCGGTGGAGTTTGCCCCTTCCCACCCGAGTACATTTCGACAAAACTCGATGACAGCAGTCTGTAGGCCAAGGCAGATTCCGAGGTAAGGAGTATTGCTTTCACGGGCATATTTTGCAGCCAATATTTTACCCTCAACCCCACGGTCACCAAAGCCACCAGGGACAAGAACACCGTCTGCTTGGGAGAGCAACTTCCATGCTTCAGCATGATTGCTCTCATCTTTTCCTTCGCTAATATGCTCAAGGTCTGAGGCTTCGATCCAGTCTATTACCAACTTGCGCCCTACCTCAAAAGAAGAATGCTGTAAGGCCTTGATGACAGATAGATAGGAATCTGATAATCCAGTATATTTTCCGACCATCGCGATATGAACATCTCCACTTAAATTGTCGACACGGTCAGCCATCGCTTTCCAGTCATCCAGTAGAGTCCTTGAATCAGGAATGGCAAAACCAAGTTTTTGAGACAACATCTCACTCACTCCTTGTTCTTCTAGCAAAAGTGGAACACGGTAAATGTTAGAGACATCGTGTGCTGAAAGGACTGCCTCGGGTGAGACATGACAGAATAGGGCTAATTTCTCCCGCACATCATCTTCTAATGGGCGCTCGCTTCGACAAACTAGCATGTCTGGGGTAATACCCAAGCCGCGTAATTCTTTGACAGTATGTTGAGTCGGCTTGGTTTTCTGTTCACCGACCACGCCGATTACTGGAACTAATGAAACATGAACAAAGCAGCAGTTCTCTGGCCCTACTCTGAATTGGAATTGACGTAATGCTTCGACGAATGGTGCCGATTCGATATCGCCAACTGTGCCGCCGAGTTCGATGACGCAAACGTCAGGTTCCTCTCCACTACCATCTGCGGGGCGATGAGCAACATCTTCGATCCAGTCTTGAACAGTATCTGTTATGTGTGGAATTACTTGTACAGTTTTTCCTAAGTAATCACCACGCCGTTCTGCTTCGAGGACCTTGGCGTAGACTTTTCCAGTAGTCAAGTTGTTATCTCTTGTCAAGCAGACATCGAGAAAGCGCTCATAGTTTCCAAGATCGAGGTCCACTTCTCCACCATCGTCGAGAACGAATACTTCGCCGTGTTCAAAGGGTGACATTGTGCCGGCATCGGTATTGAGGTAAGGATCAATCTTGATCGCAGTTGGTCGTAGGCCAGCGCTCTTTAGCAAAACCCCTAAACTGGACGCAGTGACACCTTTTCCGATGCCGCTTAGAACTCCTCCCGAGACAATGACGTACTTCATATCACATCAACGGGATATGGAGCCGGCGTGTTCCGTACATCAAGATTCTTATGAATTGAATGAATAATGTCTGATTAGATGTTGAATAAGTTGTATTGACATCAGGGTATTATTATGGCAGCATCATTATTTTCAAATAGGGTCGAGCATATTCATTCAATGACAAAAAGGGACTCATTGGGGTTGATGTCTTTGAGGTCATCTCATACTGATTACCATAGAAAAGGAATAATTGAACTTATTAGTAGTAGAATTGGAACAAAAATTAATTCAAAAGAAGAGCGCACCCTCTTCATCAATCCCAACTCTGTACCTCGTGAAAATTTAGTTTGCATTCCGATGTCTTTATTGCCACGCATTACCAATAATGATTGTTGGATTGTTTTATCAGATGAGCACTCTGCTAAGTCTGCTTCCTCTCTTTTCTCGACTCTACCCAAACAAAATACTGGGTCAAAGGTAGTGATAACTCGAATCGTCCAACGCCTTTTCCCTCTCCGAATAACATTCAATGGTGGGCCTAACTCTTTTTTGTCAAAAGTACTTGGTTCGACGATAATTCCTCCTGTTCCATCGTGAATAATGAAACGACCTGTTTCAGATTTTGAAGCCACTTTTACCCAATGACTACTTTTGTTCCTTTTGACTAATTTTTCTTCAATCCAATGGTAGTTAAGACAACCATCAATTTCCGTGATAATCTTTTTTGAGCCTACTTTTGCGGTTATTGTATCAACATTTGGCATCGGAATTGCTTGCCCAACAATTTCTGCGGGACCAACTGCAATGCTTCTGATTGTTGAAGAGGGCATATCTTGGATGTTATGGATAACTTTCCAATCATGATAAGATTTGAAAGCCCAGGAAATATTGAAGGTGATTGAAAAAATCACAAAAAAATACTTCAATACAAATTCCACAGGTTCAGATGTTTGGCCGCTGGCTCGAAATAAGATGAATGAAGAAAGTAGAATTGAAAAACAAACATAAGAGATTGCTCCAAGGCTATAGAGAGTTGTAGATGCTGGTTGAGGAGTACCAATTAATTGTGGATGTTCGGGAATTAAATCCTCTTCAGGGCCACCATGCCACGGGTTTTTAAGAAAAACCTCCGATTTTGGAGGGGGGAGGATCCAATCATAATCATCATTCTTACGACTTTTATCAGTTTCTTTTACCTCTCCATCAGTGACGCTAATTATTCTCCTAGGTTGTTTACACTCACGTAATTTAGCTAAATCTTGCGACAAGGATGAGGGTGTGCTTAACATTAGTAATATACTACCAATCACCGCTAAAGTCAAAGCCCAACCGTATTCATCATTAGTATTTTCAAGGCCAGCACCAACCGTATTTGGAACATAGAATTTTGGCGTTTCAAAGGTCTTCAAGTAAATAGCCAAGGCTAGAATGAAACAGATTGGGGCCATCGCCCAAGAAAGCCATCCAATCCATGTATATGGAAGAGTAAATTGGAAAAACCCATGGTTCAATTGGTCTGAATGAAATTGTGAAGATTCAGTTTTTTCATTTTGCTCAGTCAAAATCGAGCACCACCTTTCCACATTCTCCTGATAACATCAAGCGAATTGCAGTTTTGAATGCTTTTGGTGGAAAGCGATGTGTTAGAACATCGTGGATTTTGAGTTCTCCTTCAACCATCAATTCTTGCATGGTATCCCAAGTCGCCCACATTCGACGACCGTTGATTCCTTTGACATGTAAATATCTGAAAACGATATCATTGATTGGAACCTTTGGCTCACTGCCGTAGACTCCCAAGATGTTGAGGTATCCTCCCATTCTAGTTGTTTTTATGGCATTGGCTAAGGCTGCTGATGAACCACTAAATTCACAGGAGTTGTCAACACCTGTTCCACCTGTTGCTTCAAAAATTGCTGCTTGAACATCATCATCCTTTCCTAATACTAGGTCGGCACCGAGTTTTCTTGCGAGATCCATTCGATATTTATTATCCCAATCTATGGCGATAATATTGCTAGCACCCATTTGGCGAGCCACGTCAACAGCAAAGAGCCCAATAGGGCCTAAGCCATGTATTGCAATTGTTGAATCCTTTACCGGCCCTCCAGTCAAAGTATGAATGGCATTGCCAAGAGGGTCTTGCATTGATGCATGCCTGGGTTCTAAACCGTGAGGGTTATGCCTTGCTGAGGATGCGAGAATGGTGAAATACGGGGCGAAAGCACCGTTGGAATGGACTCCAAAAATAGAACCATTCTCGCAGATATGAGCATTCCCTTCTTCACACCGAGGACAATCCCAATCGGCCAAATGACATTCTACTGAGATGAAATCACCAACTTTGTGGCTATTGACTGCTGAACCAACGGCTACTACATGGCCACAAGTTTCGTGCCCAGTAATGGTGCCTAGTGGGACTTCTGATTTTGCCCAATCATCCCATTTCCAAATATGAAGGTCGGTTCCACAGATGCTAGTAGATAGGGTTTTGACCAGCACTTCTTTTGCTTCGGGAGAAGGTATAGGATGCTCGATTAAATCGAATCCATCCTCTTCAGGACGCACCTTGGTCCATGCTAACATGGTTTCAGGTATAGTGCCCATGTCTCTTGCAATTTGGTCAAGGTCTTCTATGTTTGGAATGGTTCATATAGGGCCCCATGTTCCCGTACTATACAACCGATGGTTAAGCAGTGGTGATTTAATGTCAGATAAGGGTGAAGACTGGGAAGAGGCGATGCTGAACAAGATGGCAGAGATGTTCAAGCAAATGGGTCTTGAAGTCGATATTTCCACTCTACGCGGCATGATGAGCCAATTCCAAAAGAAGTTTGAAGAAATGGGATTTGACCCAGAAAAGATAGCCAAAGATGGAATCAACCTTAACTTCGATATGTCTAGTCTAAAGGATATGCTAGGTGGTGGGGGAAACCTCAACGACATGCTTTCCAACCTTGGCTTCGATGTCAAGGTAGATGCGAAACCCGCAGAGGTGGCTGTGCCAACAGAAGACGATGGCGAGGCAGCCTTGAAAGGACTTCCAGAGCCTGAAATCTATTTAGATGGTTGGGAGATGTTCATCACCGTCGATTGTACTAAACAAGTTGAACTTGAAGAAGGGCAGATGGAATTGGAATTAGTCGAGAAAGGCAGTCTGCTCGAAGTCCTAAAAACAACACAGGCTTCTCCAGTAGCGAGAATTGAACTACCTCATGCCTGTGATGAACTGGTAGGATGGTCGTTGAATAATGGCATCCTCGATGTTACTCTAAAATTAACTCCACCTGGTGCAGATTTCGATGAGGATGATGAAGAAAGTGATGATGACGATGATGAAATTGTCGAAGTTCCTGATGTAAGTATTGACCTCTCTGATGATGATGAAGGCGAAGATGGTGGAATACCGATTTTCTAAATAAAAAATGAAGGTGAAAAAAATGGGAAAAGTAATTGGAATAGATCTTGGAACGACAAATAGCTGTGTTGCAACACTTGAGGGTGGCGAACCAGTGGTGATTGCAAATGCAGAGGGAGCGAGAACAACTCCCAGCGTAGTTGCATTCGCTAAAGATGGTAGCGAGAGAATGATTGGAGTAGTGGCAAAGCGTCAAGCAGTAACTAACTCAGCCCGCACTTTCCTATCTGTAAAGAGACATATGGGCAGTGATTGGAAAGAGAGTGTTGATGACACGGAATATACCCCCCAAGAAATCAGTGCAATGATTCTTCAAAAGTTGAAGGCTGATGCTGAAGCATATCTTGGAGAAGAGGTCACTCAAGCAGTAGTAACCTGTCCTGCATACTTTACAGATGCACAACGCAAGGCAACCAAGGATGCAGGCCGAATTGCAGGGCTTGAAGTCCTCCGCATAATCAACGAGCCAACCGCAGCCGCATTAGCATATGGTGTTGACAAATCTGATGACCAAACAATTCTAGTTTACGACCTAGGTGGTGGAACATTCGATGTATCTATCTTGGAGATTTATGAAGTTGATGGCCAACCTCAAATTGAAGTTAAGGCAACTAATGGAAATAATAAACTCGGTGGCGACGACTTCGATGAGAAGTTGATGAACCACTTGGTTGGTGATTTCAAGAAAAATACCGGGATCGACCTCTCCAAAGATGTGCAAGCTATGAGCCGCCTTCGTGAGGCTGCTGAAAAAGCCAAGATAGAACTTAGCGGAACAATGCAAAGCCAAGTCAATCTGCCATTCATCACCATGAAGGATGGAAATCCAGAGCACTTGGATATCACTATAACTCGTGCAAAATTCGATGAACTAACAGCCGATTTGGTAAAGAAAACCATGACTCCAACAAAGAAGGCCATGAAGGATGCAGGAATCTCCAAGGGAGAAGTCGACAAGGTATTGCTAGTCGGTGGTTCAACCCGTATTCCAGCTGTTCAAGAAGCCATTGAGAAGGAGGTCGGAAAGGCACCATTCAAGGGTATCAATCCTGATGAAGCAGTTGCAGTTGGTGCAGCCCTTCAAGCAGGAATCATCGTTGGAGACCAGGACGTTTCAGACATCCTTTTACTCGATGTAACTCCACTAACTTTGGGAATTGAGACACTTGGTGGCGTCATGACAACTATGATCGAGCGCAACACTACAATTCCAAGCCGTAGGTCAGAGACCTACTCGACTGCAGCAGATAACCAACCTGCTGTAGAAATCCATGTGCTCCAAGGTGAGCGTGAATTCGCAAAAGACAACATAACACTCGGGCAATTCCATTTGGTTGGAATCCCAGCAGCACCCCGTGGTATGCCGCAAATCGAGGTTAC
>DUDM01000034.1:14653-100521 GCA_012959275.1 Candidatus Poseidoniales archaeon
GATGCAAATGGAATCGTCAGCGTTAGTGCCAAAGATTTGGGAACAGGAAAAGAACAATCGATTAAGATTGAATCAGCAACTAGCCTGAGTGAAGATGAAATCCAAGAGAAAATCTCTGAGGCTGAAGCAAATGCTGAGGAAGACCAACTCCGCAAGGCCAAGATCGAACTTCGCAACATGGCAGACCAGATTGTCTACCAGACTCGCCGTACTCTAGACGAAAGTGGTGACAAATTGGAAGATGATGACACTGCTCCAGTAAAGGAGAAGTTAGAGGAGTTGGAGAAATTGGTAATGGATGAAGAAGGCAAGCCATTCGAACTAGATGATATTGATGAGGCATCAATTCAGGCCAAGGTCAAGGAAGTCGAAGAAGCAATGCATGCAATTTCTGCAAAACTCTACGAGGCAGCAGCTGCTGAAATGGCCGCACAAGAAGCAGATGGTGGCGATTCTGAAGGTCAATCCTCTGATGATGGCGTGGTCGATGCAGACTTCGAAGTAGTCGATGAAGATTGAGATTTCCAAACATCAAGATTCAAGCATAAAGGTTGATTGGGTGGGGTTGTCAAGATGGCTACCTCAGATGATACCAGCATTCTCGAAGAGACCGAAAGGAGCAGCGGTAGAGCTGCGCTTCGCAAAAATGTTCAGGCCGCAATGGCCTTGGCGGGAGCGGTACGTTCTACTCTTGGTCCAAAGGGTTTGGATAAACTTCTTCTCGATGATGAGGGGCGAATTCAAGTCACTAATGATGGAGTAACTGTGCTGGAGGCGGCTAAAGTTCAGCATCCAACAGCACGGATGTTGATTTCCAGTAGTAGCACCCAAGACAGAGTTGCCCGTGATGGAACAACTAGTACTGTTCTGATAACTGCCGAAATGTTGCAGAATGCTTGGGACTTGGTCAATCAAGGAGTTCACCCAACTGTGATTGCTGCGGGATACAGGCTTGCTGAAAGCCAATCTCAGATAATTCTTGAAGAGATTTCTCAAAATCTCAAAAGTGAAAAAGAGATTTTGCAGGCTACCCAAACTTGTCTTGCAGGTAAGGGCGAATCATCTCTACAAGGTACACTTTCAGTATTGGCAGTCGAGGCAGCAGCAGCGATTGCAGAACAAGGTGAAGATGGAATCAAAGCAGACCCGACAAGAATCAAAGTCTTGGCTAATAAGGGTGGTCAATCTAGTGATACTCATTTGGTAAATGGAATCGTCATCGCCAAACGCCCTGCTCATCCAGAGATGGAAGAGAGTCTTGAAGGTGGAAAGATCTTGGTCATCGATGGTGCCCTTGAAAGACGACAAATGGTAATGGATGCAAAACTCAAGATAACCTCCTCTGGAATGCTCCAAGCATTCAGGGATAAGGAGCATGAAATGCTGAAAGAGTCGGTTGATGCAGTTGAGGCATTGGGAGTGGATATTCTCGCGGTCAAGGACGGAATCGACGACTATGCTCGCTCGATGTTGGAAGCCAAAGGGATAACCGCTTATCGGAGAGTAGAGCGCAATGACCTTGAACAAATTTGTATCACAACTGGCGCAACCATGGTCCATTCGGCTAATACTGCGAGTGCAAAGGACCTCGGCTCTTTCAACAGTAGTAGACAGGAGTTGTGGAGTGATACTTCACATTGGATATTAGAAGGTTCAACCAACAAAGGGCAGACTTTGATCACTAGAGGTAGTAGCGAAGAAATGCTAGAGGAAGTTGAGCGTTGTTTCGCTGATGCATTAGGTGTTGCCTGTCAATTACATGAAGAGCCAAAATTGCTTCCAGGTGGAGGAGCAACTCAAGTTGCTTTAGCTCGCAGACTGCGAAGATATGCCGAGACTATACCAGGTCGCGAACAATTGGCAGTAGAGGCATTCGCTGATGCTTTGGAAGTCATCCCTCGTGCTTTGGCAGAGAACGCTGGTTTGGACTCACTTGGCAACCTCTTAGAATTGACTGCAGCACAGAGTAATGCCGAGAATGATTGGCTTGGGCTTGACCTCCGAAATGGAACCATTTCTGATATGGATGAAGTTGGCATCAGAGAGCCATTGCGAATCAGTCGCCAAGCCATCAAAGGAGCCACCGATTCTGCCATCGCAGTATTGCGAATTGATGATATTCTATGGGCCAAGCAAGATGCACAAGTTCCAGATGAAGTCCAACAGAGATTGGATGAACAATATGGTTGAAAAGAAAGGGGTTGACCATTCTCTTAGTTATCGTATCCATGGCTTCAATGATTGGTGCTTCTGCCTTCTTTGACATGCGCGGAGTGTTCTGATTACTGTTTAGTAATCATGTGGTGTAATGCACGCACGTGAATTCCTGTTGCGCCATGTGCAACCATTTTGTTGGTCTTGGCTCCCCATGCAGTTCCAGCGATATCCAAGTGGGCCCAAGGAATCTGCTTTGCATCTTCATCATCGCTCTGTTTCTGAACGAATTGCTTGAGGAAAGCTGCGGCACCATTGGAGCCACCCCAGCGGGTTGGACCGATGTTTTGTAGGTCAGCAATCTTACTGCTTTTCATTTCTTTTTCAAAGGCCGGAAGCAGAGGCATCTGCCAGATTAATTCTCCACAGGCATCTCCAGATACCCGTAGGCGCTTTGCTAAATCATCATCATTTGACCACATTCCAGTAGCCTCATGTCCCAGTGCAACAACAATTGCTCCTGTGAGGGTTGCAAGGTCGACAATCCATGATGGATTATATTCTCCAGCCTTCCATAGTCCATCTGCAAGAACTAGTCTACCTTCCGCATCGGTGTTCAATACCTCGATGGTCTTACCTGATAGTGTTGTGATTATGTCCCCAGGGCGTTGTGCATTTGAGGAAGGCATATTTTCTGCCATGCAGGAAATAGCGATGATACGCTTTTCATGACCGCTGGCCCACAATGCCTGCATTAGTCCAAAGACGGTAGCAGAACCATGCATATCGTACTTCATTTCGTCCATACTTGAACTTGGCTTAATTGAGATTCCACCGGTATCGAAAGTGATTCCCTTGCCGACAATCACTGGAGGCTGATTTCCCGCATCAGGATTCAAATCGAAAATTACCATGCATGGTTTGCGGTCGCTTCCCATTCCAACTGCGCATAGTCCACCCATGCCGAGTTCTACTGCTGCCTCGTATGAGATAATCTTGACATCGACATTACTCTTTTCTTTGGCCCAATTATTGGCTTCTTGTGCATAGGCCATTGGGTAGAGGTGGTTAGGTGGAGCATTTCCTAGGTCTCTGGCTAAGTGAACTCCTGTTGCTACTTGAGTAGCAGTTCCAGTAGCAGTTATCAGCAGGTCGATATTTTCTGTTGCCACTTGAGCGTGGAGAACCAAGTCCTCATCCTCATCATCGTCATCCTTTGTTTTGTATTTATCATAGGAGTAATCGCGAAGAATTGCCCCTTCTAAGTAGGCGGCTGCTTGGCTTGAATTCATACAACTTAAGCGAGCGGTAAATTCGCATCCATGTTGCTTTCCTCGCTTTGCCACCAAAGAGGCTCCAGCATTTCGGGCAGCATCATCATCAAAATCTGCGGATTTACCTAGGCCGACAAGAATAACTTTTCCTTCGAGGTTATGAATGGTTAGGGAACTACCTTCTTTAGCTCTGAAATCACCAGCATCAATGACATGTTCAATCATGTTCAAGAGATTTCTATGAACTCCAAAGTGGTCGAAACCTTCGCTGCTGCATTCATCCTCAAACATAGGTAAAACCAAGGTGCCAGCTACATTTCCATATCCATCTACCTTGACTTCCATTCTCTCAACCAGTTTAGGCGAGTAGGATTGGCTTTGTCAAGCCTCGCCTTCAAACATTTGTCCTGCCTAGCCACCATGCCGCTGCTAACATCGCAAAAATCATGCTAAATGGGTCAAACATTCCCCACCCCCCCAACCAATTTTCATCCTCAACTTGTTCTGCAAAGGATACATCCTCCGAGCCTATGGTCTCAAATACAACCTGACTGACATCAATAACTCTTTTTTGATATATCAGCATGAATGTACCTCCATCGCTAATTTCATCTGGCCTGTTGAATTCAATATCTGTAGAATTACTAGCATTGACAGAAAAAATCTCTCCAAGCATGACCCCTTCACCCTTTCCAAAAGAAAAACTGCGGTTTCCATCGATTATAGTGTTATTAAATTCATTATTTTCAGCGAAGTTCATTTCTGAAAGATTGATATCTTCTGGGAACCACCAAAGGGAAGCATTTGAGGTGGTTGAGAGGCCATCATTAACAACAGTTGCAGAAATGCTAGAATCACTTAAGGTAAAATCTGAGACATTCAATCTGGCTCGCCAAAAATAGACATTGGAAATTAGATATTTCATCACATCTAATTCGACTGATAGACGGTCACTCAGACTTTGGGCTGTACCAGGCAAGAATTGTTCATCATCGGTCTCGAAGGTGAAAGTGGGGAATCCCATGACACCGTAGCCATAATCGCGACTTGTTCCGTGAGTCGGGTAGATTCCGGCGTTGGCATTTTGGACAGGTAGGTCGGCATCGATATCAGAATGAATGGTGTCTGCGATGTGGGTAAAAAGTTCCCAGTCGCTAGGCATATCGCCGGTAAAACCCCATGGGAATGCGAGGATCCATGTTCCTGTGTGCATTGTTACGTAGAGGTCGGCATTGCTAGCGAATTCTTTCATGTATTCGGCATTGTTTCGAGTTTCAGGTTCACTGAATGGTCCGCTACCACTTCGGGTTTCCTCGGTTGTCCAGTGGTGGTCATAGTTGCGGTTGAGGTCGACAGCGTTGGTATTCCAACGGTTATCGATATCATTGCCGTCGGCATTGAGTAGAATCATGATGTGTAATTCTGTATTCTGCAGAACTCCGATGGTTTCTTCATCACCTGCAACAAATCCTTCTACGTAGTATTCTGCAACCAAGAAGGCTAATTCGGTACCAAGGTGTTCATTGCCGTGGTGGCCACCATCGATGTAGACAACATCTTTTGGACTTCCATCGACTTTAGTTTCCACAGAGTAGTCGGTTATTTGCAAAACCCATTGGTTTTTACCAAGTACTGTTGTGCCAGCACTGACCACTTTTACCACTTCAGGGTAGTCGTCATTCCATTGCATAATATCATAGGTCAAAGTTGCCCAAGAATGATACCAATGTTCTTGCACAATATCGGGTTGTTGAGCCTCTGAAATTGGGGCCGTAAAGGGTGCGAGAACCAGCATAGCCAGAAGTATGTAGGTCCGCATCAAACCCTGCTGAGCCTTGCCATTCATCAATCATCCTCTATCATGAGTCACCTTCAAAACCTGATTTGAGCCGCAAGAGCCGTGTCAGACCAACTTGCCCATGGCCGCCATGTCTATCTTGACTATACCGGCTTCCATCCGCAAATTGAAGATGTTGCCACTTGGATGCTGGATTTGCTTCTTGATGCTGCAAAGGAATCGGGCGTGAAGGTGGTTCATTCCCACGTTGAACCATTTGATGGTGTTGAATCCCCTGCCGGCTTTGCAGCAGTGGTTTTAATCGACGAGAGCCATATCACCGCACATTCCTATGAAGAAAAAGGTTGGTTGGCGATTGATGCTTTCACCTGTGGAGAACATGACCCAAATGATATTGCTGATAGGTTGCACATGTCCTTGCAGTATTCATGTCCAAATTTGCAATTGAAAGGTCGACGTTGTGTTGGTAGATTTCTAAATTGAGGTGTGATGATGCGCCGATTCATCGATGAAAACCTACATCATTTCAATGCTGGTGAGTTGCAGCGCTGTGCTGCTTCACTCGATTCATTTCTCAAGCAAGGCGGGAAGTTAATGATTACATTAGCAGGTGCAATGTCAACTGCGCGAATCGGCATCTTACTTGGCCCAGCAATTCGTGCTGGCTTGGTTCACGCCATCTCCTGTACGGGTGCTAATCTCGAAGAAGACCTGTTTAGAGTAGTTGCACCCGATTCTTACCCTGATATCGATTGGAGAAATCTTTCAGCAGAAGAAGAAGCCAATTTACAAAATAGAGTTACTGATACTTGTATTCCTGAAGAAGAAGCGATTCGAAAAGTAGGGGCACAGTTGCTGAAGGTTTGGAATGAATCAACTTTGGATAAACCGCCTCATAAGTATCTCTATGAAGTATTACCAGAATCAGAATCTAGTTGGCTTTGTGCAGCCAGAGAGATGAATATACCAATTTTCACTCCTGCTTGGGCAGATAGTACTCTAGGTAATATCTTTAGTGCTTATTTAATCGATGGAAGTATTGAATCTTCATCGATAATTCGCAATGACCTTGACCGAATGAAGGACTTGGCAGAATGGTATCAAAACCAAAACAACGCAATTGGATTTCTACAAGTAGGAGGCGGTATTGCTGGTGATTACCCAATCTGTGTTGTACCAATGCTACGCCAAGACCTCGGATTAGCAGTACCAATGTGGGCTTGGTTCGCCCAAATTTCAGAATCTCGTTCTTCATTCGGTGGTTATTCAGGAGCACCGCCTAATGAAAAAATATCTTGGGGGAAAATAGGGGTTGATACTCCACGTTTTGTAATAGAATCAGATGCAACCATCGTACTACCGATGATTCTGCAATACCTACTAGACGGGCAATGACTGGAAATAATCACACTCAATCAGAGGTCGCTCTTTTCCATTGCGAGTGGGGGAATGCCAGCGCCCTTCTTGACGAGCATGAATGTGGCAGGCTAAGACCTTAGTTGCTAACATTGCAGCAGTGAATTGGGTCAATGGACTATCCTTTCCTGGTACGATCTCATTAACATCAGAGGAGATAATCTTAGCACTTGGGTTGGCGAATAATACTTCAATGGCCTCAACAGCATGCCACATTTGCAAACCACCAGCAACCGGTGTGCCAGTATCTGGAACCAATGCCCCATCCATGCCATCGATGTCGATACTGAGATGAACTGGACCTGTTATCGATGAAAGAACCGCCAGTAATTCTTGCCAAACCTTTGTTCCATCACACGGGCTCATCAAATCACGGGCAAAAAAAGTCTGAACTCGAGAATCATTCTCGATGACTTCAGCTTCTTCTCGACTATATGCTCGAACACCAATCTGAATCAAGCGACCTACGCCCATTTCGAGGGTACGCGCAGCCGCACATGCATGCGACCATTTTTCTCCACCCAATTGAGAACGCAGATCAGCATGGGCATCGATTTGAACTATTGTTATTTCAGAAAGCGAGGTTGATTGAGCCTGCATGACAGTTGGTAAAATACCATGTTCCCCTCCCAAAACAATTGGAAAGCAATCACCTACAAACCATGGTTGGAGGTATGTTGTCATCGAATCTAATTGCGCTAACAACGAATTTCCAAAGCCACCCCACTCTTTAGCGGTATGAATAGAAACTCCAGCCGGCAAGTCTTCAGAAAGCAGCGAATCATATATTTCAACTTGAGCAGATGCAGCGATACAAGCAGCAGGACCTTTGGCTGTACCTTCGCCATAAGAAGTAGTCAATTCATACGGCAGGGAAAGAATCACAACATCGACTTCAGGAATGCTTTCGCTCAAACCGAGAAAGTTACCCTCGACATATCCGTCCGCCATCGGCTTGGCGCGCCGTTGCGCGAATATCAAAGCGACTATTGAAACAAAACAGGGCAAAAAGAAGGTTGCGCGCAGGATTATTGATATACTACGGAGTACAGATAGAATTACTGCGCAGCAAGAGAAATCGTGGCAACCGTAAGGAGTCAGCGCAAACACAAGAGGGGCTAAAGATGGGAATGTCATTACATGAATTAACACAGGCAATCAGACAACATATTGATTCAGAGATGGAATCCGATGTTGCATCAGGAATGGCCGAGCACGCCCTTGGCTTCTTCGGCTTCTATGAGAGAATTATTGACAATGCTCTTGAACCCACCGACCGAAACCTGTTCTACATGTTCCAAGATTACAATCTTCTAACTACCGAATCAGAGGAAACAACACTCTGGGATGGCCGTGAATGGAGAATCCATTATTGGCGCTTCAAGCCAGAACTGCGCGAGAAAGTGCAAGCCTACATGGATCGCAACAAACCCGAAATCAAGGTTGACCCATTCGCCGACGTCTATGGAGATATCGGAGAGGTTGTATGGAATAGGGATGATGACCAACCTGTCAACCCTAATGCATTCACCAATGAACGTTGGTGAGACACACAGTATACCGAAGCCGTTGAATAGGTCGCTCTTGCATGGAATCCCATGCTCAAACGGCAGTTAAGCCTAGTACTAGTTACTATTTTCCTTCTTTCCTCAGTAGTACCGATGGTGTCTGCACAAAGTCAAGTTCCTGGATATAATATTGAAACTGCATGGGTATCCGATACTTCTAATCAACAGGTACATGCTTACCACTTTGCATTTGATAATGCAATTAATTCGACAACAATTGAATTTTCAACAGATATTACCCATACTGATGAAGATGGAAACCTCCTGAACACAACTCAAGCAACATCAACAGCGGGTTTGACTTTCATTGATGACAGAACCTTAGAAGTTATTCTACCGGATAGAGTTTCATTTGCTGATACGATAACGATAGAAGCAGGCTGGGCGGGACTTGAATCAACAAACTTGACTAGAATCATCAAAGCAACTGTATGGAACCAACCTATCGCTGACCATGAAGTAACCATAACAACAAATTGGAACCTAAATCACACTTATGAGGATGAGAATGGCTCACAACGTTACTTACTACTATTCAATGGCAGAGGTTGGCAAGAGCGAGCAGGAAATACTCTTAGCGCTTGGGAATTAGGAGATGGCAGTATAACCATTAGAGAAGTTGGTGAAAACGAAACCACTTGGATTAACTTGACCTTGGAGGAGATTTGGAGAAATGAGACATCAATTGATGGTGAATTACGCTCTCAATACTTTGATGCTCATGGTTGGGGAGACCTTGTTGTCGTTCAATCAGATTCAGAAATGGATGAAATGAGAATTACAGGTCAAGTGTCAGCAGCCCACTTCAACCGCAGTACGGTGGACGGGATAGTTTCAGAAAGAACTGAACTTGAAGCAACAGGAATTCTCAATGGAACAAATGTCGATGACGATAGCGAATTATGGATTAATGGCACAGTATCTCTATTATTCTTTGAGCGCTGGGAAGTTGATGGCGAAATAAAACACGACTTAAATCGCTTTGAAGGTTATGCTGACATGGAAATGAAAGATGGCGAAAGCCAATTTAACATCGACATCTCAAATATTGAATCATATGAAGAGTGGCAAGATGGAGTGCGAATTGGACAAAGTGAATCTCTCGCTGGCACGGGAACTTTTGGTTTTGCTGGCGAAGATGATGATGGAGGAGATATAGTTGTTAATGGCACGGTTTATTCTCTAATAGAAAAAAGTGAAAATGGCCTAGTAACAGATAGATATCTGCATTTAGATGGTACATTTAGCGGTGATGCAGATGGCTCATTTGGGGTAATTAACCAGATTGAGGCTAGCGGCAATTGGCAAAATGACAACGGCTCTGAATATCCTGTAAACATCATTTTAGAGGAAAGTTGGTTCAATCTAAGCGCTGCAGTTGGTACTAATGCCTTTCAGAACCATAACAAAACTTGGAATTATGAAGTTCCAAACATAGACTGGGAGAATCAAACCATATATCGGAAGTGGGAATCAACTGGCCTTGACAACGATCGAGGAGATGAATACCCCGAAAACTCTCCTGAAGAAGTTCCCGTTGAGCCTCCAGAGACCGAAGACGGACTGGGGGAAGTCAACATAAGTCGTGAAACAGGCATCGTGCCAGTGCCACTATTGCCTGGGGATAGAGTATCATTATTGGGTAGTGATATTGTCTATCTTGACATCGAAGCAACCAGCCTAACTCAGATCACCAAAGACGGCCACATTCTCAATACAACGGCTTGGATTGGAAGCTATTGGAATACAAATGACAGTATTACAGATTCATTAGCATCAGGTTCCATCGTCAATGAAGGCCCATTGGCAGGGCTATTAGCAACAGTGTCCCGCCAACTTACTCTGCCTGCAGTTAATGATATTCCAGCAACTTTCACTGAAGTTCAGAGTCTTGAGAGAATTATTTACCCAAGCATCGTAGCATCAAATGAAAACAACCCACCCCAGATTGTCTCAATTGGCTTAGTTGGAAGTTTGGTCAATGAGGATGGAGTGCCAGCCCACCTTGAAGTAGTTATTTCTGACCCAGACTGGAATGTTGTAGAAGTTGTTGCTAACTTAAGCAGCCTTGGAATGTCAGCTCAAGTCCAACTTAATGATAAGGGCGGGGATGGTGACCAAACTATCCACGATGATATCTGGACAACATCAGTTTCAGTGCTCGGCGCAGAACATGGAGAGGTAGAAATCAGCGTCACTGCGACTGACATTTGGGGAGAGAGCGACACTGGAGTGGGTTCCTTGGAAGTACACAACCAAGCGCCCCGCCTTCTAACTTGGACCCATGTGCCTTCACTTACTTTTAGAGGTGAAGTAATCATTGTCAATGCAGAAGCATATGACCTCAATGGAGTAACACGAGTTGCCATCGATCTACGAGATGAAGGGGGAGAATTAGCAGATTTACAATTCAATAGTGTGGTTGGAAACTGGGCAGGGGAAATTGAAATCCCATCTGTAATGGAACCCGGCGAACAATCTCTAGATATTTACCTCGAAGATGATGATGGCGCCTCAAAGACAGTATCCTCAACTCAGGCATCAGGTAGCCATTTCATCAGTAGTGCTGACGATAAAGATATCAAAATTATGATTCTAAACCAAGGTCCAGTCATCCAAGTGATGGCATTGGAGCCTGAAGAAATTCAAGAAGTATTGAATGATGGAGATGAAGTAACTTACACACTGACCATTCAAGTTAGCGACCCTGATGGGGTTCGCTGGGTGAAAGCCGACATTGGAGACCTTGCACCGGTGGGCTCGGCTATTTCTTGGGTTATCATGAAGGATAATGGTCAGGATGGAGATGTGACAGCAGGAGATGGGATTTTCAGTGTTCAATTCGATAGTCGAAGAGGATTACCAACAGGTGCTTTTCCGATTACATTCAAGGCTCAAGATGATTTTGAAATGGAATCTATTAATGACGAATACGTTCTCAAAGTAGTTGAAGAAGAACAGAATACATTGGACCCTGATGGTGTGTTTGGTGCCTTGGATAATTCAGTAGTCATCATCTCTGTAATCGGTATGATTGTTGTTATTGGAGCAGTTATTGCATTGCTATCATTTGTAAAAAAGCGCAAAGAAAACAAGGATAATCCATGGTCTGGCAAAAAACAAGGAGAAGATCCTTGGGGTAATCAGTAATCACCACATCTGTTCACGCGATAGGCACTCGCAACATTAGATTAGTATCGATAAATGGCTTGAATGGTGCGAGCGCCGAGATTTGAACTCGGGTTCAAGCGTTGGCAACGCTCGGTGATAACCACTACACTACGCTCGCAATGCAAGCAGGGCCATCCGTCATGGGTATGAAAGATTGTCGTTTGCCATTCCTGCATAACAACGTGGGGAAAGGAATACAACCTAAAACACCCCGATGTACTCTATGGGCGAACAACGCATCATCTACGTGGGTCACAAAGCAAGACACCTCTACATCCGCGCTGTGGTGATGGCAATGGAAGGTGGCGAACGAGATGTTGTTCTCATCGCTCGCGGCGCTTGTATCCGCAACGCCGTCGATGTTGCAGAGATGTGCCGCCGACGTTTTGGCTATGTTGCAGAAGGTCTTCCTGAAAACATGAGTATTGTTGGTATAGAATCGGAGACTGAAGAAGTAGAGCGTGAGGATGGACGAACGAGTAATGTCAGCGTTTTGAAAATCAATTTAGTTGGCGAAGGAGAGATACCTCCACGTGAAGAAGAGTAATCATAATTCATTGACAAGATTTTGAATCAAGTCTCTAGTTTTCCGGTATGAATTAAGGCCTTGGCCAAATGGGTCATCAAGCCCCCAGTCTAAGTCAGCCTTCAGTGCAGGGCATGTTTCCTCAACCCCACAACCCATTGAGATAACCATATCCCAATCATTTAGGGAGGTTAAATCGAGTAGGTCAGAAGATTGCCTTGATACATCGATACCGAGTTCGGCCATGACTTCAACTGCTTTTGCAGCAACTCCAGAACCAGGGCTTGTACCAGCACTAGCAGTTTCATGGCCCGCTCCTCTGGCAAATCCTTCAGCCATTTGACTGCGGCAGGTATTGCCAACGCATACGAATAATATTCTCATCAAATAGTCTGTGTTCTCGACATGCTATGAAGGATATGCAAATGACCTATCTTCTTCTGGGGTTGCCATGTTCCCACCGCGTAGCAGCGTTTGGCGAGGAATAATTTTCACTTCGATTCTATTTGTAGTTGATTTTGTCTTACACATTATTTTCGCAGCGAATGGTTGGGATATCGCCTTCAAAGTAATTGCAATAGAATTGGCAATATTGAGCATTTGCTTCGCTCCTATTGCCTTGTTATTTGGTGGACCAACCAATCATGAAGATGGATTGGAAGTTATTCAAATTGGCACTTGGTTCGCTGTACCGTTGACTGTGGGCTATTTCTGGGCCGTCAACGGCATGACTTGGAGCATCTGGTTAATTGGAACCATGGTCTTTCCACTGCTCAGTAGAACTCTCTGGTATCGATGGGAACGTGGCTTCTCGTTGCTTCTGTATTCGCCTTTGATTGACGATGATGAGTGAGCGAGCATTGAAAGACAGCCTACGGGTCGAATGCTTCGATGTCGGATTCCCCAGTATCCCACCATAGCCCAGACAAGCCTTCGGAAGCTGCTGATACGGCAGAGCCCGCAAGCCCTCAACAACAAAAGCAAATGGAGGCTCAATTCCAGCAGATGAAACGTCAAATGGCGATGAAGAAAATTGCTGAAGATATCAAGCACAAGATAATGGTGCTTTCTGGAAAAGGCGGAGTTGGAAAGTCAACTGTTGCTACTGGACTAGCAATATCTCTTGCTGACCAAGGACTTGCGGTTGGCTTAATGGATATTGATATCACAGGCCCAAATATTCCAAAGATGATGGGACTAACTGGTCAGAGATTACATGTTGAGGATGGTCGTATCTATCCCAATATTGGACACGGTGGAGTGAAAGTCATCTCGATGGCTTTCTTACTCGAGGATGAAGATACTCCTGTTGTATGGCGTGGACCTATTAAGTTGGGAGCAATTCAGCAATTCATTGCTGATGTTGAATGGGGTAAACTTGACCATTTGATTATCGACTTCCCTCCTGGAACCAGCGATGAACCATTGACTGTGGCTCAGAGTCTGCCTGATATCGATGGAATTGTTATTGTCACTACTCCTCAGGAAGTCGCACTGCTCGATTCTAGGAAGTCCATTTCCTTTGCTAAAACTCTCAATGTTCCAGTTCTTGGTGTGGTGGAAAACATGAGTGGGTATACGATTAGAGGGAGTGCCGAACCTAACTCCTCAATGACTGTCAAAGGACCTTCAGGGGTTGATATCGATGTGGATGTAGATGCTGAAGGAAATTGGTCAGCAACACTTGATATCTTCAAAGTTGGAGGAGGAAAAACTACGGCTGAGAAGTTGAACGTTCCATTCCTCGGGGCGCTTCCGTTCGATCCAGGGGTAGTTCGTGGTGGCGATGATGGTGTTCACCGAATTATTGCTGAACCAAAAGGTGAGAGTGCCAAGGCCTTTGAAATAGTAGTTGAATCGATAACTTCACAATTGGGTGGAGAAGAAGAAGATACTCTGAGAATCATCTGAGGCGATTGGATGACTGAGATACCAAAACTGCTCGAACTTGAGCGCACTGAGCAGACCGCCATCTTGCGTTGGAAAGATGGTACAGAACACAATGTATCGTGGAATGATATACGGTTTTTTTGCCCTTGTGCGAAGTGTTCACCAAATCGTGATGATGAAGAGAGTGCCTTGGCACTTCGAGCCTCTGTTGATTCTTTTATTGATGAAAGACCGATGGTAATTCCAATCGGCAGATATGCATTGACATTTGAGTGGAGCCAAGGTTGTAGTAGCGGGATTCATCGCTTTGAACGCTTATGGGAAATCGGTGAAGGAATAGACCCTGACCACGGCAAACCGTACTCTCATGGAGCATGGTGAACCGCACTTGTATTGCAGGCGTTCTGCACCACATTGAAACACTGTCAACTAGCCAAGTGGGCTTGAGAGCGTATGACTTCGGGAATCTACCTGACATGGATAACCATGGCATTGGCAGGTGGAGTCATCCTAATTCCTCTGTTCAAACCTCCTTGGGCGAAGGTAAATTTACGCGCTTTCAATGATATGTTTAGGAGATATTGGCTGCATATTTTATTGGTATTTTCAATCTATTTTTGGAAAGATACTTTCGATAGCCTTGACCGTATTTTCATGGCAAATACCCAACTGGAAATGACTGGATTTGTGTATGCCCTCGAAGGCGATATGGTGCTTTGGGTGCAGCAATTTTTTGAGGCTGAATGGTTAACAATTTCTTTGACTCATTTCTATGTTTCAGGCTACTTAATGGTTGTATATATCTCGATAGTTTATTTCTGTTATTTCAATGACCGTCATATGGCTGACCGAATTTCCTTGACAGTTTTCTTCATTTATGTCCTTTCGGTGCCTTTTTATCTATTTTTCAATGTTAGAGTTACGGGTGACCACATTCCTGCCATGGAAACTCTCGCTTACGATTTAACACCGGAAATCAATGATTGGTTTGAGAGGATTGATCCTTTTACTAATGGCATGCCATCTTTACACATCGGTATTCCCTTCGGAGTTTGGTTATGTTTGGTGCGTTGGGATGAAGACAACCGATGGATGAAATATCGCAGATTTATTTTTGGATATATTATAGTGACTGCCTTTGCAATCGTCTATTTGGGAATTCATTGGTTTGTTGATATCATCGGTGGAATGTTCGTTGCAGCAGTTGCCATTAAGTTGACTCAACGTTACAATACAGCAGTTTGGGCGGTGTTGGATGAACGTACCTTGAACGCCAGATTGGCGACGATAGTCACGCGCCCTCAAAGGGTAAAATGGTGGATAACCACACGCTCGCAGCGCTTGTGGAAGTCTTTACGCCACCCTTCCAGCCATGTAACTGGTTGGACGATAATCATGGTATTCTTGCTAACTACATCGGTTATTGTTTGGGATATGACTCACCGTGATTTGCCGGTAACTGGAGTTCAGGCTCCAGCAGAAGCAGTCGCTGCGGATGGTTGGTTGATTAATCTCGATGACCGCGGTGATGAAGGAATCGTCTTGGTAGTAGTAAAATTGGCTACACCTGATGAACTCAAGGTGATTAGACATCCCGAATTAACTCTGAATTCAAGTTACGATGTAGCAGGTAATCTTGTTGTTGTATCTAATCAAACGGAATTATGGGTGCAAGATCTTTCCAACCTTGCTGCCGAACCAAAGGTGATTGAAGTTAATTCTCCTTCCTTTGTGAAATTGGCTGAGACCGGCCTTGGAGAATCAATCGTAGTATTAGTTGAGTCGGGAAATCTTAGAGGAATAACTCCAGAAGGGGATTCAATTATTATGCCAAAACCCCCAATAAGTGCTGCGAAAGTAGTTAATATTGCTGTGGATGAAAATAAATTGGCTGTCATCTATGAAGATAATACAACTTTGGTCAGATTAGGACAAGTTGGAGTTCATGGTTTCGTTGATTTTTGGTTGAATAGTACAGCGGCTCCTGAGGAAGACGCAACCCTTGCAAGTTGGGGTTATGTTGTTGACATCGAAAATGCAACGGTTGTTGACTTGGAAATTAATGGACAATGGTTGGTGGCTACGGTAAACGTTACTGCAACTGACAGACTAATCTTACTAGATATTGAGACTGGAGAAAGCCGCTTACTTGCCGACCCTAAGTACCCTGCTCACGACCCTTCTGTTGGGTTTGGAGTTGTAGCATGGGCTTCTCAATGGCACCTGAATCCCATTCAACCCAGTGAGCAATTCGTCGATCACGAAATATGGTATTTCGACCTTTCAAGAAATCTTACTGAGCATTTGACTGAAGACCTAATTGACCAACGTAATCCTCAAGTCAGCGAAGATCACATTGTTTGGCAAGTTGTAGAAGATGGAAAAGTAATCGCCACCAAAGTCCATAGACGAGATGTAGAACTACAACCATATTCTTCAACCGCCCTTCAACTTGCAACATTAATCCTGATTCCATTAGTTTGTTTCCATATTTGGAAGGGCAACCGTGAGGCATTTGAAAAGGCATCAACTAGTAATAGCGAGCATTCTCATCAAAGCAACGTGAGCGCTTGATGCTGTCTCTGAAGGGACAATAATTTGGTTGGCTGCTTCTCCTACTTTTATTCTTTCAAGAACATCCAAAAGATATGATGGATGAATCATATACATGGTTGAACATGGGCAAACCATGGGGTCAAGGCATTCAACAGTCTTGTCTGGATAAGCAGCATTAAGGCGCTTTACCATGTTTATTTCAGTACCAACACCAATGTACGAACCGCTCGGTGCATCCTCAACATAGCGTCGGATATACTCGGTTGAACCAACAGCATCAGCAGCCTCGGCAACTTGTCGTGGGCATTCAGGATGAACAACCACCAAGGCATCAGGGATTTTCTCTCGCAATTCTGAAATTTGCAAGGTTGTGAAACGGCGATGAACGCTACAGTAGCCATGCCAGAGAATTATTCGTGAGGATTCCAAGCCCTTCCAATCAGCCTCAGTATCTGGGTTCCAAACGGCCATTTCATCTTCACTAATTTTCATGGATAAGCCGGTATTACGACCAAGGTGTTGGTCGGGGAAAAACAGTACCTTTCCATTCTCTCCTGCTCTTTCAAAGGCCCATTCAAGAACTCCTTTGGCATTGGAAGAAGTGCATACTGCTCCGCCATGATCACCCACGAAGGCTTTCAGTTCAGCGCTTGAATTCATGTAAGTGACTGGAATCAAACATGATTCACCGGTTTCAGCAGGAGCAGTGGGGTCATCTCTGTCAGCAGGGTCGATTAAACCTAATTCATCGATTAATTCATCCCAACAATCCATAACTTGCTCAAGATTTGCCATATCGGCCATCGAACAACCTGCTCGCAAATTAGGTAGGCTAACGATTTGGGAATCACTGGTCAGAATATCGGCTGATTCAGCCATGAAATGAACTCCGCAGAATACGATATTCTTTGCTTTGCTCTCACTGGCCATTTTTGCTAGAAGAAAGGAATCACCCAATAGGTCAGCATGGGCAACGATGCTATCACGCTGATAGTGATGACCAAGGATGAGCAACTTATCGCCCATTTCTTGCTTTATTTCCTGAATACGTGAATGCACCGACTCATCGCTCATGGCGGAGGTGGATTGGATATCACAAACAGCCAGTTCCATCGATTAAACCCGTAATGGCAATGCCTTTGAAGCCATCTATCTCCAGCAGAATCACAGGAGGGCAGGCAATGCTATGGCAAGATGAAGGAATGATCCACATTGGAGCCGAGGCTGAGGTACGTATTGGGCGTTGGTTAGGCTTACCTGCTATCAAGAAAACTCGTATCCCTAGAACTTGGCGTCATCCAGACCTCGATAAACGCTTGACAAAGCGTCGACTAGATGTTGAATGTAAAATTCTCAATAAATTATTGAAAGAAAATATTGCTGCACCTAGGATATTGGAATTAAACAAAGATGAGATGACAATGATAATTTCAAAAATTGAAGGAAGCCCATTAATCGAATCATTACAAGCAGGAATAGTTGATGAAAATGTTTTCTTTCAACTTGGAAAAATAATAAGAAACTTTCATGAAATTGGCATTTCTCACGGCGACATTTCGACAAATAATATTCTTTGGCAAGCTGGAAGCGAACCTACTCTAATCGACTTTGGACTTTCAAAAAACACCATCGAAGTCGAGGACTTCGGTATTGACCTACATGTTTTGGAGGAAATTCTTAGTGCTAGTCATCCTGAATATGAAGGTGCAATGGAGCAGGTAGAGGCGGGATACCTTTCTCAATCACCTGATGATGTCATCGATATTCCAGCCGGGCTTTTACCGACTGCAAATGAAGTTATCAAGCGGCTACAAGATATTAGGACTCGGGTTCGGTATCACGATTAGATTGCTTGTTCTGCTGCAATCCATCCGAGTAGGGCCAATAATGGCCCAAATACAGAAGTCGAAATTGCATAGAGTAGTGCAGTGCTTATCCGCCCATCTTTCCAAAGGTTGATTGTATCAATACTGAATGTTGACAATGTAGTGAATGCTCCTAGAACTCCAACTCCAAGAAACATCACCATTTCTTTGCTTATCGCTTCGCTACTGGCAGCCGCCCCCATTAAAGAACCCAGCAATAATGAGCCAACTAAATTGACAGTTAGAGTCCCCCATGGCATTTGTTCTGTAGATAGCCAATTTCCAATTAAATAGCGTAGAACTGCCCCAAGCGCGCCGCCCACTGCAACGTAAAGGAGAACCTTGGCGTCCATGTTGCTGGGCTGGGCATCCGCTGCATCATACTACCGACAAAAAAAAGGCCGACACCCCCCACCCTCGGAGTATGGTTACCCCACTCTTGTTCCTAACTTCCAACCAAGGGAAACTGGCAGAAGCCAAACAACACCTTGAACCACTGGGTTTTGATGTGCAACAATTTCTAATCGATGGCAAGGTTCCAGCAATTACTGAACCACAAGCAGACAGCCTAGAAGAAGTAGCCAAGGCGAAGATGCAACAGGCTGTTGCTCTATTGTTTTCTCAAGAAATTGAGGCGGCGATTATGATTGAAGATGCAGGATTATTCATTGATGCCTTGAATGGTTTTCCGGGGGTTTATTCAGCCTACACTCTGAAATCTATTGGCTGTCATGGAATTCTAAATATCCTTACAACTGAAAGAGTTGCACGATTTGAAGCAGTTGCAATGTTATGGGATGGGGAGAACACAATCACTGGTAAAGGAATCTGTAGTGGTCAAATCTCAACTGAAATGGTAGAGGGTTCTGGATTTGGTTTCGACCCTATTTTCATTCCTGATGATTTAGAAGATGGTACATCCACAGGCGGGGTGCCCTTTGGTGGCATTGAGTTATCATTGAAACAGGCTTTCAGTCACCGTCGAAAGGCGCTTGATGACTTGATATCAAAGATGAGAATTTGAAAAGGCCAACGCGCCGTCATTGTCAAAGGCGCGCCACCTCTGCAAGGAGCGGTAGCGATGGGTAGCGGTCTGAAACTTTTGCTTGCCTTTTCTACATTGGGAACGTTTGGATTCTACATGGCAAGAGTTAGTGTGATGACAGAGGCTGCTCAATGGGGATTTATTGGGGCCCTACTTGGGCAGGCATTTGTATTCATTATTTTACCAGGAAAACAAAAGAAAACTGTTGTTAGAAGAACTGCAGCAGCAGCCAATGTAGCGGAAGAAGAAGCATTGGCTGAAGAAGATAAGATTGACATTCCAGATCCAGTAACTATGGACCCGCTCGATGGTGCCACCTTGAAGCAGCGGAAGATGGCAAAAATTAAGGCAATTCAAAGTGCTGCTGAAGAGGAAGAGGATGAAGAAGTTCAAGAAATTTCTGTTGATGAAATCGAGGAAATTGATGACCTTCATATCGCTGAAGAATACGTTGTTGAAATCGATGCAGAATCAATTGAAGAGGCTAAAATTGAGGATGCAGTTTCAGAGCGCCGCCGCCACCATGCAGAAATTCGCAAGCGTATCGAAATGCGCCGTCGTGAACAGATGGCAGAAGTGCGTGCTTCAGCAGCAAAAATGTGGGATAATAAATCTGGTGAAGATTTGGCAGCCATCGTTAGTAATGAAGGCCATGGATTGACAATTCTTGATGAGCCCGATGAAGTTGAATCAGGCCATCCGTATGGGGCGACATTCATCCGTTTAGATGATACAAGAGTACTCAAGGTTAGGGTTGCACTTGATGATGGATTCAAGACTGCAGAATTAGAAGAGGAAGAAAATGAACTCCCACCTCTCCTCCTACCGGATGGTACTACATTGCCATTACCCAGTGGATTACCATTACCGCCTCTTCCCGTGATAGGTGGATTACCATTACCCCCTCCTCCCATGGTAGGTGGATTGCCTCCACCTCCGGCACTAAACAGTCAGAACAAATTAGCCGCTCTGAGAGATGAAATTGCTTAATTTCACTTGCCTTTCCAGTTTGGAGTAGTTCTAGTTCCATTAAGGAATGCTTCAACTCCAATTTCCTTGTCTTCAGTATCGAATAGTTGAGCAAATTCCTCCGCTTCGAGCACCACCCCTTCTGAGATTGGCAATTCAAGAGATGCCCTTACAACCTTCTTTGCAACTTTCAAAGTATGAGGAGATTTACTGGCAATTATTCTTGCCAGTTTCAAGGTTGCTTCAAGTAATTCTTCGGGCTCATATACATGATTGACTAAGCCGATTCTAAGTGCTTCATTTGCAGAAATCATTTCTCCGCTAAGCACCAATTCTAGCGTTTTGCCATAGCCAATCAAATGGCCTAATCTTTGGGTTCCTCCACCACCAGGAATTAATCCAAGGGTGATTTCAGGGGTGCCGAACTTTGAACGTGAACTGGCCATTCGAATGTCACATGAACATGCAACTTCCAGCCCTCCTCCAAGAGCAAACCCGTCAACCATGGCGATGGTGGGTTTGGAAAGATTCCAGATTTTCTCCCAAGCATTATGTTTGAATGACTGACGAATGTCATTGGATTTCTTGCCAGCAAACTCACTGATATCAGCACCAGCAACAAAGGCATTTGGCTTCGCTCTTTTTCCTTCTTCAGGCTGTAATGGTTCGGCTCCCTTGATGATTACCAATTTGATTTGATTTTGGTTTTCAGCCCAATTACACATTGCTTTTAGTCCTGACATAACATCATCATTTAGCGCATTTAATTTATTAGGGCGGTTAATGCAAACTAGTGCAATAACGCCTTTTCCATCATTTTCATCATCAACTTGGATTTCTTCGATGATAATAACCTCACTAACTGGGGGGGCTGCCATGTTTGGGCGTGTGGGTTGGACTTGAATATCTAATCGCATAATCTTGTTGTTTTTGTTGATAGGTTTGAGCAAGAGATGAAGAATGAGTGGTGGCTGGCAGGGGCGGGTGTCGAGTTGTTTGATACAGCAGATCGGGAATTGTTGGTTAGGGTTGCCGATGTTGGTAAGAGATTTGGTGACTTTGTAGCATTGCATCCACTAAATGTCAAAGTATATTCCGGAGAATTCTTTGGAGTATTTGGTCCAAATGGGGCCGGAAAATCAACTTTTATTAAACTATTAACAGGTCAACTAAAACCTACGATGGGCCAAGTCGAAGTGCTTGGCATCGATGTTATTCAAGATCCTCAAATGGTCAAAGCTAACATTGGAATTGTCCCCGAATCTGAATCACCACCATCATATTTAACACCGGTAGAATTTCTTCAATTCGTAGCAAGGTTACGTGGACTCGATGATACGGAAAAGCACATCAATTACTGGATTGATTGGTTTGGAATTACCGATAAGAGAGATACGATGTGCAAGGATTTGTCAAAGGGTCAGCGTCAAAAGGTGATGTTGGCGAGCGCCTTCATCCATGAACCAAGGGTGCTCTTCCTTGACGAACCATTTGCCAACCTCGACCCGATATACCAACGTAAATGCCGCACTCATTTATTGGATATGGTTGCTAATGGTGGCACGATTTTCATGTGTAGCCACGTACTTGAAGTTGCAGAGAGGCTGTGTACAAGATTGGCAATAATTGACCATGGACGTGTTCTCGCTGCTGGTACTATTTCGGAATTGAAATCTAATTCTGATGAAAACTTGGAAGATGTTTTCATTCGCCTTGTTGGCCACTCGATTGAAGAATCCGTATCTGAGGAGGAGTGAAAGTGGCCGGTCTTGGGACCTCAGACGCTGGTCGTCGCTATCAGCCAGCGACCCTTTCCTCCGCTTTTGGTATTACATTCAAAATGATGTTTAGAGAAGAATGGAGGCAGAATGTTGACTTCGCCAAAAAGAGACATATTCTGATGTTTCCTGCTTTATTGGCAATTGTGACCATGGTTCTAATCGTCGGGATTAAGTTTCTCGTAGGAGAAGGGGTTGCGGATGTTGAAGGTCTTGAAGACCAGCGCCGTGCTTTTACTTGGGATGAACTGAAATTCGCTCTTCATCTTCCTCTTTTCATGTTCAGTTTAGGGATGGGTTCTTTCGCTTTTCTGGGTAGAGTAATGGTCAGTCAACGGAGTTCTGGGCTGAATTATTTACTCGCTTCGCCGGCGCTACAACCCATACCGCAATCCACTAACCATTTCGCATATTGGGTAAAGGAAGTTTGTTTCTATCTGATGCTAATTTTGATGCCAGTTTCAGTCGGAATGTCTTTGGGTATTCTTCTTGAAGTCTTTTTTGAACTCGAAACTCCACTCCTTTGGACCTCGATTCCAATCACTATGTTTGCCATGGGATTAACTTTGGCTGAGGGTTTAGCAGTCTCATTTCTGGCCAGTGCATTATGGACTCGCGGAAAATCTTGGTCACGAATTGTACCATTTTTAGCAGTGCTTGCTGGAGTATTTGTTCTGGGTGGTTGGGTTGATTTTGACAGTTTTATTCTTGGTTATTCATTTCAGTTG
The DNA here is from genome assembly GCA_012959275.1 of Candidatus Poseidoniales archaeon. Taxonomy (GTDB): domain Archaea; phylum Thermoplasmatota; class Poseidoniia; order Poseidoniales; family Poseidoniaceae; genus UBA226. The sequence goes on from DUDM01000034.1 coordinate 37,392, forward strand.
AATCATTCTCTATGGATTGGATTATTAGCGGTCCTTTTGATTCCGGTCTTGGCATGGCTTGGAGCGATATCGGTGGCTGATGACTTTGAACAACAAGTATCTGAGCGTAAAGAATTGCTATCGCCAATTTACTCCCGTTTGTCTTTCCTTGGCAATGGCACTCTGCGCTTGTTGGTGGCAAAAGAATTTGTTGACTTGATTCGCAGTGGTACGATTAAGAAGATGATAATTTCCTACACAGTTCCGCTGTTGGTATTACTAGCATTGGCTTGGTTAGTTGACTTTACTGATTCCCCGATTCCAGTGAACTTGCTTACTTACGCCCCCTTTCTCGGATTCTTTGGTTTTAATTTCTATTCATGGTTAACCGGAATTGATTCCCCTGAATTTATGAACGGCATCCCTGCGACAGTACCGCAATTGATTCGAGCAAAAGTGGTGACTTATTTCTTGACAACAACTTGGATAAGTATTCTATTCTTGATCCTAATGGCTTGGAAATTGGATTCTTTTGCGATGTTACCGGTAGCCTTGATAGTTATGATTGCAAATAGTATTTACATCGTTTGTTTGACTGCATTCTTAATGGGATTGCGGCCCAATAAGGCCATTTTTGATGCTTCCATTATGATTTGGTTTTGGGTTGGAACCGTTATTCCATTACTCGTGCTTTTCTTGCTTTCCTTTTCACAAGGCGATACTTCATTCTACGATAATTGGGTTACTCAAGTTGGTCAAAATGGGTTAGATGCCGAGGCGGTTGCTTTTGATAATGAGAGGATGCAAAAGGGTTTCACTGGTATTCTGACCATCTCAGTACTTCTGATTGGTGGAGGTTGGTTTTTGATGAAGTTACTCGATAGGCGATGGAAGCATGCTCCATTCAACAACTGAGCCGGTTGATTGATTGCTATTGGGCGCTTCGACTTTGTTGATGGGCTTGGTTATCGCGGTAGTTGGAATGCCAGGTTGCGGCAAAGGAGAATTGGCAAACGTTGTTGCTGATGCCGGATATCCTGTATTTTCGATGGGCGATATGATTCGGGCCGAAGTGGAGAGCCAAGGCATAGAAGGAGATCCGCATGTGTTTGGCAGAGTTGCTCAAGAAATGAGGGATGAATTTGGATATGGAGTGTTGGCAACAAAACTTGTCCCTGAAGTCGAAAAATCTCTCTCTACATATCCTCTAGTATTAATTGAAGGAATGAGAGGGGTTGATGAGCGAGAGGTATTTGTGCAGGCATGGCAATCAAACTTCCAAGTTGTAGCAATTGAGGCCGCGGTTGATATTAGATTTGACAGAATTACACAACGAGGACGGGCTGAGGATGGCAACCGTGCTTCCTTCGATATCAGAGACCAGAGGGAATCTGGGTGGGGTGTTGAAAAATTGATTTTAAGTGCTGAACACCATCTCACAAATGAATCTAGTCTGGGGGAATTCCAGAATGCAGCAAAACACTGGCTGGAAAGCATTTTTCCGGTACACTGAAAGCCTAAAGGATAGGTATGAAGCAACCTCAATGTCAACCAAAGGTTATAGTGGGTTTGAAGTCGTGCTTCTCCCTGCCTATAGCAGGGGCAACTCATCATGGCCAGAAAGAAAGGGGGCAAGGGCGGTGGCAGAAAGCGCCGCGGCGGCAAAGCGCAGGTAACATATGATGAATTGGATAAGTATCCTGTACTGCCTCCACACGCCTTTGCGCGCATCGTTCGTGATAAGAGAACCTTGAACATCATTTACCAGATTATCGAACCTCCTTTGAATAAGAAGGAACAAGAAATTCTGGATGAATTGATTAGCATCTTCGTTAGAGCATTAACTGCAAATATCGCAGATATAGATGCCGACGCTCCTGCTTATTTACGTACTGCGATGGATAAAATCATCAAAGCATATGGAATGAAGGTTAACAAGAAAACTAAGTCTAAGATTTTCTATTACTTGAGGCGTGATATGATTGGCTATGGTCGAATGGACGTGCTGATGAATGATTCAAATGTTGAAGACGTATCTTGTGATGGCACCGGAGTTCCAATTTTCGCATATCACCGGAAGTTCGAATCTGTTGAAACTACTTGTTCATGGGATACCGATGAGGAACTTGAATCCTATGTTATCAAGTTAGCACAACGTTGTGGAAAGCATATTTCAGTTGCTGAACCACTTCTGGATGCTACGCTGATGGATGGTTCAAGAATTGTATTGAAGTTGGGTCGTGAGATATCAACTCGTGGTTCCTGTTTTTGTATTCGTCGTTTCAAGGAGGACCCGTTCTCTCCTTGCGATATTATCGCCTTCAGGACGATGTCATCTTTGATGGTTGCATATCTTTGGATAGCATTCCAAAATGAAGTTCCAATGCTATTCGTGGGTGGAACAGCATCTGGAAAAACTACCACTCTTAATGCAATGTGTATTTTCATACCATGGCAGATGAAAATTGTTAGTATTGAGTCAACCCGCGAAGTTAACATTCCGCAACCAAACTGGGTTCCCGGATTAACTAGACAAGGATTCGGTGGAGAATCGAAAGAAGGAGAAATCGGAGAATTCGAGTTGCTAAAAGCCGCTCTTCGTGAACGGCCTGAGTATATCATTGTGGGTGAAATCCGTGGTGCAGAGGCATATGTTCTGTTCCAAGCGATGGCAACTGGGCACTGTGCATATTCAACAGTCCACGCTGATTCGGTTCCCTCATTAGTTCACAGATTGGAAAATAAACCAATTGATATCCCGCGTGTTCTTCTTCCTTCTCTAGAAGCATGTGTTATTCAGATTCAAACTAGAATAAATGGACAACGTGTTCGACGTTCGAAACAAATCGTTGAGATTGTAGGAATTGATCCTAATTCAATGGAAATCATAACCAATGAAGTATTCCGCTGGGATGTTTCTGTGGATGATTTCAAATTCAGTGGAAAATCCTATGTTCTGGAGAAGATAATGGTCAAAATAAACTTCAGTCAAGACGAGATGCGAAGGGAATTACGCACACGTAAGCGGATTCTTGAATGGATGGTGTTGAATGATATTCGAAAAGCCGACCAAGTTTCACAAATAGTAACAGAATATTACGTCAGACCACATGAAATTCTTGCTCGGGTCGATGGATTACGCTGACCATAGGGAAGGGAAAGAGCATGGAACTCACAGGCTGGCAGAAAATCTGTCACAGAATAATCGGTAAACCGATTAAGAAAAGGGCCCGTGCTGATAAGCAATTATGTAAAACTCTAGAACAGGCAGCAATCCCTCTAATGCCTGAAGTATATATGGCGACAAATATAGTCACTTCAATTGCGGTATTCTTAGTATGTATTGGAGTTATTGTCATTGTCTTTTTCCCAGGTATTGGAGTCATCTCCTTGTATGAATCGATGCCTAACCCAGAGACTGAAACTCCGTGTAAAATTTGGGAATATTGGAACCCCGATAAGGCTGCAGCTGGAAAAATGGCAGGACTCCCAGGAAATGGTTGCCCCGATTATGAGACATTGGTATTCCCAGGTTATCTAACAATTTTGATTCCAGTATTTTTTGGCTTCCTCATCCCATATGGGGCTTTCAAATATTTCAAGGGCGGAGCAAAACGAGAGGCTAAGGCGCGTTCGATGGCCTTGGAGAAGTTTTTGCCTTATGCTGCATCGTATACTGCTGCAATGTCGGCTGCTAACGCAACTCCGCAAAAAATGTTCAGATCATTGGCAATGAATGAAGATATTTACGGCGACATTGCTTATGATGCTTCGATGATATATCGAGATATTACATTACTCGGATTTGATTTGCTGACAGCAATTAAGATGTCGGTTAATCGTGCAGCCTCACCTTGGTTAACAGAGTTCTTTCAAGGAATGGTTGGTACCTTGACTTCTGGAGGAAATTTGAAACTATACTTCCTCAATCGTGCTGAATTCTATATGCGAGAAAATCGAATACGTTTGCAAGTATTCCTTGAGACTCTCGCAATGTTAGCAGAATCTTATGTTGTGGTAGCAGTAGCAATGCCTCTGTTCCTAATCGTCATGTTGGTCATCATGTTCTGGGTATCAGGTTCAGGTTCACAAATGAGTGAGAGTTTCCTTTATACAATCATTATGGGAGTAATTCCAGCGATACACGTTGCATATGCGCTCTTAGTTTGGACGATGAGTAAAGAACAAGATATGTGAATAAGGGAGGTGATGAATTGGCGAGAAAAAAGGATAAAATCAAGGTTGACCTTGAACTTCCCAAGTCCGATACAACATTGATGAAACTCTATGGAATTCTCGGAGTCTGTATGATTCTAGGAATTTCAAGCATTATTTTCTGGTTCATTAATTCACCTTTTCTGCCAACTCCAAATGGGCAGCCAATGTTCGTAAATCTTGCCTGTAGCTGGGACCCAACCAAACATCCAGATATGGGAGATAACGAATCCTGTTCTTTGCTGCATGATGAATCTCAAACATCGACATATGTTGCGCCCAAAGCATGGCCAAAATTCTATTCAAAAGGTCAGCGTTTCATTGCTCCCGGATTGATGCAGGAGGATAGAGGCAATTTTACGGGTGAATTACTGCAACCATTCACTTGGAATTGTGTAGCAAAAGCCGACGAAGCAATTCCCTTTACTCTTCAATTATGGGATTATGAAGGACGGGTTTTGGCTGAAAGTCATGGCTTTGCCAATGGAGGAAAATGTCAGTTAAAACATGACCACGTTGAACCAGGAGAACAGTATTCTATCGTTGCTTATTCAGATGACTCAGGTTTGATGAAGTTGCGACCAATGGAATTCAGTATTAGCATCGAAACTTATGATGGAATCCCTGAAAATATGAACAATGCATCCCTTTGGGTAGGTCCGGAAGTTAATTTGGGTATCACAACCTTTAGGCCTACACTTTTCCTTAATTTCTTTGGAGTAGGAATATTCGTAGCCTTTTTCCCAGCTTCATATTATTGGGATGGTGTAAAAAATAGAATCAATTCAAAGGAGGAGAAGTTCCCTGACTTCTTACGTGATTTAGCAGAATATTGGAAGGGTGGTTTGTCGATGAACGTGGCAGTTCAAACTTTGGCCAATTCGGAATATGGGCCACTAAACCCAGAAGTTCAAAAGATGGCCAACCAATTATCTTGGGGCGTAGCATTTGGTGATGTCATATTGTTATTCGCAGATAGTGTAGGCACACCACTCGTCAAGCGAGCAATTTCACTAATTGCTGAAGCCAATAAAGCAGGAGGAAAAATCTCTGACATATTGGTGACTGCAGCAAATGATAGTAGAGAAATAAAGTTCTTGGAAGGTGAAAGAAAGAGAGCGATTTCATCCTATATTGCTGTTATTTGGGTATCCTACATGGTTTTCCTTGGTGTTATTGTAGTTCTGGGTAAAGTCTTCATTCCTGCGATTGCATCTTCAAATTCAGAAGGTGATGGAGATGATGCTGCTGAAGGTGACGACGACGAAGAAGAAGGCGAAGGCGGTGGAGCACAACTTGGAAACATGACGATTCGTGCCATTGACCCATTATTTTTCTTGATGGTCTTCTACTACGGCGTCACTCTACAGGCAGTTGGTAATGGAGTAATGGCTGGGCTGATGGCGACGGGGAGATTCAGTTCAGGGATGAAACACGCAGGTATGATGATAGTTCTAGCTTTGTTTGCATTCAATTTCGTGGTATTCTCACCCGAATTGATTGGAATTCAGCAAGCCCCTCCCATCGATGTTAGGGCTGGTACATTTGACCCGCCATCTCGGACTGCAAACACTATGCCAGAAGTGTCTGGATTGGCAATTAATCCCATATCTCCTTCTGATTCTTCAAATTTATCTGCGACATATGCTTATTTTGATGCGGATGGACATGGGGAGTCATCATCAAAAATTCAATGGTTCAAAGATGGAGCCTTACAAGTGATGTATAATGGTCAGAAGACTATTCCTTCAAGTGCAACCTCAGTTGGAGATGAATGGTATTTCAGTGTTACACCGCATGACGGATTGGATTACGGCAATAAAGTTAGCATGGTAGACCCGGTTACGGTGGTGGCATGAAGTCTCTGGTTAAGCCAGAAGATGAAGCACAAATCCACGTGCTGGAAATGCTAACTTTGTTTTGGTTATTCTTCATGTCAGCAATATTCATCCTAAAAATACAGGTTCCAGACCCTCCTTCAATTGCTGTTGATGCAACTCTTGAATCATCAGCTGAGGACTCCATTCGCATGGCTAAAGTAAGTAATCCAGTGAATAGTAGTGCTGCTGACTCGAGATTAGCAGAGTTATTGGCTGAAAAGGACTTAGATTCTGCATGCGACCTTATTTTATCTGGGCTGGGGGCTACTGTTGATGGAAGATGTTGGTTAGCGATGGATGGTTCAGCCTCGGAAGTTCATGGACCTTCGACCTATCCCTTAGGAAGAACTGAAACGGTTCATTCGATGTTTGTGGAAAACGATAATTTGTGGACTATTTCAGTTGATGTTTGGCATCGAGGAGGAGGAACATCATGAGGGCCAATAGAATGACTCGACAAGACCCAGAATCTTCAGAGGCAGCACAAATGTTGTTGGCTGCTGGAATGGTACTTCTGATGTCTCTTCTTTCAATGGCAGTGTATGGAGTAAAATTGGCAGGACTTGGTACTCCTTATGATTCAGGAGCAGATGAATTACTCGATGTTAGTCGAGAATTGCAACTAAATTTCGCGCCGTTGATGGAGGAGAGGACTCAGATAAGAATCGATGCGGGAATGGATTGGCTTGATGCCGCTGAGAGTGCCCTTCAGTCTGCTCATGATGATTACCTTCATCATGGCGAATTAAGAGGTGTCGAAATTAAAATGTTGGAAATGGCGGTTAGTAACAATAGCGGAGTGTTGACGATTTCTGTAGAGGCTGGTTTGTCAGATTCACATGCTATGTTGGAATTGCCATTGAGTATGGAATTTACTCCATCAAGTTGAGTTCTTCACTTGATACTCTTATTCCACTCAAGGTCTAACCAATGCTCAATCCTATCTACGGGGTCGGCAATAGTTGTAGGGTCCATAGTATCCCATTGTTTCATTCTGCCCAAGTCAATCGCCCCATTTTGAATGGCTCGAATCCTGTCAAAGGCTGCTAAGTAGCGGTCTGCTTTCCTCCATGAGTGTGCATCTCGTTCCTTGAGCATCGAGATATGCGTCTCTTCAACTTCCACAATCATGATGAAACCAATTGCAATCCCACCTTGCTCCCGCCATTCTTCCAACCAACGGTTATCCGGCATCAGATGAACACCCTCGATGATTAGGTCAATCCCCTCTCTGCGTGCTCGGGCAATCGTCGCATCGATTCCAGCTTCAACAACTCCACAGGAATCCTTCCAATCAAGAACTGGGTCTCCTGCTTCACCTCGAGTGAAGGATGAACGGTGTAAGCGTGGAATACCTCGTTCAGGATCACATGACCTCATAACTTCCCGAATAGCATCAGTTGATATGATTCGGGCAAAACCGAGGCGCTTTGCTGCGTCTATTGAGATAGTTGATTTACCAACTCCAGATGCACCGGCAATCAGCACCAATCTAGGTTGTTTTTGGCGGAGCCCTGAGACCACAGATGCATGCATTCCAACCTTGTCTACCATACGCCTCAACTTCGCCTGTTCAACCGGCCTATCAAATCCACCGTTGGAAATGCTACGCCGACAGACCTTTGATGGCGAATCATTTGGGCCGAGATATGAGCGAAGACAAGCAAATGCTAGTAGACGGAGAATGGTGTGTAGCAGTAAGTGGAAACAGCATGGATGTATGCAACCCTGCAACTGGTGAAATAATCGCCAATGTACCCCATGCTTCAGCAGAAGATGCAGATAGAGCAGTTGCAGCCTCCAAGGCAGCATTGGCATCAAAAGAATGGGCATTGATGGACCCAGCACAGCGAGGTCGCATTCTCAACAAAATGGCTGCAGCCACATATGCGGCATCCAAAGATTTAGCAAAATTAGAATCTCAAAATAACGGCAAGACTTTCCGCGAAGCATTAGGAGAAATCCGCTATGGCGCATGGACCTTGGAATATTTTGCAGGTTGGGCAGACAAGGTAGAAGGCCAAACAATCCCAGTACCAGGAAACCGATTCAATTACACTTTGAGGCAGCCTTTGGGAGTAACTGCCCATATTATTCCATGGAATTTCCCACTTCAACTTGCCATTCGCTCTTTTGCTCCGGCATTGGCATCTGGATGTACGGTTATCGCTAAGCCAGCCTCTCTAACTCCACTTTCTCTTCTTGAGTGGGCAAGAGTCATCGAAGATTGTGGATTACCCAGTGGAGTTTTCCAAGTGATTACAGGACCAGGAGGAGAAATCGGTGATGCATTAGCAGGCTCAAGCGGAGTTGATGGCATCGTCTTAACCGGTGGAGTGTCAACAGGTAAAGCTGTAATGAAAAAGGCTGCAGAAAATCTAACGCCAGTTACTCTTGAACTCGGAGGTAAGGGTTGTAATGTTGTATTCCCAGATGCTAATTTAAAGTTCTGCGCAAAGGCAGTTTGTTTTGGAATCTTCATGAATGCAGGTCAAATGTGTTGGGCAGGTTCAAGGCTAATTGTACATGAAGAAGTAGCAGAAGAATTGACCTCGATGATTGTCGAAGAAGTAGCCAAGTGGAAGGTTGGTCCCGGGCTTAGTGAAGGAGTTAGAATCGGCAGCATGGTATCCAAGGCCCACCGCCAAAGTGTCCTCGATTTACTTGAAAAAGGCTTGAATGAAGGAGGAGAACTGGTTTGTGGAGGTGGATGTCCAGATGGAGAATTAGAGAACGGGGCTTTCATGGAGGCAACAATCGTCAAAGGAGTTGGAATAGATGATACTCTCTTCAAGGAGGAATTATTTGGGCCGGTCTTAGCAATTTCAACCTTCAATGAAGATAAAGAGGCACTTGCTATGGCAAATAACACCGAATTCGGATTGCTCAATGGAATCTGGACTCAGAACCTTTCACGGGCTCACAAATTCGCCCGTGATATTAATTCAGGCATGATTTCAATCAATGAATATCCAATCACCTTCCCTCAAACTGCTTTCACCGGTTGGAAGAGCAGTGGAATTGGTGTCGAGCAATCGGCAGAAGCAATGAAGTTCTATACACGGGTCAAGAATGTGAATGTTAACTTGGGATGATTTAATGGCGATTGAAACCACTTTCAAAGAATCAGTAGCGATCATAAAGATGACAGGTAAAACAGCTTCAAACTCATTCTCAAGAACTGCTATTAAAGAAATTGCAGAAGCAATCGATGCTTCATTGAACAACCAAAAAATCAGAGGAATAGTCATCACAGGAGAGGGCAAGTTTTTCTCTGCAGGCGCTGATATCAAGGGTTTCAAAAAATATATCGAAGATGAAACAATAACAGATTTCATTCATGACCTAACTGGGAAATTACATCCTCTTATTCTCAGAATGAGGCGCTCACCGAAGATATTGGTCGCAGCAATTAATGGAGCAGCAGCAGGAGGAGGTTTGGGATTAGCACTTGCTTGTGATGCAAGAGTTGCAGGACCAAACGCAAAATTAGCAGCCTCGTATGCAGGAATCGGCCTTTCTCCCGATGGCGGAACCACTTGGCTATTGCCAAGACTTGTGGGCGATCAAGTGAGTCGTAGATTTTTCTTGGAAAACCAAATTTGGGGACCCAAAGAAGCACAAGGCTATGGCGCAGTTGACCATTATGTATCAGAGGAAGAATTTATTCCAAAAGCCATCAAAATAGCAGCAACATGGTCACAGTGGGGCAGTCATACAAGAGAGGCAACGAAGCACCTCATCGACGTTCAGTCGAGCCAAGAACTAGAGGTCCATCTCAATCATGAGCGCTTGTTGATTGAAGCAGCGGGCACAACCGCTGATTTTCGAGAAGGCGTTGATGCTTTTCTCAATAAACGCCCAGCGAATTTTGAATAATTTGTGGACGATGAATCCTTAAAAGAAGGTTCATAAAAACTCTACGAGTATTCCATTTTACCGATTATAGAATCAAATGATACAGTCCCAAAATTATGGCTATCATCTGAAGCCAATGGGTCGGGATTATCACCTTCTAGGAAAAAGCGACCCCCATCTATGGACTTTATTCTCTTGACGATTTTCACATTTTTTTTAAGGGGATGGAAGACAAGAACTACATCACCCTCTTTCAAACTTTCATCAACACTGAATTTGATGATATCTCCTGGCTTGAGAGTGGGAAGCATACTGTCGCCGTGAATGACGACTTTAACCATGCATACCAACTCACGAGGCGCGGACCCAAGCATCATCTCTGCCCTTGGCTGTCCAGAACATGTGATGAATCGCTTCGATGGCATCCATCAGTTCTTGGGCGTGTACTGCAGAAACTTCTACCTTGCAGGCGCTGCACAATTTTGCTGCTTTCCAGAAGGTATCGTGTAGATTAGGAATGGATTCCAAGTGTTGTGGCTTGAAGAAATCGGTCCAAAGGACGAGTAACTCATCTTTGCACTTCTGTGCTTCTTTTTCTTTTATTGTGGCATAGCGGCTCATGGTGTTGATGTAGGCGGCCATTGCACCTGAGTCATCAGGGTAAGTTAGGTCGAGCATTTTATTGGTCATCGATTGAACTGCTTCGCCAGCAATTCTAGCGCTAGCAGGGTCGTAAACCCCACAGGGTCCATCGCAGTGAGCAAAGGCGTTGAGTATTTCTTCAGAGGTCATCGACTTGGCGAATGAGCGCCCACATATCAATTTGTGTACATCTAAGGCGTGGGTTTCAATAGGCAAGGCGTCAAAGCCCTTGATATGGGATTTGATGACGCCGTCTCAATTTGCCCCAGTTGCGGTTTTAACATTGGGCTATTCATACCGGGAATGCCCTGTCCACATTGTGGGGAGACTCTCCTATAGGTTGCGCTCTATTGGCGAACCACTTTCCCAGTCATAGATACCTTTGCCAGTCTTTTTGCCAAGTGCGCCATCTGATACTAATTTTTGGAGTAGCGGATGTGGAGCATAGGAATCATCGTTGAATGATTTCTGAAGATTGAGCAAAATATCTCTACGAACATCCAAGCCTACCAAGTCCGTCAATTCTAAAGGTCCCATCGGATGTCTGTATCCTAGAACCATGGCAGTATCGATATCTTTGGCGCTGGCAACGCCATCTGCCAACATACGAATTGCCTCATTGCCTAATACGACTCCAAGCCTAGAAGTTGCAAAACCGGGGATATTCTTGACAAGAATTGTTGTTTTATTCATTGCTGCACCAGCCGCTTGAGCGACATCGATTGCCTCTTGCGAAGTTTTCTCGTGTTGAACCAATTCGAGCAATTTCATTAACGGCACAGGATTGAAGAAATGCATGCCTATCACGCGTGATGGGTCTCCAACTGCAGAAGCGATTTTTTCAATTGAAATACTTGAGGTATTTGTACCAAGAATTGCATGTGCTGGAGAATATTTATCGAGATCGTTGAAGATAGTCTTTTTCAGTTCAATAACCTCTGGTACAGCCTCGATTACCAAGTCAGCGTTTTCTACCGCAAGTTTTAGTTCATTATGGAATGAAAGATTTGCCGACCATTCAGCCTTTTGCTCAGGGCTGGTTTTGCCACGGGCTATTCCCTTTTCCCAAAATGCATTGATTGTTGCTCTTCCCCTCTCTAGACCTTCTGGAAATGCATCAAAGAGATTAGTTTTCCAACCGGCTTGGGCGCAAATTTGAGCAATCCCTGCGCCCATCGTTCCAGCCCCGATGATTGCCACGGTTTCGATATCCATATTACTCGCCGGGCGTTGCTTGTTGATGACGTTTCTCGCTCTGGGCAAGTGCAACTCCACCTGCGATTAGGACGAATGCAGCAACCAAACTCCACCCAAGTTTCTCATCGAGCAGCCACCAGCCTGTGATTATGCCAAATGGTGGGACGAGGTAGACATAGAGAGCCGCTTTTCCAGCTCCAATGACTTTGATTCCATTTGCAAACCAAACATATGCGATTACGGTTGAGAATATTGCTAAGAAAACAGCTGCCCACCATGCTTGAGCACTGATGCTGGGAATTCCTGATTGGAAAGTTTCCCAACCAGCCCAAGGAGTAAGGAAAAGGAAACCTGCGACAGAAGCCCACACTGTGAGAATCAGGGGGGTCATTGCTTGTTCAGCATCGGATGTAGGGTTTGTCATGGCTTTTTTCATCATGATAGATGCTGTAGCCCAAGCCAAGGCTGCAGTTGCGATGAAGGCATCTCCAAGCATTCTTGAAGAGGCTGGAATGTCGACATTTGGCGAGTAAAGAAATAACATCAAGACTCCTGAAAAACCCATAATTATCCCAATTCCTAGCCTGGGATTCATTTTTTCGGAAAGAAGAGGGATGGCCAATAATGCGGTGAATAGTGGATTGAGCGTTATCATCAATGATGCATCACCAGCGGCTGTGTATTTCATTCCGAACATGAATAGTGCTTGGTAGACAGTGGTTGAAAAGAAACCAATCAACAGGATAATCTTCCATTGCTGTTTTGTTGGTAAATGTAATTCATCTTTGATTTTCAACCAGACGAAAAAACAAGCCAAGGCTATACAGTATCGTAGCCAAGCTGCTGTGATTGGTGGCATTTCCAAGGCCATGATTCGACCGGCTGCCCAACTTGCTCCCCATATTGCCGCTACTGTAAGAAGTTGCAGATGCACGAAAAAATGCTTCTGCATGCGATGGGGCTGTTATATCTAGGATATCAAGTGAATGCGCCTTCAGGTGCTTCTTCTACCCCATTCAATACTGCTGCTACCAACACAGCATCACCATAATCTGCATAATCTACTAGGATGTAATTTGGTAACATTCCATGTTCTTCGAGACAGAGTTGAGAATGCCGCCAGAGTGAAGCGAACTGATTGACCAATTGTGCATCTGCCTCACTTGAAATCGGGTCGGTAATATAATGAGCAATCTGCAACATGCTTGCCGACCCATTTCCTCTACTGTTTTCACAATCAAATTCAGAGTCTGATTGGTAGGAGAAAGCGGTCATCCTAGTTTCATCATGCTCATCTAACCACCAATCATAGCCTTGGTTCTCACTATCTGCCATCACAACAAGTCGGGTATTTGCGAACACCATTTCACCGAGGGTTGGCCATAGTTCCTGTTTTGAGAATAAGTATGGACTTAGGTCTGAATTGTTGAATTCTCCGTACATTGTGGTTGCATCCACATAATTTTCAAATGCTAGAGTTATAACTTCATATGGGTTGTTTTCAAGAAAATCTGCCACCTCTTCTAGTTGATTTTGTGCCCTCTCTCCTCCACTTTGTAGACATGGATGAATGATTAGGTCCCAATCTCCATGGCAGACCCAAACTTCGTCATTATAGTCGTAAACATCCATGTTAATATATCGAATTCCACGTTCTAATTGAGTGCTGATATTTGCAAGTTGATTTTCAGCAATATTGTTGAAGCCACTTTCGGGATTTGCATGAGAGTTATGTGTTGCAGGATAAACAACATCATCAAAATTCCTAGTGCAAAGGATGGAATATCCATTACAGGCAAATGTATCGTTAGGATTTGTAGGGTCAGTATTCAATTCTAATTCAAAGCCGTCAATCCAGCCATCACCATCGCTATCGTTGAGGCGTGGGTCAAGGGGTGCAATTCCGGAATAATTACCTATTAACGTGGCAACAAATAGTTGGCCATTTAGATTTGATATAGTTGAGACCTCGGATAACAATAAAGCATCATTTGACAATCTAGAATCTACATGCTTGTTGAAATCATATGACCAGACACCTTCATTAGTTGAAAACCACCATTCGTTAGCAGCGCTTCTTGTTAATGCTGACAATTCTCCTCTATCTTCTTCGAATAAAGAATTAGAATCCAAGATATTATCCTCTGAAAAGTGATGGATCATCGTATTTCCTCTGCTGCCCATAACTGCTCCTTCATTTTCTTGGTCAGCCAATAAGTTGGAGAATGGAACTTCAGTTGAAGGGTCGCTAAAGGGCCCGACTTTCCAGTTTGAATATGGCTGATTATCCAATAGGTCGAGGGTCTTGACGTGAATCAGTGCTGAATCTACGGCAACCCAAACTCCTTCTCCAGAAAACTCGATTGCTTGAAAATCACTACCCAAGTCTTCGATGAAGTCAGAAGCATCCCACTGAGAAATTAAAGTTCCATCTGATGATAGTTCCAGCACTCCTAATCGATTTGTTGATGTCAAAAAAGCCAACCTTGTTGTTCCTGATGCTTCCGGTAATAGTGTCAAGTCATCAATTTTCCCAGTGACTAGAAGTTCAGGCTCACTTGTTGCATTTCCATCAATTAAAGTTTCAATAATTGACAAACCAGTTGAGTCTGCCACCGCTAACCAACCATGTTGTGCTCCTTCATGAAGTAGTAAATGGTTCACTTCCGTAAAGCCTATTCTATTTCCTTCACTGAATTGGATACCTTCAGAATCACCTAACCAATAACTCCCAGAACTGTGTGTAGCGATACTGCTTGCCGTGCTAGGCATTATCAAAGTTTTATTTCGCAGTGAAATATATTTGCCAGATGTGTTGATAAGAAATGTTCCGCCAATTGCAGAATCTGCATTTATTAGCCATTCATCTCGTGCAGTTAAAAGGCCATTGAAGCCGTCCATATCTAAGTCATTTACACCATCTAAGAAATTGAGTGGATCCATTTGCCAGGCTAATTCCACTCCATCGGGAATACCGTCTAGGTCGCTATCTGCCAGTAGGGGGTCGAGGCCTTCTCTCCAAAGCCCGTCTATTTCGACCAGCCATGAGGCTGGTGCACCAAACCATATTTCGGTACTAGAATTTAATTCTTCATCTTCTTCTAATTGGCCATTTGCATTCGTATCTACGCCGTCTTGGTCGACATCTGTATCCGAGGCGATTAGAGGTGAGAAGTCGAGACATAGCCCATCATCACCCCTTGTGCCATTTGCCATTTGACGAGTGCAAAGAATGATTTCCATACCATCCGGAATGCCATCTCCATCGCTATCAGAGTTTTGTGGGTTGAGGGTCACCCCTCTTGCCAATACAGTTTCAATATCGCATGTCTCGATGCTCAAGGGCCAACAGAACTCTTGCAAATTAGTTAGTCCATCATGGTCTGGGTCTGCATTTGAATCGATTAGATTGTAATCAAGGCCAACGAGTTTGCTTGTTCTACCATCTGGTGAAGTAACTTTTGGGTCACCCGAGTATTCTAATTCCCATGTATCAGGCATGCCATCATTGTCTGTATCGAGGCTTTCTTCAGGCTCAAAACCCCAAGAGATGAGGCCATATCCTGCAGTAGTGATGAGTAGACCAATTCCAATCACTAAGGCTATCTGAAGACCCCTTGATGAGTCGGGCCCATCCATATCCATCATTCGTGGGATGGTGGTTTCTGACATGTGCCTCGTATAGCCACAGGTGGTGATTGAATTGAGTCTATTGCCTACGGGACCATTCAGCAAGGGCAAGTTCTAGTAACCTCTGACGTGGCAATGGAGATTCTGGCAAGGCATCCATTGGCGCATATTCCTTAATTCCCTCTATCAATTGAACATAGAGGCCGAAGGCTGCAATATCCTCTTCAAAGGGGGCATTTAACCCAAGTTTTCGCAGGCCTGCACAGGTATCGCTGGACCATATTGGGTAGACTAGGGTGGTAAAATGAAGCCATTCAGAGAGGCGCCGTAAATCAATTCCATCAATGCTTAGTAAGCTTTCGATAAGTGAAACATCAGGATAATTGATGATATTCAGAACCGAGAGAATTTCTTGAACAACTTCCACAGGGAGAGCGAGTGGTGTTGCTGAACTCCATTGGTCAATTTGCTGAAGATGCTCAAAACATAATTCCCCTTCTATTTGGAATAACAACTCTACGTATTTTTCATCATCAGTTGCATCCAATAATTCAGAAAATTGCTGGTAAAATTCTTCACAACCTTCTACGTCAATGCCGTACAAGGCAACAGGTATCATGAAATCACGCCTTTATTTGGCCGATTCCTGATTCTATCATCATTCGAGTAGGAGCACGGTGTTCGACCCACTCTTGTTTGAATAATTCCTTCAGGTCTTCTTCGTCTTGGGATGTTGGTAGAAATTCAGAGGTGTAGTTTGCCCATTTTTCGTCGGAGCCTTCGAATGCATTCCCGTCTACCATGTAGCGCTTGTTGGCATAGTCTCCGATGTCGCGGTTGAAGTTTTCATGAGCAACGTAAAGCGGCGGTGTACCTTCAGGTAATAATCCATTCATTTTATCAACTTCTGCAACTATTTCATCATGATAGTGCTGACGACTTTCCTCATTGAGACTTGTTTTGAAAACTTCTTGTCCAGATTCGAGTTTAGCACGCTCATCCCAGCGTCCTTTGATTCCCCAAACATAAGCCCATTCTGCAGCACTGCTTGAATCGGTACCGAATAGGTCGTGGGCTGTGGAAACCCATTTGTTGAAATATCGCTGTAGCATATCTAAGGGGATTACTCCTGCCTTGATTATTCGGCGTAGCCCATTGGCTCCAGTTCCAAGATGGAATGATTCTTCTTTCAGCATTGGGCCCATACTAGCAGCCAGCGGTTTGAAACTGGAAGTTGATAGCATCCCAAGTTGAAACTTTCCATCTCGGTCCACAAACATGGTGTAACAGAAGAAATCTAGCCAATGAGGCATTGGTCTGTTGAAGGCACCGAGAAGTCGGCTACCCTCTTGGGCATTTCTTTCCAATAACTTCTGGGCCTCACGGGCTCCCTGTTGTCCGAAATAGGTCATGAGTAAGTAGCACATTTGCCAACCGTGGCGTTGTTCTTCTGCCATAATACGAGCTGCTGCATAGCGGTCGTAATCGCTTGGCGCACTTTCTAGCAGGTGCTTTTGTTGTTCGACACTTGCGAATTCTGTATCACCTTGAACAGTAATCATGCTTAGTAGGCCATCTCGAATGTTTTGGTGAGGGATTTGTAATGAGCGTTCCCACTTCTTTCTACCCTCATAGTCTCCGAATTCAATGACTTCACCAGCACGTTCCCAATCAAATTTAATCGATAAATCAAAGTCGCCAATCCAAGCAGGGTCGAAACCGACCATTTTCTGCCAATCTCCAAAGTTGTCTACCCATTCATCAAAGGTCGTCGGTAACTCGCCCATGATTCTCGGAGATGCTCTTCCTCCTTGAATGATGCCCGAACATGTACGGGCTATCGTTTGCGGATTTCAGCGGCAAATTCATTCATTATTTTACTTGACATACTTTGTAAAATTTCATTAAATGTTGATTTTGAGATATTGAGTATTTCTGACATATTGCTTTGGCTGATTCGTCTTGGTTTGTCAAAGTAGCCTTCTGCTAAGGCTAATTCGAAGACTTGTCGTTGCCTTTCAGTCAGTAAGGATTCACCCTCTTTTGACTTAATGCTGAGAATTTTATGAGGTATTTGGTCTTCATTCAGTTCTTCAATTAAATTCCGCGCATTATTTTGGTCACATTCAATGCTCCATTCAACCCAGCCATCTCGAATTTCAAAAGGTGTTTTTGGAGTTAATCCAATTTTCCTTAATGCTTTTAGAAAGCCCCCCCCACCTTTAGCAATCTCAACTCTAAATCGAATCCCACTTTTTGATTGTTCCAAGACAATGACGTTCATTATAGAGTCCAATGAATTGATGCTAGTATGAACTGTTGAAGTATCGCGACAACGGATTGTTGCAGTTGCACTTCCTCGACCTTTTCCTAGTGCCATATGCTCTTCAATTCTCAACATTGCTTGGGGAAATAACCTCGTCAAGTCCCCCGCCCAATGCCCTTCTGGCAGACGGACCTCCAACTGCAAGCTCTGCGCCACATCAAGGCGTGTGCATTCAGGTCAATGAATGTGTTTCAGTTACCAGTAAAGTTTGCAACTCGCTTTTCTACGTAGGCTGCAATTCCTTCTTTGGCATCGCTACTGTTGAAGAGTGAGGCTTGGAGTTCTCTCTCAAGGGCTAAGTGGTACTCGAATGGAATCTCTGGACCAGTTTGGCAACTGCGCTTGATATTTCCAACAGCCTTGACAGCCTTGTTAGGGAGGGTGAATTGACTGCACCAGTCAAGGCAGTCAGTACGGAATTGGTCTGCATCCCCCTCAAAGATGTGGTTGATGAGGTTCATATTTTCACCATCCTCGAAAGAGAGTAGTTGTCCTGTAACCATGAATTCCAGTGCTTTTGCCTTACCGATAAGGCGTGTTAAGCGAGCGGTTCCACCAGTTCCAGCGAGAACACCCAAGTTGATTTCGGGCAGTCCAAGTTTACCTGCATTCTTGCGAGCGATACGAATATCTGCTGCCATTGCTATTTCCAAACCGCCACCTACTGCGTGACCGTTCAAGCAGCAAACTACCAACTTGGAAGTTTGTTCTAAGCGGGATAATGTTTCATTTGCGTGAAGACAGAAATTGTATTTGAATCCAGGTGTGACACTGTTGAGCATCTGGATGGATGCACCAGCGGAGAAGAACTTGGAGCCGTGTCCAGTGAACATGATGACAGTTACACTGTCGTTGAATCTCGCCTTTACGACTGCTGTATCGATATCGCACATCATTTCGTGAGTGTAGGTATTTGGCCCTTGGCCATCTCCTTCTAGTGGTGCTCCTGCAGAATCTGAAGCCAATTCAATGACTGCGATTCCATTTTCAGTGACTGCATAGTTTACGAGGTGGTTGGGCATTGACTCGAATTTCAGGTTGTATTGGTTGTCCATGTCCTCGGCGAGATGCGATGTATTCAAGAACCAATCGCATAGAAAGACAAGGCTTACAGACTACCTTTCCTTCCAAGTAGCATGGCGATTAGGATATCTGGATTGAAGCGCGGATATGGAAAGATACGTGTTTTGGATTCTTTGGATATGAATGTGGATGAGGGCAGTATCTACGGCTTACTAGGGCCATCTGGATGTGGGAAAACCACTTTACTGAATGTAATACTCGGGTTTTTAATTCCAGAAAAAGGTGAAATCAATGTTCTTGACACTAATGCACACATTCCAGGCTCAGATGTTGGCTATGCCCCCCAAGAATTGGCTCTTTATTTGGATTTGAATATCTCAGAGACGTTGACGTTTCATGGCCGTTTACATGAAATGTCTAAACAAAAAATTGAAGAGAGAGGGAAATGGCTGAAATCATTTCTTGACTTGCCAGATTTTTCAAGGATAGTTGGCAAATTATCAGGAGGAGAAAAACGCCGTGTTTCCCTCGCTGTAGCACTTTTACATGAACCGCGTTTACTTTTACTCGATGAGCCAACGGTTGGAGTTGACCCTGAATTAAGAGCCCGAATTTGGCAACATCTTCGGACTATTGCTGATCATGGTACGACCATAGTTTTGACAACTCACTATATTGATGAAGCGGGCAAGGCCGACCGAGTTGGTCTGATGCGTGATGGCAGATTACTCGCCGAAGAGGGTCCTCTTGAATTAATGGATGAACACGATTCTAATTCCTTAGAGGATGTTTTCCTAACCTTGTGCAAGCGAGAGGTGGTAGCATGAACTGGAACCGAATTGGGGCAATTGCCTCTCGCAAGTTTGCATCTATTCGAAGAGACCACAGGATGTTTGCTTTTATCATAATGATGCCGGCTATTCAGATTCTATTATTTGGGTTTGCCATCGGAGCATCACCTACTAATCTGGATGTAATTACCGTAGGGGAGCATCCAATTTTTTCTGAACTTGAGGAATCAGAACTTTTGGTTACGCATAATTATTCGGATTTACAAGCCGCAAAAGAACAAGTCGAAAACGGTGAAGCATGGGCAGTTATTGAATCAAATGGAAGTTCTTTGACAATACATTTCGACGCCTCGAATCAGCAGATAATGCAGACAATAATCAATGAGGTTAGAACTGCATTACAACAGTCTGCACCGAGTTTATCCCTCAAAATTGCAGAACCGATTCATGGTGAATCCGAATCCGAATTTATAGATTTCTTGGCTCCTGGAATTATGGTATTAGTGTGCTTTATGTTTTCAATCATTTTGACTACAATGGCCTTTGTGGGGGAGAGAAATGATGGCACACTTGACCGTCTATTTGCTGCCGGAGTTCAACCATCTGAGGTATTGATTGGGCACCTTGCAGCCTTTTCATTCATTATTGTGGGCCAAGTTTCAGTAGTGATTGGAATTGCAGTTATGGTATTTGATATCCCAATGCATGGCTCATTATTGCTGTTATTTAGCCTTGGGTTATTACTTGGATGGGCAGCAATGTGTCTTGGATTATTCTTATCCACAAAGGCCAAAAGTGAATTTCAAGCATTGCAGTTGGTATTGCCGATTATTTTCCCAGTGCTCTTGTTGTCGGGGATTTTATGGCCTGTTGAAGCCTTGCCATTTGGACTGAAAGAATTCAGCATGTTATTGCCTACAACATGGGCAGCAGAATCATTCCGCTCTATCATGATGCGAGGTTGGGGTCTTTCAAATCCATTGATTTGGAAATCATTTATCATTGTTTTTGCATTTGGTGCAGTCGCCCTAATTGCAGCCGCAAAGTCCCTCAAGGTTCGTTCATGAAGTGGGATTGTCTTCTGTAAAACTGGCTTTCCCACCACTCTTACGAACTTCATCCCAACGCTTTCCCACTGCAATTGCGGCTTCACTCTGTTGCCATCTATCGTGTTTCAAATCTTTTCTGAAAGGTAGTTTTCTGAATTTTCTACCATCTTTACTAACTTCTCGAGATAGCATCGCTTTTCCAAATGTAGAATAGACCATATTTCTCCAAATACTTCCACGGAATATTCTTTCGATAAATTTGAGGCCGTCTTTCTTTTTCTTCTGGTCTTTCATCCATTTAGAACAAACTCTCTTCATTCCTTTGTCGCCGATTCGATTCATCAAAAAGCGGTTTGCCACTGAAGTTTTTATCAGAGGGAGGAGAATCTTCCGAACTTGTTTATCGTAATCTTGACCTCCCAAGATATCCTGAGCTGCAAGAACTCCGCTGGTTATCGCATACCTCATTCCAAAACCCCACATGAAATCCTGCATACCGCCTGCTTCTCCAACGTAATATCTCCCATCTACTTTGTAATTATCATTGATTGTGAAATCTCCTTTTCCGCCGACCCTTTTGATGGGTTGCATGTCTAGGTCAGGGTAGTGTTGTTGGTACCAAGCGACTGTCTCGTTTAGGAAGCGCTCAGACTTGGATTGCTTTCTCCATAGGCAGGTGCAAATTAATCCTATTCCATCAATTACGATTAGGTAAGCATAGGCTCCGGGTGCCAGTTTGTCATTGAGATGAAGTGAAACATGGTCGGGGAAACTAGTTTTGAAAACCTCCCCATATGCAATTGCAGAAGTACCCTTAGGGCCGCTTGCAATTATTGTGCAATCTTCAGACTTAACTCTTGATTTATAGTGGATATTTACTCCTGCTGCTAGGGCTTGACGTTTGAGTCCTTGGTCGATTGTATGTTCTGCTGTGCCTCTTTCTACTACTCTAAAGGCAACTTTGGGGCCGTATGCTTGAGTGATTACATCATCTGGATGAATAATATCTACTTCTTTGAAAGGAGTTGCTTTGAATTCATCAGGGTTGATTCCCCATTCTCTCATTTCATCGAGGAAATCGGTATCCGAACTCCAATTTTCTAACCCTTGGAAGTCACCGTCGAAGCGGGCACCTGAATCGGCTCTAATGTCGTGAACGTGTACTTCTTTTCCTGCTTTAGCGAGAAGGATAGATGCCGAAAGACCGGATAACCCGGCTCCCATAATTTGCACCACATCCTCCTGCATCATATTCGGGCTGGGCGGATATGGCTTCAAGTGTTCGCAGCACAACCTGCATGAAGTGGTGGCTGCTAGGAGCGGCCATGGGCGAGGAATCCATAACCATCAAGGTGGTTGAAAATGAACTCAACCCAGACCAGTTGAAACATAATCTGAAGACTGATGGCTGTGGAGCAGTAGTGTCCTTTCTTGGTCTAGTGAGGGATTTTGATACAGGTGAAGAAGTCCTTTCATTGGAGTTTGATTCTTGGAAAGAAAAACTATTTTCTGTCTTAGAAAGATTAGCAAATGAATCAACCTCTCTACATGGAGTTTCATCCATAGTTATCGCTCACCGAATTGGGGTTGTTAGTGCAAACATGCCAATTGTTTGCATCCATGTGGCTTCTGCACACCGTAAGGAGGCCTTCGAATCCTGCTCATGGCTCATCGATGAACTAAAGTCTCAAGCACCATTGTGGAAAAAAGAAATCAAAGTAAGTGGTGCAACTTGGAAAGCAGGATTGGGGTGAAAATAATGGTTGAAGGAATAATCGATGTAAGTCAAAAGCCAAAGATAATGAGAACGGCAAAAGCCACTGGAGTCCTTCATTTGCAACAAACAACAGTTGAAGAAATCCAATCAAAGAATGTCAAGAAAGGCGATGTTCTCGAGGCCTCAACAATCGCGGCAATTCAAGCAGTAAAAGAAACACCACGAATTGTCCCTCATTGCCATCCCATTCCGCTTGAGGGGTGCTGGGTAGATTGGAGTTGGGAAGGAAACGATTTGAGATGCACAGTATCAGTGAAGGCAACATATAGCACAGGTGTCGAAATGGAAGCATTAACTGGTGTGTGTGTAGGATTGTTATGTGCATGGGATATGGTGAAGTACCTCGAAAAGGATGAGTCAGGACAGTATCCTTCCTCAAAAATCACCGATATTTTGGTACTAGAGAAACGCAAGGGTTGACATGTTACCTTGCTTCGCCCAGCACATGGCAGCAGTCGGTGAACTCGCAGACTATTTCCGGTTGGCTTGTGAAAGAGCCGCAATCGCCAGTGACGAATGGCGGGGCAAAGGCGACGGTAAGGCCGCTGATGGAGCAGCAGTCGAGGCAATGCGCTCAACATTCGACCAAGTTCCATTTGATGGCAGGGTGGCAATCGGCGAAGGCGAGAGAGATGAAGCCCCAATGTTGTGGATTGGCGAGCCTCTTGGAAATATGCAAGGCCATCCAGATGCAGTGAAAGTAGACATCGCTGTTGACCCATTGGAGTGCACAAATAATTGCGCCACAAACAGTCCAAATTCAATCGCCGTACTTGCAGCCGCCCCTCGCGGAGACTTGCTACATGCTCCAGATTGCTACATGGACAAAATAGCAGCAGGACCAGACTTAACTGGAGAAATTAGCCTTGATGCTGAAGTGGCATGGAACCTTGAACAGGTTGCTTCGGTTTTGGATAAAGCAGTTTCAGAGGTTCGGGTTGTAGCACTTGATAGAGAGAGACACGCCCAATTATTTTCAGAAGTTAAGGACGCAGGTGCGCAATTGCATTTGATGGGTGATGGAGATATTTCTGCAGCGATTTGGGCCTCTGAAGCCGATGGTCCCTACGATTTGTTACTTGGAATTGGGGCTGCTCCAGAGGGAGTGATTACCGCTACTGCATTACGTGGTCTTGGTGGTGTATTTGAAGGCAGACTAAAATTTCGTTCTGAAGAAGAGCGTAATAGAGCAGAAGGAATGGTTGGTGGAGACCTTGATCGACTTTGGACTGCAGAGGAATTATGTCGTTCATCTGATGCAGTTTTTGTCGCAACTGGTGTTTGCCCAGGCTATCTACCGGGTGTAGAACACCTTGCTGAAGGAATTAAGACGACTTCGCAAGTCATCGATGTCACTTCCGGAAAAACCAGTAGGATTGAGACGATTCATTGAGTACAAGTTCTAGAATTGTGCCCTGATTTCCCACAGTTTTTGCAGTGTTTGAATTGATTGTTTCTATTTGGAAAGACTTTTTTGGCATCCGCTGCCTCTGGGTTCACCTTTGGACACGTGCGGGAATTATGCCCAATTCTATTGCAAGCCTGACATCGACGCTTACCATCTTTAGGGCGATTCCTTTTGAGGGCCGCTCGTTCTGGAAATAGCCTTGGGCATGTTCGGTTATTATGTCCGACTTTATTGCATTCGCCGCATACCCTTCTACCATCTGGACGGGGCTTTCGCTTGGCGGGACGGTCTGGATGAAGACGAGGGCAAGAACGTGTATTGTGACCTTTCCTAAAGCAGTAAGCGCAACGTCTGATTCCATCTTTTTTCTTTTTTTGTTTTCGATTTGGATAAGTTTTTGGGCAAGTTCTTGTGTTGTGACCAACGCGGCTACAGTTTCCACATCTCCTGTTACCCCTTGTTTCTAGCCTATATTTACGCTTTTTTGCCTTAGTGGGATTCAATTTAGGGCAGGTTCTTCTGTTGTGCCCTTTTTCATTACAATTCGAACAAATATAGAAGAAGTTGTCAGCCATCTTAATCAATTGGTTGATAAAATCACTCTTATATGTATTATATGGCAAGTAAATCAGAACCCTGTATTAGGGATTGATTGAAGGAGGAATCCCTTGTGGGCGACTTTGCCGGTGATTGAGATGGATGTTGTTGTACCAATGGATGTGCCTGAAGAAATGGTCGAGTCTTGGCTTGAAAATATGGCTGCTGCAACTTGCAATACAGGTAGGATGAACCTCTTTGCTTGTGACCAGAAAATTGAGCATTTGAATGATGATTTTTTTGATGGCGGAGTGAAAATCCCCCCTTCATCGAATAATCCAGAACATTTGTTTGAGATTGGTGCTCGCGCCCATGCCGAAGGAACAATTGGTGTTCTTGCTGGCCAATTAGGATTGATTTCTCGTTATGCCATGGATGCAATAGACGTGCCATACCTAGTCAAAATGAATAGTAAAAGCCATCTTGTGAAAAAGGGGCAAAGAGATCCTGTTAGTATGGCGATGTGGGATATAGATGATGTTTTTACACTCATCAATAATGGCGTAAATGTAGTTGGAATAGGCTATACAATATATCTTGGTAGTGAGTTTGAACATGATATGCTGACCGAAGCAGCAACTTTGATTCGCCAGGCTCATGAAAATGGCCTAATTACTGTGACATGGATTTATCCTAGGGGAGAAGCCGTTGAGGATGAGATGGATCCGCAACTCATCAGTGGGGCGGCAGGAGTTGCACTTTGCATTGGTGCGGATTTTACCAAAGTCAATTATCCGAGAGCCTTTGACAATATGAGTCAAGCCGAAAGTCTAGCTGTGGCAGTAGAGGCTGCAGGTAGAACAGGAATCATTTGTTCTGGGGGGGGCAGTCTTCCGGCCAAGGAATTCCTACAACGCCTTTGGGAGCAAATTAACATCTCAGGTGCTCAAGGTGCTGCTACAGGCCGTAATATTCACCAAAAAGGCACTGAGGAAGCGGTTAAGATGACTGCTGCATGTCACGCGATTATCTGTGAAGAAGCCAGTGTGGATGAAGCATTGGCTATTTTCGAAGAGTGAATATTTTTATTCACCTGAATATCGAGTTTCCATTTTTATCATTGTTGAGTAGAATTGGCTTGCCATCTTCCCACTCGGGGCAGTTGTCGGAAACCCAAATGCGTGTTGCCCACTCACAAATATCGTAGCCACCAGAGAGGATTCCACTTCGCTTGATATAGCCAACCTTGACGATGTCTTTGTCTTTGGAAAGTACGTTTCCTAATTGTTGACTTGTTGTGCCGTGGCGCATTGTGGTATTGATATGCTCAAGTATTTCGGCTGTGTTCCTAGGGCGCTCTGCCAGGAACTTCTTAATTTTCTCGCGTATTCTTACTGTTTTCATTGAATCATCCTCCTTTTGTTTTTTGGGCGGCCGCTTCATGGTTCGGTGCCCGATATGGCAGAGGAACGCTGGGGCTCATATAACCGTTATGCCTACAATTGATTGTAGGGTTACACTTACTGACCATTATAGGTGCAATATTGTGCCAACCGAGGCACGTGGTGTGAAAAATAGTCTAACTCCAGTGGAAACCCGTAACTAAATGTAAGTTTAAAGCATGTTAAGGTCAAGTTGATAACCCCCCCTGCCTGTAGAATTAATTGGAGGATACCGGAGGTGCCAGCAAAGATCCGCAGTAATTACCGGCGAAGGCTGCTTACAACCCTCAGCATTTCTGGTTGCTCTGTTAGTGAGGCTGCTCAAAAAACAGGGCTTCGTTTACCACACGCATCTGCAGAATTAAAGAAACTAAGAGGCGAGGGCCATGTTTCTGCGGATAGAGAGGGTGAGAGTAGAGGTTCGCACCAGAGATTAACCTCATCAGGAATGAAATTACTTGAGTCAGATGAATTGGCTCGCTTGAAACAAGTTCTGAAGACTGGAGTGCCATCAGAAGCACAAGGATGCATTGTTGCTAGAGATGGCGAATCACTACTGTTGGCTTACGCGGTTAATCCCGGAAAAGGCATTTTGTTGATACCAAATCAAGGGATGGAGATAATTAGTGATTCCAGTGGAAACCAAGGGGATGAATTAGAATTCAGTTGGGTTACTCCTGTCGAGCGAAGAATACGCTGGTTTGATTCCAAAACTTTAGAGCCTACCCAAGCACCTGAATCCGGGCAATCAATGCAGACATTGGCTGCTTGGACTGAAGCAAACCAAGTTGTAGGATTAATCCGAGGGCGAACTTTGGATTATTCAAAAAGTGAGAATTTGGCTGTTGGAACTTGGTTTAAAAAACCGAAAATGAAGAACCCCCCTCCATTGCCAAATCTACTTCGTGATGGGGATTGGAATTTGGGTGAAGCACACGAATCTGCAAAGCCAGTGAAACCAGAAGTTCCACTTGTTGCGGTAGTACAGGAACGTTATGCTGCTTCTTTACTGACAAATGCAGCAAGTGAAGGGGCATGGGTATTATCTGACCGAGCCGAATCCAACCCCATTCCAATTTCAGTTCTACAATGGTGGATTAGAGAAGTACATCCAAGACTACCTGCTGCTGAATTAAGAGATAGGCTTTCACAGGTACAAAAAGCAGCAGTTACTGGATGGAGAGGTCGAAGGAGGCGTTCAAGGCTGACAACAACATGGCAGAGATTCAGGGAATCTTGGCAAGATGTAGAGTGGCAAGAAGAACCGATTTATGAGAATCCTGCATCATTTAATATTCAGAGTTTGGATTCTTTAGCAGTGAAATCATTAATGCATTGGATTATTGAGGATGCGAAGCAACCTTTGGTATTGAATTGGCCAACCCATCGAGATTTTGATGAAAATAAATTTGGTTCTTTACTAAATAATGGTTTGAACAGGTTGCTAATCACCCCCCATGAAATTAATTCTCCTAGTTTAGTTTTGGCCGAGGGCCCTGAAGGTTGGCCCGATTCGAGATTGAGATTACCAACAAACATTGAGATTCCTATATTGCTTGCAGAACAGAAAGAAGAGTTGATTGCACCACCTGATAATTGGACACGACCTTGGAAACCATCTGACATAATTCCCCTATCGGAATCTTTTGACTTGGTCAAAACACCGGATGATGAATTGGAAGCATTATGGGTTGCTTGCTCTCTTTTCCCCGAGGGTGAGGAAAATTGGGCGAATAGACATGAAAGCAAATTTCCATTAGCAGCATGGATTGCTAGTAGCCAAGAGCACAGGTGGTCAAGATGGCAAAGAATTTCAAGATGGCTAAATTCTGAATGGATAGAGTTGCTACCCCCTGAAGAAGTGCCATTTTCTGAGCTGGTGAAATTATTGGCCCGAGCCACACCAGAATGGAGGATTCACGCCAGTCAAGTGATACGGAAAACAATGATTCTGCAACCTGATGCAGTTATTGAGATGAGGAGATGGTGCAAAGAAAAATCAGATGCAGCAGTTTGTGCAGAACAAATCCTAGCAGTTGCGCCGTGGATTATCCCTCATTTAGGAAAAGCCATGGCTGTTTGGGCATACCAAGCATGGCAAGCATACCCAACTCAAGATATTGGGCCAGTATTAGAAGGTATGAAATGGTGTGCTTGTCAAGGATTTCTCAAGAAATCATGGTCAAAGCCAATTGAAGAAGTTGCCATCAATTTGCGTTCAGGTCACCCATTGAGGCACTGGCTTTCAATCCTGAAGTGGACAACAGATGGAAAGACAATGAGGCTTGACTCAATGCGAAATTCATTCGAAGCATTACCTCTTGATTGGTGGGCTCATCTCTCTATCGAAGCATTGTCGCGACAACTCGAAGATGAAGATGGAAGAAGCTGGTTATTGGAACAACCAATTTCATGGGCTGCTGCTTGCCTAAGGCCACCAACAGAGGAAGGAAGGTTACCAGGTGCGGATAGTCAACATCCAGGGATGGATATGAATTTAGTAGTTTCAATACGACATCACTTTGTGAATCTTGAAAATGAAAAAGGAGAAGGCAGTTCACATCTCTTAGATTTGATAGAAAGTATAGAAGACTTGGAACAAGGAAGCGCAGTAAAATGCGGTAGAACCCATCCAGCAGTTTCATGGTTGGTTAGACCAGTCGATGAGTGGGGGATATTAGACTTGACACCTGAAGGCTTTTCTTGCGATGAAATGGTCCAGGCAAGATTGGATATACGCGTCAGTGGTTTCCATTCTGGGCTATTAGAGTCCACACAAGCAAGGCTGCCTTGATATCGAATCATTGAAGAAGCATAGGCTGTCAGGACATCTTGCCACACCAGCAACACCGACTGGAGCAACTACCCCGCCGGGTAGACGTGATGAGAGTACGGTACCAATGAGTGTGGCATTTAGCCGTCAACGAAGACCAGGGGGATCCTTCGGGAGATGATGTCTGGTGCAAACTGGCGGCGTGATTATCGACTGAGTTTGGGTCCTTGCCCGACGAGAGGATGAATGTGAGACAACCCCTCGGTCGTACAGATGCCCTGGTGTGAGGGTCATGCCCCTGAGGAGACTGTGAGGAGGGCTGTTACACACCGGGGCTCACTCTATCTTACACAAGGAATATCTCCTTCCCTCCCTGCCACTTCTTTGATGGCAAGACAATTCAGCCGTTGTCTGGTAGGTGGAACCTTTGACAGATTCCATGCTGGCCATATTTATCTGCTCGATTTAGCACTTTCAAAATCTCAGCATGTTGAAGTTTGGATAACCGATGACAAGATGGTTTCAGATAAGGTAGGTATTCCATTAGAACTAGACAGGCGCATGGATGAACTTTCCGAATGGGCTGAATTGAAACATGGAGATCGAATCAGCCTTCATATTCTTAGAGATAAATTTGGACCAGCACCACATCGAAAGGATTGTGATGCGATTGCTTGCACTATTGAGACCAAGAGAAATTGTTTATCGATAAATGAGCAACGTTATGCAGCAGGATTGGAAGCCTTGGAAATCATTGTTGCTCCCCATATTGAAGATGGTGCAGGAGGAATAATCAGCAGTACAAGAATAAGGGCTGGAATTATTGATAGAGATGGGAATCCATGGCTGGTCGATAATGACCAAGACCGAAAGATGCCGAAAGTACTGGATGATTCACTTAAGCAACCAATGGGCATTCTATATGAAGGTCCAGAAGAATACCCTGAATTAGCAATGCGGAAAGCATTGGAAGAAATCCCAAATTCTTCGAGCATCATAGCAGTTGGAGATGTATGCGTTCAAACTATGTTAGAGATAGGAGTTCGCCCATGGATTGGATTTATCGATGGCCGAACTAAAAGACAACTTCTCGATGAATCAGAAACAGTTTCAACAGAAGGTTGGGAAGCAATCATTCATTGTACAAACCCACCTGGTATTATCTCATCAGATTTGATAAAAACTTGTCGTAAATCTGTAAATTCAGATGGCACAGTGTTGGTGGTGGTGGATGGAGAAGAGGACCTCGTTCCCATCCCAATTCATATGATGTTACCATTAGATTGCTACCTCATATATGGTCAACCAAACAAAGGTGTGGTGGTGCGAATTAGTGATGAAACTGTGAAGCAACGTTGCAGAGAAATGTTTGCTGCTTTTGAGGTGATTCCTTGAGTGAATATCCAATGGTAAGCATTACTGTCGCTGTACGTGATGCCGAGAAATGGGTCAACGATTGTTTGCAATCATTAGTGAATCAAAGTTATCCTAATATCGAGATAATTGCAGTAAATGATGGTTCAAGCGACTCAAGTGGTGAATACCTTCAGAATTGGCACGACCCCGAGGGAAAGAAGGGAATTGCGGTTCATGTTGTCCAATTACCGGCAAGTGGGCTATCTGCAGCCCGTCAACATGCTTTGAAAATGGCAAAAGGGATGTGGGTCGCGATAACAGATATTGATTGCCAGCCTCATTCAACCTGGATTGAAAATCTAGTTAAACAATCAAAGGGAATTGATGATGAGGATGTTGTTAGTGTAGCTGGGCGGGTTATTTTTGAAGAAGGAGATACAGTGGTAAGTCGAATAAGGGCTCAGGAAATTGAAAGTAAGTACCTGAAGCGTTCCCGAAGAACTACTCTTGCAAATGGCCCTTGTAGTATGTTTCTGAGAGAACGCTTGCTTCAAATTGGTGGCTTTAACCCTGAATGGTATCATGCTGAGGACATGGAAGTTTCCCTGAAATTAGTTGATTCAGGTGGAGTAATCATCCATACACCTGATGCAATCGTGCAACATGTTGCCGAATCATCTCTTCGGATATTCTTGCGCAAGCGTGCAAGAGATGCTCGTGCCCATATGAGGATTGTTCGTAATTACCCTCAGAGGAAGCGCCAAGGTCCAGGATTTGATTTCATGGGGAGTTCTTGGTTTGTACTTGCCTTAGCTCCTTTTCTTGGAGGTGCACTTCTTCAACTGCTTAGAATTGGATTGACCGATGTGGAGTTTGATTATTCTGCCCTTGGTAGTCAACTGATGTTAGCGATGATAGCAATTTATCTGTTGCTAGGAATCAAGTTATCAAAGGGATACCTTGGAAGGGGCAGTCTGAAAACCAAGATTATTGACAGTGTTCAATTGCCCTTGATTCTGGCTTTTTGGAGCCTTTGGTTATGGAAGGGTATCATACTAGGTGTGATGGACGCAGTATTTTCCAAAAATGGCCACAGATAATTAGTCCATCGGCGCAACTTCGCCATCTTCTGCAGGCATAATGAATAAGGCAATACCGAACCCAATTAATGCTGCAGCGACAGAATAGACACCAGGATCAATCCATCCAGTGTGGGCGATTCCCCAATAAAAGTAGAAAATGATTCCAATTGCTAGAAGCCATGAGGAGAATGTTTTCCTCCAACCACCCTCTTCGGCATTCATCATTGCTAGCCAATAGTCGTTGACAAAGAGGTTTTTCAGCCATGCAGCCATGCCACCTTCAAAATGGGTATTGATGCCTTTTGCTCCTAGTCCAATGAGCACTAGCCCCATAGTTAGGAATGCACTATCACCTAAGATGTGGAATCCTTGACCACTTGTTTCAGTAAACAAAATTTCCCCAAATGCACCAAGGCTCAAGAAACCGACCCAGGAGACTTTGCCACTTGGATGTGCCATCACAAGTACGTTGAGTATTCCCAATAGTAAGATCCAAGCCCCTAACGCGAAAAACCAAACCGAAATGCTGCGACCCGGATTGAGGATGGAATTGATGAAGCCGCCTTCAGCCTCGCCCTTCTCAGTCTCTGACATGGCCACGCCGACCATCGGTTCTCGTTTAAGTGGCTCGGCTTGCTTCACAGGCGAGTTTGGAACCTGTACGAACCTGAATCAACCGCACTAAGTGCTTCATCTGATGCAATCATTAATGAGGTAGCATCGATGGAAATTGGCATACATGAGTTGATTTGTTTACTTCTTCCATAACGCCCTCGGCTAACGGTTTTCGAATTAATTAACCCTAACATATCAAGATTGGAGAGTAGGTCAGTTATTCTTCTTTGAGTGAGGTTATTCGTGCCATAATGTTGGCAGGCCTGTCTGTAGATTTCATAGACTTCACCAGTTGCAATATTTGAGAGACCATTCTTTTCATTGAGAAGCACAGAGTAGAGGACTAGTTTTTGTTGTGGAGGGAGAGTTTTGATTATCGGAGTTATCTGATCGCATTCAATTTGGTTTTGAGCCATCCTTACATGTTGTACTTCTACTGTTTCACAACCGGATTGCTCAGCCTTTTCAGTAGATACTCTAAGCAAATCCAATGCTCTTCGAGCATCACCGTGTTCTTGGGCTGCAAGAGCAGAGCATAGTTGCAAAACACCTTCACTGAGAGAATTAGTTTTGATACCAATCTCAGCACGGTCTTCGAGAATATCTTTCAGTTGTACAGCATCATATGGTGAAAAAATGACATCTTCTTGACCTAAACGACTTTTAACGCGGGGGTCGAGGTATTCGGTAAACTTCAAATCATTACTTATGCCAATTACACAGCATCTGGCTTGGCCCCTTCTCTTCAAATCATCATTGATATTACATAGGTTGTAGAGTAGGTCATCTCCAACCTTCTTCACTAAATGATCTATTTCATCAAGAACGATAACATGTACGCCACCGCGTTCATTCATCCTCTTAACTAATTCTTCAAACACCCTGTCTGTTGGCCAACCGGTGAATGGAATATCTTCTTTTTCATTATCTTCTAATAATGAGTTTCCAAGGAAAGCAAGGACGCGATATTGGGTGTCTATCGTACGACAATTGACATGTACTGGGTTAACCGACTTGCCGATTTGTTTACCCTTGCCCTCAAGTTGTGAGCAGATGAACCTTGTAACCGCAGTTTTTCCAGCACCAGTTACGCCGTAAAGAACCATGTTGGAAGGAATTTGACCTTTCAGAGCCTCAACCAAATTGAACCGAATGGCTTTAATTTCTTTCTTTCTATGCGGGAGTTCACTTGGATGGTGAGAATGCCTCAAGACTTCTTTATTGACAAAGAGACTAGGATGGGACAGAAGATTATCGAAAATATTTTCTCCCATTTTGTAACATCTCCTTGATTTCAATTGAGAATCATATTTCCTCAGCCAACTTCAGCCACCTGATGAGGCATCCTAGTCCGAGGGGGGTATATAGGAACTATGGCATCAGCCTCATCGTGAATGGGATTTACTCTGCAGATGTTTAATATATTGAATCATTGAAATCAGCGCTTGGCATCAACAAGTAACTAATTATTACCTACTAGTCGTGCGTTTTTTACACTTACTCTTAAATTGAGAGGAGAAAACCCCCTCATAGTATCCACTACAAAACATAATGAGTTTACAAGGATTAATTGATTATGCATGAATCATTTATTAAAATTCAATTATGTTCTAAGATTATAATGAAGGAATCAGAAAGGGAACATTTTTTGGAGTATATGAAGACTTTCTACTCGCTCCAATTGGCAAGATACATAAAGGTGCCATTAAATATCATATTTATTGATAATTAAACCACTATTATTTACACTTTATTGAGGCCCGATGAATCCAAAAGGAATTTATCTCCATCTGATATTTGAATTACATTAGGTGGTAATTTAGGCAATACATTCGAGATTATTGCCGTCAGTGGACTTGAAGGGTCGTCAAGGAAGGTGTGAGTAACTAGAAAAATCGTGTTGGGATTACTTTGAGAAATATCCAAAATACTCTTTGGGCTATAGTGTTGAGATGTTGGAACATGGTCTGGAACCCCCATCTCAATGACCACAACATCACACCTTCCAACTCTACTTTCAATCGCCTCGCAGGGTCCTGAATCCCCTGTGTGCATCAGCGATAGTCCAGATGAATGAGTTAATACATAGCCATGAGGATCAACTTCAGTATCATGCTCGACAGCAAAGCGCTCAAATTTCCATTTGGGATTATTCAGAATATTGCCATTGGAACCTTCATCCCAGTCAAATTCCTTTAGTCGTTCTTCCATACTACTTGGATATGCGGTTTCACAAAGTGCAGATAGGCGCGCCTTGCACCCTTTTGGGCCATGTATTCCTAGTGGTTCTGCTCCACTCCTATCTGAAATCCACTTTCTTTCTAGAATTACAAAAGGGAAACCAAAGACATGGTCACCATGCCAATGGGTGAACATAATACTGTTTAATTTTGAAGGCGATAATTCGATACGGCGTAAAGAGGCCAAAGCAGTGGGGGGGCAATCGATGAGAATTGAATCATTGATTAGTAGTAAGGAGTGAAATCTTCCTTGTGGAAGGAAGGCATTGCCACTTCCAAGGAATTCCAACTTCACCGCCATAACCCGTGCAGGGGCTTTTGTGGTTTGACTGTTTCAGCGCGTCAGTGCTGAATGGATATGCACATGACTTACCTAATATTGATGAATGAAGGTCGAGTCGCCGCCGCCGAAGAGGGTGTTTTCCCCGCGGTGATTACATGGCAACGACATTTAGTGCGAAGAATCCATACTCTTCAAAAATATCTGAAAACAGATTACTGAACGGCGAAGGAGCAACAAAAGAAACTCGACATCTTGTTTTTAATTTACCAGACGAGGGTCTTGAATACAAGGTCGGCGATGCTCTGGGGGTAATCGGAGAAAACCCAATTCAAACTGTGGAGGCTATTCTTGCTTGTACAGGATGGGATGGGCAGATGCAGGTTACTACACATAATGGAGAAAAAAGCCTGCGCCAAGCTTTACTCACCGATGTTGAAATACACCGAGTCAACAAGAAATTCATCAATAGTTTACTTGAGAGAATCCCTGAAGAAAGAGGGATGATGAGCGCTAGGATCACCTCAAGAAGTAGAAGTTCAGTTTTAGGTGATGAAAACAATTCTTGGAATTGGTCAGGAGAATCTGATGACTGGCCTGATAATTACCCGTCTATTTCTCAAGGATCCAGCCCAAGGGCAATTGTCGAGAATCTCACTGAAGATGCAGAAGCGATGGAGAATTATATCTGGTCTAGAGATTATATCGACGTTATTGAACAATTTGGGGCGTTACATAGCCCTGAAGAATTGCTTGGCTTAGCAGATAAATTAAAACCACGCCTTTATTCAATCGCTAGTAGTTTAGATGCACACCCTGGGAAAGTCGAATTGACAGTTGCGATAGTACGTTATGAGCACCATGACAGACTTCGCGGCGGCCTTTGTACTGTTTACATGGCTGATGAAGTCGAAGTAGACAAGACCCCAGTTCGGATATTTATGTCTCCGACCAAATCTTTTGTTCTACCTGCAGACAAAAGCACTGATATTATCATGGTTGGACCAGGTACTGGAATCGCACCATTCAGAGCCTTCTTAGAACAGAGAGAATTTGATTCTGGGGATGGAAGGAACTGGTTATTTTTCGGAGACCAGTCGGAAAAGACCGAGTATTATTATAGCGAACAAATCGAATCTTGGCTCAAAAATGGCACCCTTCACAAATATACTACGGCATGGTCAAGAGACCAAGCTGAGAAAATCTACGTCCAACATAGGATGGTTGAGAACGGTGAGGAAATTTGGCAATGGCTCTCCAATGGTGCCTATTTCTACATTTGTGGTGATAAAACATACATGGCCAAGGATGTCCATAAGGCCTTGATTCAAATCGCTCAAGACCATGGAGGATTATCCTTGGAGGATGCAACTCATTACTTTGAGAAGATTATGATGCGCGAAGAAAAGCGATACCTTCGTGATGTATATTGAACCTAATTTGAGTTGAATTTCGCTCATAGAGTGTTATGCTAATTCCAAAACACTAGTTGGTATCCCCATTTCACGTGCCTTTTCGATTGCAACTTTAGTCCACTTTGATCGGCTCTCTGGGAAAGCGATTAGATGGGTTGCTTTGGAAAGTAAATCTTCGACTAAAGATTCCCTTGCTTCAATTCTGCCACCATCTTCAAGCCCTTGGCGGTTTGCAACCCATGCTTCACGGAAAACTGCAATCTCTACGTTATTGTTATCAGCCCACCTTTCAACCAGATAATCTACACCGCTCGCACCACCAACGATAATCAAATCAGGCCATCCTGCAACTTCGACCCAATTATCCAGATGCTCTTCAACGATTGAGAAGTCATAGAAGGTACTCGACCCAACTACGACCAAATTGATGACAATGCCATCTCCAGTTAGGTCCTTTCCTGAAAGCCGCTCGACCGTATCTTGTCCTGTTCCCATAAGCACCACCCTGACGGGGCATCAGGTGTTGATACGAATGAACCTTACCCCTGAGAACTCAATATTAGAAGGTAATGAAGTGTGGAATTGCAACCGCTGAGTTCATCTCCCTTCGACATTTGGAGGGAGTTAATGGGATTCAAGCGGGTGTTAATTGCCAACCGAGGAGAGATTGCTCTAAGAATCCTCAGAGCACTTCGGGAATTAGGAATCGAAGTGGCAATTATTCATGGCAGGGAAGACCGTTCTTCCCTTGCAGTCATGCAGTCTGATATCGCCGTTCCAATCTATCGCGATAACCCTCTTGATTCATACCTTGATGTTGAGGCAGTAGTTGCCGCAGCAAAGAGCGTTGAGGCAGATGCAGTACACCCAGGTTATGGGTTTCTTGCAGAAAATGCTGGCTTTGTACGCAGATTAGAAGAAGAGGGTATTACATTTATTGGCCCTTCATCCGATGTCATTACATTACTTGGAGATAAGATAGAAGCAAGGGCTGCAATGGAGGCAGCGGGCCTTCCAGTTGCTAAAGGTAGTTCCGAACCTATTTCAGAAGCCGAAGTTGCATCAGCATTAGCCGATGAAATCGGCTATCCCGTTATCATCAAAGCAGCCGCAGGCGGCGGTGGAATAGGCATGCAAATCGTAGAACAGGCAGGAGAATTTACTTCGGCTCTGAACCTCTGCCGTTCACGTGCTCGCAGTGCCTTTGGAGATGAACGAGTATTCGTTGAAAAATACATTGAAGGTGCACAACATGTAGAATTTCAAGTACTAGGTGACGGAGTGAAAGCCATTCATTTTGGCGAGAGATTCTGTAGTATTCAAAGAAGGCATCAGAAATTAGTAGAAGAAGGTCCTTGGTTGGATGCCCATGAAAGGGAAAAAATTGGAGATTTAGTATGCCGTGGTGCCGAGACTGTTGGTTACAAGGGCTTAGCAACATTCGAATTCTTAAGAGATGAAAATGGCGATTTCTACTTCCTCGAAGTTAATCCTAGAGTACAGGTAGAACATACGGTCACAGAAATGATAACCGGCCATAATCTGGTGCAATTGGGAATAAAAATTGCAGAAGGCGAGTCCCTTAGTCTTGAGCAATCCGATATCGAGTGGACTGGTCATGCCATTCAATGTCGGCTTAATGCAGAAGACCCAATTCAATTTATCCCCTCACCTGGAAAATTATGGCAATGCCATTTCCCTGCAGGTTATGGAATTCGCGTAGATACCCATGCCCATATTGGTTATGAGATGCCAGGCTGCTTCGATAGTTTATTGGCTAAATTATTGGCTTGGGGGCCGACTAGAGAAGATGCAATCGCACGAATGCGTTCTGCCTTAGATGAGACCATATTAACTGGTGTTGAACACTTGGTTCCATTACATAGAAAGATAATGGATGAAGAAGATTTCTTGGCAAGAAAAATAACCATTCAATACATAGAAAATCACAAGGAATTATTGGGGTGAAAATTGTGGATGTTGTTATGATTGGTAGTATTGCATATGATAGTGTAGAGAGTCCAGCAGGTAAGATTGTCGAGGGATTGGGAGGTTCTGCAACCTTTGCCGGAGTATCTGCTTGTAGATTGAATCAAAGATTGGACGCAGGACTAAGTATCGGTGCAGTTGGTGTAATCGGCAAAGATTTCCTTGAATCTGATATTGAGCGACTAGAAAGTCAAGGGATGGATCTCTCCGGAGTTGAGAGGTCGGATGATTTAACATTCCGTTGGGTCGCTCGTTATGGTGCTGATTTTGGGGATGTGGAGACTCTTGATACACATGTAAATTGTATTATTGGATATTCTCCGGTTGTGCCATCTGAGTGGAAGAATGCATCCATATTACTACTAGCAAATATGGCGCCATCTCTACAATTAGCAGTACTTGAACAAATGCACGATGATGTTATCGTACTTGCTGATTCTATGGAAAAATGGATTGTTGAGAATTTGGATGAAGTAAAACATGTGTTCAGTCGAACTGATGTCCTCGTGGTCAATGAAATTGAAGCAGAATCATTAACAGGGATTTCCGAACCAAAATTAGCGGCAGTTGGATTATTGAATTTGATAAAAGAAAATGGAATAGTAATCGTGAAACTAGGGGCTCAAGGTGCTTTGGCCCTAATCGAAGGTGAGATAATCCAGATATCCGCGGTTCCAAATTGCACCCCCGCAGATCCAACTGGTTGTGGAGATAGTTTCATTGGAACTTTAGCAGCGCATTTTGCTGCAAACATCAAGAATAATTTAACCCCTTACTTGAAACTCCGTGAGAGTATGGTTGATGCAACAGTAGCAGCATCTCTTGCTTTGGAAGGATTCAGTATTCAAGCAATCGAAGCAGCTGGAATCACTGAGTATGCACGCCGAGCAGCATTAGTAGATTCAATTGTTTGAATCGAGTCTTGGTAATCCAGCGACTCCAAGATTGTCTGATTCTGTGGTTGGTACGAGTTCTGAAAACTTGGCTGGAACCTGTTCATCTTCTTGAATTGAGGTACGATGCTTTTGAAGGATACGTTCCAAGTCCTCTGCGACCATACCACTATCTGATTCTGAAATATTTCTGACTTCTTCTAATAATTGTGACTCACGCTTTCTATTCGCTTCCATCCTCAACAATTCACCGCTGCGCAATCTGTTCGAACCTTTTTCCAACCATTTCTTAGGAATTTTTGCAAGTTTTCCAAGTCCGGGCAATACTCGGCCTCTCATTCCTCTCTTGCTTTCCAAAGCCGTTGAATTTGCTCTCATCTTAATTCTGCGAAATCTGCTTTGACTATTTGAATCAACCAATTTCTGCATATGCGGATATTTTATTCCACTGTTTTTGTTTTTGATTATATTTTCCTCAGAAAGTTGAGCCGATGCGACTAATGGCGTCGCTATTTCTTCAACTAACTCGTCCTCAATTGCTGTTGGTTCAACTTGAATCAAGTCGCGTTCTGGGTCATCCCCAGTGAGTGGAGATAAAAAGGTTGGAATGAAAGTTGTAGGTCTGACTGATTTCTGAAGTTGCCCATTCAGACCAGAATCACCTGATGGTCTTTGAGCATCTTGAATCATCTGTTGGGATGAGAACGGTTGTTGGTACCTAACTTGTTGTGGTTGTGCCGGTATTTGAGTTTGGCTTGGTGAATCGAACAAACCTCCTTCTGAAAACATTGAGAAGCCTTGAGTAAAATTATTTTCTTGCTGAGTTTGACGAGGTTGAGTAAATACATTACCAGGTAAGGGTTGAACATTCGCCATTGCCCATGGGTCATCAACTACCTCAGGGCTATGTGCCAAGGCGATCATCTGGTCTTGGGCCTCCCTTGCTCTACCGAAGGAATTTGGTTCCATTAATGTCTCACGATGTTCGGGTTCAATGGAAACTTCCGCAGCGCCCACTGCTTCTTGGGTCCATTGTGGGGGTAAAATGAGGTCAGCCTCCTTTGGCCCCTCATTGATAATTGCAGAGATAGATGGATTAGAGATGAGCGGTTCAGGCTCGCTTTCTTGAATGAGTTGGTCGACAATCGCCTTGGTTCCTGGATAATCTGCTTCTCTAGATAGGAATGCCAAACCTTCTCTTGCTTCTTCAAGGCTCTGTCCATCCTGCAATCTATGAACTAATGCAGCCATTCTCATCAAAGATGCGTCGTTTCCGAACAAAGTATGGCAGTCACCATCATTGGAATCAATTGTCAAAGTTGGTCTTCTACCCATTGCCCAGATAAGAACAATCAATCCACCACTGCCAAAAAACCAGTATTGGGTTGGTGGAATGAATACCCTCCAAGCAGCATAAATGAGAAATAAGCCAATACCAAATAGCCATCTTGGAACAAGAGGAGTAGTATGATGACGCACCCTTACTATACTTTCGAGACGAATATTGAGAGTGTGCCCTGTGCGTCGTTCAAGCAGTAACCGAGATTCATCGAGAACTGCTTTACAAATTCCGTCAAAACCCGCTAAACGTAGAGAGGAGAACACTTCCGCGTCTCCCCCCTCGCAGCGAGAATCCTGCAAGGTAGAGTGCATCCCAGTAGGCCGAGCATTCAGGGCACAATATGAATGCACCGATTGTTAACAGGTGTGAGAGCGGTAGTTTGGCATCACTTCAGACTTGCCATCAACAAGATTTGAGGCTGGTGATTTGCCCTAAAATACGTGGATTTGAGTCTAATTGATTCAATAAAGCGCGGCCAGGCCCATCAATACGAATTAGAATAGGAGCATCCCATTCAACAATCAATGAATCCCCATCAACTTCTTCCACTCTACCAACAGCAAATTGTAAGTCAAGGGAAAGATGAACGACATCTCCTTTCTCAAGTGTACGGCGATTAAACGGGCTCTTTTTCAAGGTTAACTTTGTTTTACTACATTCAACGAGGGGGATTGGTAAGGCCTCATCAGCCTTCTTTTCGACAATAGGGTTTTGTACGATTATTGCCCCACCTCCAAGCCATTCTTCCTTTGCATTTCGCATTGCTATTCCGACTCTATCTCCTGCTTTAGCAACTTTAACATCGTCATCCATGACCTGTAATGAGCGAGCATTTGCCATACCATTTGATGGCAGGGCTAACAAATCATCATGAACTGATACCTTTCCTTGTTGAACATATCCAATTGCCACTAACCCGATTCCCTTGACATTGAAGAATTGGTCTACTGGAACAATTAGAGGAAGAGTTTCTTCCTTGGCAAGTTCATCTAATGATGATTCAAGAATTTCTTGTAGCATTTCTCGAATTTGTATTCCATCATGAGGAGTTTGTTTCCACCCTCCTAATCCTGCTTGTTGCATTAGGCCTTTCACTTGATCTTCATCTACCCAACCTCCTTCAGATGGATTAATTACAAAAATTCCATGATTGATACCGGATGACGAAAAAGCAATGAGGGCCTCGCCGAGGGCTGCATTCACTTCAGTGATTTCTAGTAGCCCTGCTCTAGCAACTCCAAGTGCCCCTAATAGTGGCCGAAGGCGCTCTGGAAACTTAGCTGGCCTAATCAATGAGAGAATTCTTTGACTGCCATCACTTGCATTTTCTTTGTGAACATAGGTATGAACATCCCTTTGGTCAGAGGCTTTGGCAATTTCCTTGGCTAAAGAATCGCTTCCGACCATGGCTATATTCAGGACTGGCATGGAAGCAGCCGAGAGGCCATCCCTTGTTGATATTGGTGATTGAGTAATCATTGGCCTTCAATAGGATTTTGCCTTTAGTAGATCCTCTCGAATTGCCTTGGCTTGCTTCCAAATTTTCTCTTGTTGCTCATTTTGCGGAACGTATTGAGGAATTGGAATTGGCCTCATTTGATTATCGATTGCCACCATGAAGAAAAAACCTGAACAGATTTCAACTCTGGTCCAATCAGCTTTTCGCATCGCATACGCGATTACTTTGCAACATGCAGTATGAGTTGAGGTGAATACCACTTCACCGACTACTTCTATCAGGTCCCCTTGACGTGCTGGACTCTTGAATTCCATTGTGTCGATTGACACTGTAACGAACTCTCTATGGGCGAACTTACTGGCTACAATTCCTGCTGCTTTATCCATCATTGACATCAATTTTCCACCGAATAATGTGCCATAACTATTGGTATCCTGAGGAAAGACTTCCTCGATTAGCGTAACTGGTTCTTGACTAAATGGTTCCATCTTTCTCAACACTCGCAGCATGGGCTATGCTATCAAGTCATGTAGGGTTGTAATGTCGCACGCTTCATTTATGAGACCTTTGTCGCCTTAGTGATGACACTTGGTAACTTGGAGCAAAAAGTAGCGGTCGCTTTGGTTTCTGGAGGAATTGATTCACCAGTTGCTGTTGCTCGAATGCTTTCAGATGGATGGAAGATTCACGCTCTACATGCATCTCAAGAACCGATTTCAGGGCCCGAGGCAGAAAATAAAACTCTTGTCTCATTGCAACATCTCAACTCACTATATTCGGGATTACTGCATCAAGAATTGGTAGTTGTACCTGTTGCAGAAGCATTGACTGGATTCACGAAGGGTGATGCTCACCGTGATTATTTTGTACATATGAAAAGATTGTTTCAAACTTTGGCTTCTTTACTAGCAAAGGAGGTTGGTGCCACCCATATATTGAGTGGAGAAAACTTAGGTCAAGTATCCTCCCAAACTCTCGGAAACATGGGTGCGGTAGAGGTGGCAAGTAGCCTGCCGGTATTGCGACCATTATTGGGTTTGGATAAGCAAGAAATCATTGCCATGGCTAGAGCCTTAGGAACATACGAAATCAGCGTTGGGCCTGAAGAATGTGATGCATTAGGTCCAAAGCACCCTACTACAATTGCAAACTTAGAACGTTTACACGGTAATGAAGGAGGCTCGGAAGGATTGGTAGAAATTGCTTCAAAATGCTGGCAATCCAGCCGTCGAAGGACTTTGTGAAATTAGTAAATCTAATTATAATTTTAGGCATCAAAGACCCGATGGGTTTTCATGTAACTGGCAAGTGGCGCAATGTACTGCACTGAGGTGTATTTAGATGAATGACGAAGGAAGACGTATCCCTGCACTGCTGTTAGTGTTCTTAATGCTCATTAGCAGCCTTGCTTCAGCAGCCACAACCACCACAAATTTCAGCAATGGTTCAGATGAAGCATTTGTTGAAATAAAAGAAGCACTTACCTACAGTAATTCTATCGACGGAAGTGTTAGCCTTCCCGCTGGAGATACAGTAACAAGTGCCACTATTAATGTTGCAACTACGATGACAAATCATAGCCAATTGGTGAAGTATGACTCAAGTGTCAACCTCGATTTGTGGGATCCTGCCTACAATAATCAACAGACCTTTTACTCCAATAAGGATGATTTCACCTATACTGACAAATCTTTGAAGTTAGTTTCAGATGGTTTCACTTCCGATTTTGAGGGTACTAATGCCGGTTTTCAAGCCTCAGTTCAACCACCTGCAGAAAATACTTGGGAGCATGGAAAGTTAGCAAACCAAAATGATATTGATTTGGATTGTAATAGTGGAGATGCATGTTGGGGAACTAATATATTCGATGATTATTATCCAGACGATGCCCCAACGGGCGCAAACAATTTCGATATGGAAATGCACTCTCCATCGATGTACGTTAGTTCAACAGGATACATTGCAAAGTTTGCATCATTCCATTCACTGTTTTGGAATAATTCTGGCACCAATGCAACTCCTGCCAATGCGATGTATGATTGTGCATACGTAAAAGCTTCAAGTTCAATCAATGGTCAGGATTGGGGTGGAGTATGGAACCACCTTGAATTCGACATAACAAATTCTTCAGGAATAGGTTATACAAATGGGTTGTATCCAGTAGGTTCTGGAACTAATAAGATTCAAACTTGCGATGGCGTACCTACAGGTTCTTATGCACTCGGAGGGACTTCAAAGGATCCACAAATCAATGCTAATGGATGGGGTACAATGGCTCTTAATCTACAATCATTTATTGGAAAATATGTTCGCTTCATTTTTGTTCTAGAGCGTAATAATTACAATGGAAGAGCACCCGAAACTACTTTCTTACCTGGCTGGTATATCGATGACTTCAGACTTGGAAATCCATTGCCGCAATTTGGAAGCGTAACTGTTGAAGGATTTACAGCCTCACAAATTCAAGGTCAGGCTGGATATCCAGATGGTTATGGAATTTTGCACCTTGAGGTTGAAACTACCCCTACCAATTCCTTGACTATTGATGTCATGAATGCGATTGGAACTGAGGTTGTCGTAGATAATAATGGCAATGCTCTTTCCGGTCTAGAAGGAAGCAGCATCGAATTATGGGATATCAACACATCGTTGTATCCCCAATTGCAGTTGCGCTTTAATTTCGATAGTGGCATATATCGTCTATCAACCCCAATCTTGCACGCAATCCATCTGGGCAGTAGGGTTGGAAGTGGATTGAATGATTCTAATTCTGTCTTAGCAAACCCGCCAATAACGGATAATGAATGGGTGACAAGTGGAATAATGGGAGAGAACCTAATGTACTTCCCAATATTAACCGATAATGATTTATCACCTGTTGTACAAAAGGGTAGTTTTTCTCAACCTATTACGGGCATTACTCCAGTGATTACCGATGATTGTTCAGGCGACCCAACAATTACTCTTGACGTTGGAGGTGCAATGCCAGAATCAGTAACTGAAGGAGAAATGTGGACACCCGATGAGCCAATATTCGCCTTCTTAGGAGAAGTGTCTTACAA
The DNA here is from genome assembly GCA_012959275.1 of Candidatus Poseidoniales archaeon. Taxonomy (GTDB): domain Archaea; phylum Thermoplasmatota; class Poseidoniia; order Poseidoniales; family Poseidoniaceae; genus UBA226. Next base: position 81,652 of record DUDM01000034.1, read on the forward strand.
TGAATTGTGTACAGTGACTGGAGTTTGGTTTGACTTACAATTCGGATTCTCACCTAGTACAATTCGCCTTGACATTGCCGGTGATGGTGACATTGAATGGGGATTTGATGAACCGGCATTCGGCCATTTCGGATTACAGGATGTATTTTGGAATGGAATTAATTCAAGCATCAATCAAGCAATAGATTCCAAGACCGTACCACTCGGAGTTTCTGGAATGGGCCAAGGTGGTACCTTCATGCTGCCAAAGGGTGCTCAAGTATTGGCTGCAGAATTGGCATTTGACCAAAACACAATCCATTCAAACATCGATGATAATATTGGATTTGACCTTGAATTACTCAGTGGAAACCAGAATGAAACACTCGGGGAGTTTGGTAATTTAACTGAATGGACTAGCGACGGTTTTAATCTACCAATTGTTGATTTCAAAACAATAATAAACAATCTTCTTGTTAACCCAATGGTTCCAACAAGTCACATTGATGCTTATGGAAATGAATGGATTTCTCTGCATTTTAAGATTACAAGCCCAGATGCATCAACTGGCTCCTCACTGCGGCTTAACAACCTCATTATTCTCTATGATTGGCAAACCACCCTTGGTAGCCAGCAAAACCTAGTTAGAGAGTTATCTCAGGGAATATCCTCCGGAATAGAGACTGCAGGAGTTGTAGAAGTGCCGATAAATATACAGGCAACTTCAGGAGGGGCATTGAGACTAGCAAACTTGTCGGTTACTTCTACCCCTGGATATTCAAGCACTTTGTCTCTATCGAATTCTCCAGAAGGTTTGTACCCAGATGGCAGCATTATTGAGGCCATAAGCTATCATCTTGTAGATTCATCAACTGGAACTACTTTTAGTCAAGCAAGATTGAGAATAGAATCTTCTTCTGGTGCTATTGAACTAGGATATTCTGATGTCATGGGATTCTGGGAAGTTGAGGATGAGGATGATTTAATCAGTTTGCAATCATCTGCGGCAGTAGATGTTCAAGGAGCAAAGGAGATTTCATGGAGATTTACTATCAACCCAAGTTGGGGTGATGCAGCCGAAGCAAGAATCTACGCCAGTCTAATAGCAGACAATGGTGTGGAAGGAATTCCTGGTGCAGTAATTCTTAATCCTAGTGAAGGTAATGCTATTGAAAACGATGCAGGAATAACTAACTTTGAGATACAAAACAGTGCAGGAGAAGCTCAATCCCTGAGCGATGGCCAGTCTAATCAATTGATTCGATTAATTGGCAGCATTGAATTGGAAGGTCTCGATACTGCTCCGGACCCCTCGGCTTACAGAGTGATTGTAGAAATTCTCGATATCAATAGTACAGACCCACAGAATATTATCTATACTTGGCTTGAAATTGAAAATACTTCTGGCCCAATTGGTGGAGATTTCAATTGGTTGTTAGATCTTGGCGAAGATGCTGCTGGAACAGAGGACTACCGCTTTAGAATGGCATATTATGCAGGTGGAGATACTCTTTGTCCACCTATTGAATACGGACCGGATGAGTCTTGTGCCATTCCTTTTACATTGACAATTGATAATTATGGCCCCAGCCTCAATAATACCGAAGTCTGGGATGGTTCAGCAGCTCCAGGTAGTGCTGGTGGCTATTGGAGAGACCTACTCGATGATACTTGGGTTAGCCCTTCACAAACACAATGGTTCAAATTTACAGCTCAAGATATCGAGCAAACTCCATCCAACCTAACTCTTCATTTCTGGGTACAAAAGGATGATGACGCCAATGATGATGGTCAACCACAGGAAAGTGAATATCGTAGTTTGGTTATGTTGGGAGACGGTGAAATGCCTACTTCAAACTATTCAGGTTTTATCAACGATAAAGCAAATGATGGATTTGATGGAAAAGTCAGTCTTTACTTGACTGGCTATGACCTTGCAGGAAACCCGATAACCAGAGGTCAACTTGGATTTGACCCTGGGATGCCAGGCTTCGACCATGACATGATTTCTTATGTCAGCATGGGTACTCGTAATCCTGGTATTGAGAATTTCAAAATTGGGGATAGTAATGGAAATGAATTTGATTCATCGAATAAAACAATGTACGCTGGAAATGAATATCATTTGATTATTGAAGGCCGTGATGAAAATGGTTGGAGAGATATTCAGTGGTTTGAAATTGATTTGAATCCTGGAGTATCTAACGATATGATTCTTAAATACTGGCCAAGAAATAATACCGTTTCGACAGATAGTCTATGGATTGAGGTTATTGCTGCCTCCAATGAAAGTGCTGGAACGAAAATGGTTAGAAGAAATGGAAATACCCTAATCGACCCATTCGAAACAGAATTTAAACTTGACATGCCAATCCGTTTGGCATGGAATTGCCCAACTGCTTCTGGTGTAATGGCTCCACAAGTTAGAATCAAGGACCACGACCCGAATTTGCCATCTTCAGTGTTGACAGAATCTAACGGCCACTATAAACAGCGGTGGATTTATGGAGATGGTTTCCAACTAGATACGACAACACTTTCATTGGATGATATGACTGGTCCATCTATTACAAATTCAGTTTATAATTTCCAAAACAAGTTAGCTGTGGATTATGTTTTCTCAGGAGACACGGTACAATTCTCTGGCCAATATGCATTTGTGGATGGATATCCAGATGTTGTTGTTAACCCTGAATTAACTATGACAATGATAATTACAAGGAAAGATGCAAGTGCAGACTCAAGCGGAAATGAACAACTATCTGGTGAAATCACTCACCATGAATTTACCGACGGTACCTTTGCAATCAATTTGACAGCCCCATCAAAAACTAATGCCTTCAGTTATTCATTCTCTGTAGATTCATCATCCCTTCCAGACGGAGCAGTGGACCACACAACAGCAGTTCAAGAATTCACAATAAAGGTCGACAGTAGTGCCCCAGAGGTCATCGCGAATACATGGCAGGTCACAGATACTCGTGGAGCCACTCTTGTAGATGGTGAAATGCCCTCCTCGTCAATTCATTGTGTAAATGTGCAGTTGATGATAAAGGAGCAAGAGAGATTATCGCCGGACTCGATTTTCGTCAATTGGATGTTCTTCCAAAATGGAGATAATTGGAGTATTGCTGAAGTTGCCCATGGTGGTTCACAATCACAAAACCTATCTTTGGAAGGGGGCGGTTCTCAAATTGTGGCGAAGAGTTTCGAATGCATAGATTTGTGGCCAGATGATGACCTTCCAAGCAAACAACAATTACAAAATGTAATTGTGCGATTCTGGGTAACTGGGTCTGATTCTGCAGGCTTGGGGATTTCTGGTGGCGGTAGCGAAGCCAACCCAATCACCGGATTAGAAGAAAGAAGCACAAGTGAATATTCTGTTGTCTACCAACAAGCAGAGTATGAGATTACGAGATTCAAGGTGTATCCATCTTCCCCCGAAGTTGGACAGGATGTTCAATTAGATATCAACATCAAGAATGTCGGAAATACAGAGGGAGTCTTGGAAATGAAGATTGAGGTAGTTTCTGCAAGTGATGGGGGGAGATTCATTGTAGCAATTGTTTCGACTGCATCAATTGGTGTCTATGATGGCACAGCGACCTCAAATACATACGGTATGGAAATCGACATCGAACCTTTCAGAGAAGCCAAGGCTGGATTACACTTTGAAATATCAGACAATCAAACTGGGGCTCTAATTTGGTCTGGTTTGGAATCGGCTCAAACTATGAATGTGGCTGTTGCTTCTCAAACTGATGATTCATTACCAATTGGTTTGATTCTTGCAGGCCTCGGTGGATTGATCGCAATTCTTGTTATCGTAGTCATGGTCTTGGTTCTACGTGGCAGAGGTGAAGGCGAGTATGATGAGTACGAAGATGAGAAGTCATATCCATCAGTGCCATATGAAGCAGATAGCGGATATGGTGGTGGCGATGGAGGCTATGGAGATGCAGGAGCAGGATATTCGGGAGGAGGTTATGGAGCGCCAGGCGGTGCCTCACCAGAAATGCAACAAGCGCTTGCAGAATTCCCTCAGTGGGATCAACAAACTATCCAAAGTTACTTCGACATGGGTTGGTCATTAGAGCAACTTCGTGATTGGGTTAGAAGTAATCAGGGATGATTGAATGCAAGACCCACTTGCTTGGGAAGACCCCATTTGGAATGACCCCGATGGGGGTTCAGTTCTTCTTCATGGAACTCTTCCAACCGTGGTTTATCCACGTAGTTTGAGGCCTAGGGATACATGGCATGCTCTCGGAATTATAGGTAACGATGAAGAAGAAGAAGCATGGAGATTTGAGGATGAATCTGAAAAGAAGAGCCCTGGTATCAATCTTTCAGAAGCACTGCTTGGTGGTGGATTAACGAATCTTTATCTTGAACGCTTATGTCTTCTTGAAGATATCAAGGGAGGACGATTCCCTGACCCTGAACCTTGGCGCCTATTGCGGCTGGCTGAGAAACATGGGCGACCTTTATTTCATCTCGAACCTTCATTTGATGATGAAGAATGGGTTGAACATCTTGGTGAAGAGGCCGATGCAGTTACACGTTGGAAAGTATTAATCAAGGTCTTACGCCAAGGTGGCACTTTTAGGAAACAGTTGAAATCAGCAAAGAGAGCCACTTCACCACCTCCTTCTGGTGCTGCAGAATTGCAACTTGCTTCCGCCTTGGCTGCAGTTTGGTGGTGGATGCAAGAAGAGCGCCTAACTGAGGAAGTTTGTGCTGTTAGAGATACAAGAATAGCAGCAAGAATTCGAGGTGCAATCGCCCAGATGAGGCAACAATCAGGTGATGAATCATTGTTGATGGTGCCAATTCTTCAGGTGCGAAGAACAGATATTTTGAAAATATTAGAGCAAGGGGTTGAGCCGGAAATCGCAAAGACTCCAAGCACCTCGGAGTTAGAGGAGGAGTGATGATGAGCGTTTCTGAAGCACCAGATGTACAGGTTGAAAACCAATTGATTAGATTTATTCCAGCCACGCCTGTGGAACCTGAAAAAGCCATTGAATTACTCGGTGCAACCCGAAGTGGTGATTATGTGATTCATTCACTTGAGCATCCAAAAGCCACTATTTTGATTGATTTGAAGGGCCGGTTTGTTATTCATGGGACAATCAAACAACAAGCAGCAAGAGCAGCAGCAAGAGAATTTCTTTTGCGGCTTGGATATAGTGATGAAGGATTGACTTCAGAAAAGGGACCGGTTGTAGCTTCATTTTCATTTAAAAAAGGAATTGATTTGGATAGAGTTCCAATTTACATCAAGGAAGCAACATTAGATTCAAAATTAGATTGTTTGAGAGTTTCAGATTCTCGACATAATTTAGAATTACTCTTTTTTGCTAATGGCAAAGTAATATCCACAAACGCTCGGCATGCCAACATGGTAGCAATGGCGGCTATTCATTGGCGAGACCGTTTACAAGATGATGGTTTGTTTATCGAGGAATGATAACTATGACCATCGAGAATGGTCGGTGGACTGGACCTATACTTGACAATCATTTTCACCTTGATAGAAAGCACCGGTTTCTCGATGCAGCACTTGATTTCAAACGTGCTGGAGGCACAGACTTGGTGCTAGTCCATAAACCGGATTTTGACAACTTACCAATTGAACAAGATGCTTGGAAGATAGCCTATCAAGATACCATTGACATGGCAAATGAAGTTAGAAAGGAATTGGCACTGGGAGTGAGAGTAATCCTTGGCCCCCATCCCGCAACTTGGGTTCATCAAAGACAAGCATTGGGCGATGAATTAGCATCTGAATTATATTGTGATGCAATAGATTTAGCATTCGAATATTGCCATCAAGGAGATGCATGTGCAGTTGGCGAAGTGGGTAGGCCTCACTGGCAAGTAGAAGATGAAATCTGGAATAGAGCCAATGAATTGTTGAGTTGGACTTTCCGTAGAGCCAAAAAAGAAGGTTTCGCCCTACAACTGCATGTCGAGGGAGAGGGTGCATCAACTTATGAAAATCTGGCAAAAATGGCTGATAGTGAAGGTTTAGCAAGAGGCAAGTTGGTCAGACATCACGCTCCACCAGATATCGATAAAGATACAACTGTTGGTTTGGTTCCTTCAGTGGTGGTTGGCAAAGGGAGTGTTGAGGAAATAATGCAAAACATTGGCAATTGCATAGATGGGTTTTTGATGGAAACTGATTACATGGATGACCCACGAAGGCCGGGCGCTGTTTTAGGCCCAAAAACTGTTCCAAAGAGGACCCAAGCCCTCTTTCAAGCGGGACTTGATGAGGAGCAATTAATGCTTATTCATCACCACTTACCTGAGAAAATCTACGGCCCACAAATTTGATTCATCCACTTCATAGACGCGACAACCATATGACGGATAGACGGCGGGATAGGTCCATGCGGAGCCTTCGCAGGGTGGTATTTCTTGGTTTTTCAGGCCTTTTACTGATTCTTTGGGCTAGTTCAAATGCTAGTGCACAGATTGCTCCAGAAGTCTCGATTACTTGCCAACCTTCAATCGTTGAATTGGATGTTAGCCCTGGTCAAAGTGGTGAAGGATTTTCAAATTGTCAAGTAGAGAACAAAGCCTTGTATGAAGTTACAGTGGAATTGTCAATTTCCGATGCATCGAATAATATCGATACTACACTCGGAAAGATTTTGCTGGTTATCCCAGGCAGTGGAATGGAGGAAGTGGATGTAACATTCTCAGCAGACATCAGGTCGCCAAGTGAAACTGCTTCTTTTGAGATAAATGCAACAGTAACGAAAGCAGGGCTTATCGCCTTGAATGAAGCGATTCAACCATCAACCAATGCGAATGTCCAAGTTGAAATAATGGACTTTATTGACTTTGAATATTCTTCTACTGGTCTGACTTTGAATAGTGCACCTGGAGACTCATTCAATATATCAGCCAAAGTTAGGAATACAGGAAATGTTGAGATAGATGTTGATTTCATCGTTAGCAATGCTGATGAACTGGCCTTGAAAGGTATAGTTTGTACTCAAACGCTTGGATTAACACTTGAAACCAGTGATTACGTTGATCAAAACGTCATGCAGTGCACGGTAAAAGATGACTTTGAAGAAAGCGAGGAATTGAAAATAAAAGTTTATGCAGTGGCGACAGGTCAAGGCCTAAAGAAGGAGAGTGGAGATACTTATGTCAGCGTCTCAATAAGTGTGCCTGATGAAGGTGGATTTGGACTTGGGGGCTTGACAGATGATATTTCAGAAGAGAACATGAAGCTAATATATGCCGGAGGCGGATTATTGGCTCTCTTAGTTGTTCTAATAATTCTTGTGAAAGTTCTGAAGCGAGGCGGTTCTTCTGCTTCTGCTGAGTGGGATGATGACGACTTTGACTTTGACCTCTGATTCCTTCAAACTTCAAATGCCGAAGCAGTGTAACTCCTGCACCAATACTTCCTTTGGAACAATCAAAAACGTTGCATTGCGCAACCTTTTCCACCCCAACAGTCAAAGACGAGGTGTGCTGAGCAACACCTACCCATAGGGTAGGTGTAGATATGCTCGGACTTCAAGGGAAGGTAGCCTTCGTATTCGGTGTTGCAAGTGAAGACAGTATTGCATGGGGGATATGCAAAAGTCTGGCAGAGGCTGGAGTGACTTTGTATCTTGGTTATCAAAAGCGATTCATGAGCCGAGTTTTCAAATTGAAAGACGAGTTGGATGCAATTGATGGATTCTACCCTTTGGATGTTATTGAAGATGAAACTACAGCAGAATTCTTCAGCGCATTTGCAAAAGATCATCCAGGTGTAAAGGCAGATATTTTAATTCATGCTATTGGATTTGCACCTAGGGGTTGCTTCGATAGACCAGTTATCTTTGTTGAAGACCAAGACCTCAATACAGCACTGACAGTTTCTGCACATAGCCTACAACGTTGCGTACGACATGCCCTCCCCTATCTGAATCCTAACTCTTCTACTATCACTCTTACTTATGCTGCAAGCACCCGCTTCGTTCCATCTTATGGAGTCATGAGCATTGCAAAGGCGAGCCTTGAAAGTTGGACGAGGGAATTAGCCTGTCACCTCGGACCTGAAGGGCACCGAATAAATGCCATTTCAAGCGGGCCAATTGCAACTTTGGCGGCAGGTGGTATTCCAGGCTTCAGTAAAATATTGGACCACGTAGAAGCCAATTCTCCACTAAGGAGAAACGTCAACCCGAATGATATTGGGGGTTGTGCGGTATGGTTGGCATCTCAACTTTCATCAGGAGTGACCGGTCAAATCATACACGTCGATGCAGGTTATTCAGTAACCATGGTGCCAGAGAGTATCATGTGATAATTGGAGGAATGATGATGTCGGTAAAAGAGACAAATCTGGATGAATTAGAGGGAATCGCCCAAGGGCCATTTGAGCCAATCGCCATCGTGGGGATGGGTTGTTTAATGCCTGAAGCATCCGATATTGAAGAATTTTGGAGCAATATAATCAACATAAAGGTCTCGATAAAAGAAGTCCCATCAGAGCGCTGGAAAATCGATGATTTTTATTCGCCTGGAAAACCAGGAACAGTAGAAGATGCCAAGACATATTCTAAAATTGGAGCCTTCATTGAAGGTTATGAATTCGATTGGCGACGTTGGAAGGTACCCCCACAAACACTTGGGCAAATTGACATCTGTCAACAATGGGCAATTTCAGCAGCCGCAGCAGCGCTTGAAAATGCAGGTTACCTTGGAGATGATTCTAGATTTACCTTGCCCAATTCTACTACCGGCGTAGTAATGGCAAATGCTCTAGGTGGTGAATTTAGAAATCTTTCGAATCATCGCGTATGGGCCGACCAATTCACCCGTCAAGCAGTCGAAATAGGTGGCATGCCAGAAAGTAATAGAGATGCTCTAAAACAGGCGATTAATGAGGGAAAACCAAAAATTGACGAGGACGCAATGCCAGGGGAACTTTCCAATGTGATGGCAGGAAGAGTAGCCAATCTCCTCGATTTACAGGGCCCAAACCTCTCCACAGATGCCGCTTGTGCATCAACGATGGCGGCAGTGCTAGATGCTTGCAGAATGCTTCAATCACGCCAAGTGAATTTGATGTTAGCGGGTGCTTCTGACCGTACTATGGATCCTGCAACTTATGCTAAATTTAGTGCAATTGGCGCATTATCACCTTCTCATTCAACACCTTTTGATGCTGGTGCAGATGGATTTGTGATGGGAGAAGGAGCCGGAGTATTGGTCCTCAAGCGCCTTGATGATGCGGTTGAAGATGGCAATGATATTCATGCAGTAATCAGAGGAATTGGTGCTAGCAGTGATGGCCGCGGAAAGGGAATTACAGCACCAAGTCAGAGGGGGCAAATGCAAGCCCTTGCTCGTGCCTATTCACAAGCAGGATTTAGTCCAGCAACAGTCGAATTAGTAGAAGCACATGGAACTTCAACAAAAGTTGGAGATGCCATGGAATTAGCCACCTTGAACAAGTTATGGCACGAGGTTGAAGGCGGACAGAATATTGCTGTTGGTTCTGTAAAGAGTCAGATTGGTCATCTCAAGGCAGCCGCAGGTATCGCTGGAATGTTGAAGACAATAAACGCCGTATCCAAAGGAGTTATTCCTCCAAGTGCAGGGTTTGAAACCCCCAATACTTCTGTAGATTGGAATGCCAGCCCATTTTATGTTCCAACTTATGCTCGTGAATGGGCGCAACCAAGTGATACTCCACGAAGGGCAGCAGTCTCTGCATTCGGGTTTGGTGGTACAAATTGGCACGTTATTCTTGAACAATTCGACAGTAACCACCACTTTCCGTTGGCTGTTGAATGGAGGCAGCGATGGACAACTTACCTTACTGGTTCCCCAGCCCCAACTTCCCCCCCAGCCCCTCCCACTCCAACTCCAACCCCTTCTACAGAAGAGGAAGTTACAGAAGAGGAAGTTATTTCCAAGCCGATGCCAAATGCCGAGAGTATTCTCGATAAATCAGCCAAAGCAAGTTTGAGTTGGGAAGAATTGAAGGCAATTGAAGGCGGAGTATTGCTACTTGAATCAGAAGACCTTGAGAGCCTTCAATCCGAATTGCAACAAGCAACAGACTCCCTCCTCTCAGGTGGAGCCAACTTCGATGATGACCCTGCTGGACGGAGACTTTCCAAGGAATTGGCTGCAGCCAGTGAAGGTTTCACCTGTAAAGGAGCTAGAATGGCTATAATTGCCACGTCTTGGGCCCAATTTGAGAAGAGAAGCGCACTTGCATTGAAGACCATGGCAGGTAAGGATAAGTGGGGATTTCTACAATCTCAGGGTATTATGATTACAGATGGAGCACCTGTCCCTGAAGCAGCAAAAGTTGCACACTTGTACCCTGGTCAAGGAAGCCAATATGTTGGAATGACCCATGATTTAAGCCTCAGATACTCAAGTGTTGCCGAAGTTTGGGATAGAGCAGACAAAACAATGGTTGACATATTGGATGGAGAGACCTTATCCAGTTTTGTATTAAGACCAAACCTTTCCGATGAGGAAAAGAAAGAGGCAGAGGAAAAACTCAAGCAAACTGAATATACTCAGCCTGCAATGCTGACCGCTGACCTTGCAATAGATTCTGTTCTTTCAGACCACGGGCGCTTACCTGATATGGTTGCAGGCCATAGTTTGGGAGAATATGCAGCCTTGATGGTATCAGGAATTTTGGGTATGGATGGGGCTTTGAGGGCTGCTGCTGCTCGAGGTACAGAAATGGGCAGTGTGGTAATTGAAGATACGGGTTTAATGGCATCAATAACTGCTGATTATAACATCATCAAGGATGTATTGTCAACAATCGATGGATATGTCATTGCAGCGAATAAGAATTCACCTAGAATGACTGTTATCGCTGGAGATTCTCCATCAGTTAATGAAGCGATTCGCAGATTTGAAGGATTGGATATCACCGCCGTCATCCTCCCTACTAGCCATGCTTTTCATTCAACGATAGTTGAACCAGCCGCAGAACCATTGAGAAAATTCCTCGATGGATTAGAGATTAATTTACCTGAAATCCCCATCACATCAAATGTAGATGGCGCATTTTACCCGATGAATAGGGATGAAAACCGAACTCCAAAAGAGCAAATTTTGGATAAATTAGCCCCTCAGATGTCAAGTCCAGTTGAATGGACAAAGCAGATTGAAACAATGTACAAGGCAGGGGCAAGAGTATTCGTAGAAGTTGGCCCAAAGCGTGCACTGACTATGTTTGCTAACCAGATTCTTGAGGATAAACCAAACCTCTCTGTTATGACAAATCACCCTAAATTTGGAGGTATTGCTTCTATCATGAATTCCTTGGCAACGATGGCTATCGCTGGTCGGCCTTATCGCTGGCCACGTTCAGATTCACTAGTGCTAACAGAAGGATTTAGGGCTGGACCTCTGGAAGTATGGGAATCCGTAGTAGTTGAGCCAAAAGAAACGGAAGAAGAAAAGCCAGACACAGAATCTTCAATAGTGTCTGAAGAAATCATTGAAGTAGCAGTTGTTGAAGAAGAAGCAGTTGATACAGCCGATTGGCTGGCAACTATCTTATCTGCAGCCAGTGGATTTCCAGCCAAGTTCTGTTATGGCCAAGTGAATCTAAAAACCGGTCTTGGTATGAACGATGAGGTGATAGAATCGGTTTTGAAATCAATATCTAAGCAAGTCGAAGTTGAACCTAGTAAGGATTCTGCTTCTTTCAAGACTGCAATTGAAATCACCGAATGGATTCAAGGAGTTCCAGATTCATTCAGTATGCCTTTAAAATCAACAGAACCCACAGTTGTCGAAAGTCAAAGTAGAGTAGTCGAAAAAATAGTTCAGGTTGCTCCCAAAGACCATAGAAAATCAAATCCATACGTTGTAACTGGGGTCAGTTTAGGATTGCCAGGAGATAGAAAGGTATTCGATGAGGATAACTTTGAGAAACTTGTCAGGGGAGAAACCTGTATTAGGGAAGTATCTGATGAGTATAAGCAAAAAATTCTCGATAAAAAAATCGTACGTCTAATCAAAGGACGTGATGGACAAGCAAGAATGGAAACCGCCCAGAACTTCGAGGATATTCCACAACTTGCAGGTCTTGCAGGTGATTTTGACATCACCGAAGAGTTTGGTATTTCCGAAAAGGTGGCTAAGTCTTGGGATATCACAACCCAATTAGCAACCGCAGCGGGATTACTGGCTTTACGAGACGCAGGAATTCCACTAACGCCCGTCGAGAAGATCGGAAAAGGCGGTCTAAGGCTGATAACAAATTGGAAAGTACCTAGCGTCTATCGTGATAATACTGGAATCATCTTTGCTAGTTGTTTCCCAGGTAGTGCTAATACTACTCGGCATTCTATGAATAATGGTGATGATGGAGAAGGAAATTTCGATAGGTCATATCTATTCCAAACTCTCAACATGGGTCATTCTCAATTTGCCCAATTCACCGGAATCAGAGGTCCAAATAGCACAATTAACCTTGCCTGTGCTTCAACCGCTGCAGCCTTTACAGTAGCAGAGGATTGGCTTGAAACAGGACGTTGTGAGAGAGTTGTTGTCATCAGTAGTGATGATGTAACTGGTCCGGACTTATGGGAATGGATTGGAGCAGGATTTGCTGCAAGCGGAGCAGCCTCGACTTCATCACTTGTTGAAGATGCAGCTTTACCATTCGACCAACGCAGGAATGGCCTCATTCTCGGAATGGGAGCGGCAGCTTTCATCATCGAAAAGAAGGATGGCGCTGCAAAGAGAGGAGTGCAACCCTATGCGGAGTTGCTGGGCGCCCACATTGGAAATTCAGCCTTCCATGGCACCAGATTGGATGTTGAAAATGTGGCATCCCAAGTTGATGGCTTTGTATCAAGAATGGAGAAAAGATGGGGAATTGAAAGAAAGACCATCGCTCCAAACACCGTCTTTTTCAGTCATGAGACCTATACTCCAGCCAGAGGCGGTTCAGCCCAAGCAGAGGTAAAGGCCTTGAGAGATACCTTTGCTGAGGCAACGGATTCACTATTAATATCCAATACCAAAGGATTTACCGGACACCCCATGGGTGTAGGGATAGAAGATGCATCGATGATTTATGCACTTGCAACGGGCAGGATTCCACCAATTGCAAATCACAAAGTGATTGACCCAGAACTTGGGGGTCTCAATTTATCTAAGGGTGGCTATCATGAGAATATCAATTACGGTCTCCGATTTGCCGCAGGATTTGGCAGCCAAATCGCAATAACTTTGTGGAAATCTAGTGCTGTGGATGGTGAACGTATCGATGTTTCAAAACTACTTCAATGGAATCGTAAATTAGCAGGTACAGAAGATTTAACACTCAAGGTTTTGAAGAATAAACTGGTTGCTTATGTTGATGGAGAAAATAATCTACATGGTGGAATGCAAGGCGAGGATTGGCTAATTGAAAATGAAAAACCCGAAGTTGTTGAATCAATACCAGAGCCAACTCCAGAACCAGTCTTAGAGCCAATAGCAGAACCGAAGCCAGAATTAGGTGAAATTTCAGAAATAGTAGTTGCAGTGGTAGTCAAACATTCTGGATATCCAGCAGACTTCATAGAATTAGATCAAGACCTTGAAGGAGAATTAGGAATAGACACTGTCAAACAGGCCGAAATAATGGGTGATATTAGAGGTAAATTCAATCTCCCAGTTGATGAATCATTCGTCCTTTCAGAACATCCTACCTTGAACCACATGATTCAGTATATCATTAACATGTCTGGTGGAGAAGAAATTACACCCGCTCCTGTTGTTGAATTGGAACCTGAACCCGAGGGCAAGCCAGAGGAAGAACCTGAGCAAGAGTCTGAGAATGCACCAGTACTAACTTCAATCGACCTATCTGAAATCCAATCCGCAGTCGTTCAAATAGTAGTTGAGCATACTGGTTACCCAGAGGATTTCATCGAATTAGATCAAGACTTAGAGGGTGAATTGGGAATTGACACAGTGAAGCAAGCCGAGATGATGGGTGATATTCGTGAAAAGTTTTCACTTCCATTGGATGAATCATTTAGCCTTGCAGAACACCCAACCCTCAATCACTTTGTTGACTATATTGTCAAAATGACGAGTGGTGTTGAAAGCCCTTCAGAGCCAGAACCTGAGCCAGAACCAGAGCCAGAACCAGCACCAGAGCCAGAGCCAGCACAAATCCAAACTTCATTGAGTCTATCTGAAATCCAATCCGCAGTCGTTCAAATAGTAGTTGAGCATACTGGTTACCCAGAGGATTTCATTGAACTTGACCAAGACCTTGAAGGAGAATTGGGGATTGACACAGTGAAGCAAGCCGAGATGATGGGCGATATTCGTGAAACGTTTTCACTTCCATTGGATGAATCATTTAGCCTTGCAGAACACCCGACCCTCAACCATTTCGTTGATTACATCGTTAGGATGGCTGGTGTAGTTCAACCGGTCAAAGAAGAGACAACACCTACTGCCGAGGAAATGCCTTGGCGGTGGTCAGATAACGTTGTCAATTTGATACTCGCAGAATATCATTTGGATGACCGTGATGAATTAATTGAAAATGCAAAACTGCATGATGATGGCAACCGCTATCTCAAGAGAGAGGAAATACAAGCAGCCGCAGAGGAATTACAGAATGTCAAGAAGACTTGGAGATATTCAGATAATGTTGTTGAAGAAGTGCTACAAGAATTTGGTTTACAAGATGTATCGGCATTGATAGAAGCATCAAAGGTGCATGATGATGGAAATCTCTATCTCAAACGAGAAGAATTACAGTTAGGTGCTGGTGATTTGAAGGGGGATGGACCCCCTTTGGTGAATCCGGTGGTCCCTGAAGAGAAATCACAGGTGTCCGCCGTTCAAACCACCCCTCGTGAAGGCATTAGGAGATGGCAAGTAGAAGTTGAGGAGGCAATCCCAGAAGCCGACCTACTCATTCCATCGGGTACAATATTAGTCAGTGATGATGGTATTGGTATCTCGGAGGAAATGTGTAGATTATTAGAGGAGAAAGGCCTCAACCCAATTCGTTTATCTTTTGAATTAGACCGCAAAGAATTCGTTTCTGAGGAACATGCAGGACGATGTGTACTCAGGGTAGACCCTTCGAGTGAAGAACAATTGGATGAAATGAGCAATACATTATCTGAGGTAAATGGTATCATTCACTTGGCCCCAGTACAATTGGCAGCAGAAGCATGGGGGGAAGAACAATCATCTCGTTTGGGAAGCATTGCAAACCATTCCTTATTCCATTTACTGAAGCGATTTGATGCTGATTTTGCTACTTCATCAAATGCTTTTGTCGCTTCATTATCTGCAATGGATGGGCGGCATGGAAACATCGGCGAGAGGTTTAATTCTCTCGCTTGTGGAGCATCAGGCATCGTAAAATCATATTCACATGAACGTCAATCTGTTCGCTGTAGGGCTTGGGATATCCATCCTGAACTTGCAGTTGATAGCACCATTTTGGCACAAAAGTTGCTTGAAGATTTGTTCAATAATCGGGGAGAAGTTGAAATTGGATTTGACAAAGATGAGCGCCGCTGGTGCTTAGTAATGTTTGACGAAGAATTGAATTCAGAAAGAACTCCATTGGCTGCTGATGATGTTTGGTTGGTAAGTGGCGGGGGCTCTGGAGTTACAGCAGCATCGATCATTGGTGTGGCAAATGCCAGCAAGAACTCAGGTGCAATGTTCGTTTTACTTGGAAGGACAGAAGCAATGGAGGAGCCGGCTACTTGGCTTGATTGGAGTGAAGAGCAACTCGCCAACCGCAAACTTCAGTTGAGAGAGGAATTGATTTCCAAGAGCGCCGGCGAAAAGGTATCTATTGTTGAGTGGAATAAGGCTTGGCAACCTTACCTTCGTAGTAGAGATATTCACCAAACAATTGCCACTATTAGGAGAACTGGCAACAAAGCAATTTATCGGGCTTGTGATGTATGCGATGTTAAAGGTTTGAGTAAAATTTCTCTTAATCAAGGACCGATAACAGGGATAGTTCACGGTGCTGGAATTGAAGATAGTAAATTGGTTGCTGATAAGGAATGGCAAACTTTTGACATGGTTTTGAAAATCAAGGTTGATGGTTGGAAAGCGCTCTATTCTGCTGCTCATAAAAGTGGTTCAAAATTGAGGTTTGCAGCCGCTTTCACGAGTGTTGCAGGACGCTTCGGGAACGGAGGACAGACCGATTATGCCGCTGCCAATTCAATTTTGGATGCAGAAATGGCAAGGCTGACCGCTGCTCCAGATTCTATTCGAGCGGTTGCCACAGCATGGACTGGATGGAAAGATGTGGGTATGGCAACCCGCGGCAGTCTTGAGAAGATTTTCGAGGCTGCTGGAATTGATACAATTCCTGTAGATACAGGAATCAATATTTTTGTTGATGAAGCCTTATGTGGAGGTAAAAGAAGAGTTCTTTGTTGTGGTGCGATGGGTGTTATGGACAAGTTTGACTCATTCCGTGCCCCACCATTGAAATTACCGGCAGCGATGTCTGCCTTAATTGCAGATCCAAGCAGATTCCCATTTATTGATAGATTATTGCAGATAGAGGAGGGTGAATCTCTGCTAAGTGAATGCACTCTTTCAACTAAATCTCACCCCTTCTTAGTAGACCACGCAATCGATGGAGTGCCTTATCACCCTGGTGTTATGGCGATAGAGATGTTTGCTGAGAATGCACTTCTCCTAAATCCAGAGTATTGTTTAGCTGGCTTTGAAGATGTCAAATTTGGCTTACCAATAAAATTGCTCAAGGGTGAAATAACAGTTCGTACCGTTACTGAAGTCAGCCGACGAAAGCAAGACCACATATGGGTTTCATGCAGGTTGGAAAGCGATTTGAAGAACTCAAGGGGAGAGGTCTTCGGAAAACCTCGGGTTCACCATTCTGGGTTAGTGAGATTGGTTCTAAAATCCAATGACCTAACCAAGCATTTAGCAGCAGAGTTACATGATATTCCCGATATTGGAATACCTGCAAAAGGTGAGTTAGCACATCATCCTAGTTTCATTTACTTGCGTTTCTTCCATGGCCCACGCTTCCAAAGTCATGGCGGAATCATTCGCGGTATCGGAGATGCAGATTCAAGAGGCGCTGATGGAATTGCATTGATGCGACACCAATTACCTGCCAAGGATCAATTTGAATGCGAAGTAATTGGCGAGACTGTGTTACTCGAGTCCTTGCCGATGTTGATTGAAGCAGGCTTCCAGAATGCAGGTTTAGTCAGCATGGAAGTTGATAGTTTGATGTCGCTTCCAGTGGGCATAGAATGGATGACAATTCTTGCTGTTCCTGATGAAGGGGAGAAATTGAGACTTAGGAGTATTAGGACTGCTTTGGAAGAAGGTGGAGTTACTAAGCATGATGTGTTAGTAATTGGCCAAGATGATTCTCCAATTCTAGCGCTGAAAGGATTACGCTTGAAGGCGATGGCTCCACTTGCTGATGAAATGCGTTTCAGTTTTGAAGAATGAGCGGATATTGATGATCAGAATCAGGGATTCGCCGCGTATCGAAATTCTCCTTCAACAAATGAGTTCCAATTTGGATGAAGAATTGCCAATTTTGGTAAATGTTGACGAGTATTCAACCTTCAAAACTGATAAGAGGAAAGTTGAGCATCGCGCAGGCCGAACTGCTTTAGCAGAAGCATTGAAGAATTGGGGATTAGATTCATCCCAACTAGAAGTAATTAGAGATAAAAACAGAGCCCCATCTTTGAAATGGATTCAAGGTATTTTCAAAAATCAAGCACTCCCTGCAATATCCATTGGACATGCAGAAGGATATGCAATTATCGCACTAATTGAGCCTGGGTGGTGGGTTGGAATAGATGGAGAATCCAAGGCCCGTGGGATAGCTGAGAATGCCTTTGCTGAATTCTGTAAAGATGATGAACTACATTGGCTGAAGGCAAACCCCAGTGAAGCAATTCGCTTGTGGACTAGCAAGGAAGCAGTGCAAAAAGCAATGCATTTAGGAATGAGTCTGAATCCTAGAAACATCATCATTTCCCAATCCAAATCTAGCCAAGAATTTTCTATTGAAGGAATGAAAATTCAATTGGAAAATTTCCAACAAGAGAACTTCCAAATTGGCTTGGCTTGGAGAGTAGCAGGTTCGCAATTACGGAGCCAAGAAGATGATATTCTTGATGCAACAAGAGAGGCGATGAGAGACGAAGCGGGTAATCTGATATTCGATGTTGCTTGCCAAGCAAGACGCGATGGAAACTAATTCCATAATGCATCTTCTTCCCAAGGCAATCCCACCGAGATTCCCATTAGTTCCAAAATAAAATAATTAAAGATGATATATCCCAATATCATGATAGTCAAAACTAAGATACTGGTATTGATGACTCTACGCTGCTGCTGTTTTGCTTCTTCAAGGCTGCATATTCCTTGTGAACGAAAATATTTCCATAAACCAAATGCTAACATCAAGATTGAAATTGCATAGAGAATGGGTCTTGCAATTCCAAAGTAAAGAGTTTTTGACAAAGCATCAGCAGTGGCAATCGATGAAATTCCAAATGCAACCATTACTACACTTGGAAAACAGCACATGCTTGCTATTAATCCTCCAGAGGTTATCCATTTCCAAAGTGATTTTGCATCATCCGTGGAGGTCAACTTATTTCACCCCACATTTCGAATCAGTGGTTCTTGGTCTGCAAAGAGGAATTCCATAAAGGCACTCCACATTACGAATTGAATCGATTTTTCCAACTCTTCTTGACCGCCTACAACTTGAGCCATATTGTCTAAGGTATCAGAAGGCGAATGATAAGCATCATAGTCAGCATCATATGCACCGAGATGGAATATTGTCTGGGCTCCAAGGTTCCTGAAAGTAACGTG
>DUDM01000035.1:0-17665 GCA_012959275.1 Candidatus Poseidoniales archaeon
GCCCCCAACTATTCATACCTGTAGTCGAAGTTCCTGTGGCAACCCAATTCCATACTCCATCAACACTCAATTGTGCAATGAATACAGATGGTTGTCCCGGACTTGGGTCTGTTATGCTAGTACTATGGTTGCCGAATACAGAACCTTCATGCAAATCCCCCGTGACATATATGAGTCCATTTGAATCAACGCCAATAGCAAAACTCCGATCATAATAATTTTGACTATTGCCGGCTGAAACGGCCCATAACCAAGTTCCATTACTATCTATTTTGCCTACAAAAATATCAGCATTATTGCTATCAGTACCGGTACTGAGTGTAGTGTTTCCAAATATTGCGCCTGCTGAACGGTAATAACCTGTAACATATGAGTTGCCACTGGAGTCAATTTCTATACTAGTGCCTGTACCAAAACTTGTTGCTACTGAATTCACCCAAATACATGTTCCATTTGTGTCCAACTTAGCAACAAAAATGCCCGAATAGGAGTTAGAGGAACAGCCCAACATGGAAGTAGCAGCCTGAGTCTCCCCAGTTACATGCACATTCCCCAGCGGATCAACATCTATTCCCATACCCATATCGTCACTTCCACCCGATGTGACAGCCCATTTCCAAGAACCTGTGGTGTTCAACTTGGCAATGAACAACGAACCTGCACCACCGCTAGAATATGAGATGCTGTGTTCACCAAAACTTGCTGAAGTGCTACCACCATTGCCATATTTGCCAGTGATGTATGAATTTCCGCTTGAATCAGTATCAATGCTCGAGGATACATCCCAAACACTACTTCCTGCCTTGGCCACCCACTGCCATTCTCCATCACTGTTCAACTTGGCAACAAAGATATCGGAGTAAGAACCGCCCGAGATACTAATGTTTCCAAAGGTAGCGCTACCAGCGAAATCTCCAGTGATTATTATGTCACCACTATAATCGACAACGATATCTTTCCCTCTATCATCATTTTGAATGTTGGGGGTGTCACCTTGTTTTCCTGCCGAGACTGCCCATATCCAATTCCCATCACTATTCATTTTGGCGACATAAATATCCACATCATTATTATGTAAAGTGCCAAGCGTATGTGGCCCGAATGTTAACCCTCCCGAAAACGGCCCAGTGATGTAGGCATTTCCACTTGAATCCAATGCTATTGCATGGGCGAAAAACTCGTTTGCGTCGTTATCCGTGGCGGTGATGCGTTCAAAGACGATGTTAGAATTGTTTTCATCACTTCCGCTCGTTTCAAATCTAGTATCCAAATCCCTGAGCGATTGTCTCTGTTGTGGATTGAGGTCTTCGTAGCCTTCTGGATGGTCTTGAATTAAAGTGCCGGCAGACAAAAACCCTGAATCTGATGAGAACATGCTGGTGAATAATGAAAGTATCAGTATTGTTGAGATTATCGAGCAGAAACGGCGGCATGATATCTGTGAAGTCATAATCCTTCCAATAGAGGCTTAGTATTGAAGTCTGTTCATCAATATTTCAGAGTTTGGATGCAACCTTCAATCCCATCAGGAATCCCATAAGCATCAGCCGCTGCTCATGCGCGGTATAGTTTGCGAGTTCGACTCAACAGAGGGTATTGCAAGATAATTATTGAATTTCAAGCATAGTGATCCAAGAGCAAAACCGTTACTAAGATAATTCCCAATATTACAATCATAGCAATATGAGTACGACGCCCCCCTCGACCGGACATTCTAGGGCCACCAACTGTTTGAATATCATCAGTGAACATCATGCCTCTGTCCAAAGCCTCTAGTCGTGAATCAACAAGTGAAACGAGTCGTTGCATATTAGCCATATGCTGTGTATTATCTTCCACATCTTTTGCAGTACTCAAATAATCTGCACTAACAGATGCAATCTTCTTGGATGTGTTGAGATAATCTATCAACAGGGTGGAGTTACTTTCTCCAATCTCTCTTTGAGTCAAACTATCACTGTCATCGCATGTCAATTGTAAGACATTGATTTTCCAACCAGAGTAGTCATCCCAATACAGAGGCGGCAAAACATTTGGTTCATCTCTTCTCTGTTGATCCCACTTTGCTTGAAGTAGCCAGATGCTCCCTTCAATCCCCTCACGTTCAGCATGGAGTTCTTGGATCCAATATTCTTGTAGATCGAAAAAGACTTCCCAACTTGATAAATCTGGATTCGCATGGTCCCAATTATCGGCATACGGCGCACTATTCTCTATGAATTCAGTATCATCCACCATCTTTCTTATCCTTGCGAGAATATCCTCCTCGCTGATACCGAAGTCCAATTCACGCCAATCTGCCATAACATCTCGGTTTCATAATAGAATATCAATATGTCTCATTTGCTGGAACCGATATTATTTGGCCCAAGTGAAAGTATCATCACTGACGAATCCACTGGTTTCCATCCCAGCGGTAGGTGCCGTCTTCCATGCGACACCAATTCACTCCATTGCTGTCTTGCCAACGCTGCTCATTAGCTGATTCTTCAGAATGGATGGCCTGTACAATAGTTCCTTGGCCCTCGTATTCATCATCTTCAAAATCAGCCACATCCCCCTTGCCTCGCAAAGTGACCACGGCAACCGCGCCACCAAGTGCAAGTAGAACGATGACGATTGAGAATGTCAGGATGACTCCACTCCAAAATCCATCATCACCACTACTGCTACTATCGCTGACCTGATTACCTGAATCATCACCTCCATCATCAGATGAATTGGTGCTGCCATTATCCCCTCCATCATTAGGGAATACCGCCCCCTGGGCGGCTGAGCAACCATATTCATCAACTCGGGCTCCAAGTGCTGTCAGGGCACAATCATCAGTGACATTGGGAATACCATCGCCATCGTTATCGAGTTGACTTGCCCCACAACCGTAGATATTGGGGGTCTCACCAGAAGGAGTAGAAGGACACAAGTCTGCAGTATCGTTGACGCCGTCGCCATCACTATCACGCTCGTCGGCACTGCAACCATTTCCGTCAACCACTGACATCGGTGGAGTGTCTGGACAAGCATCTGGATTAGTTCCATCGAGATTGTCGCCATAACCATCGCCATCACGGTCGAACCATTGGGTCGGGTCTATGGGGTATCGGTCGGCATCGCTGCCGTTCAGGTTGTCCCCATATCCGTCGCCATCGATATCCCTCCATTGAGTTGGGTTCTCAGGTAACTCATCTGGGTCATTCCCACTCAGATTATCTCCATGTCCATCGCCATCAGCATCGATGCACTGAGTTGCATCTTCAGGGAATTGGTCTCCAGAAATTCCGTCTGGGTTGTCTCCACAGCCGTCGCCGTCGGCATCTGCCCATTGTGATACCGTATTGGGAAAGAGGTCTGCATTATCGCCGACTCCGTCGCCATCGCTGTCGGTGCACTCATTGGAATCATCTGGGAAAGCATCGGAATTGTCTCCGCAACCATCGCCGTCAGAATCGGACCATTCGCTGGAATCATCTGGGAAAGCATCACCATTGGTCCCGCTGCTGTTGTCGCCATGTCCATCGCCATCGCTGTCTGCCCATTGACTCGGGTCATTCGGCCATTCATCATTGGAATCTGACCAACCGTCGCCATCACTGTCAGTCTGGCTTGAAGCACAGCCATTGGGGTCGACGGATTCACCAGTTGGAGTATTTGGGCAGTCGTCATTCTCATCAGCAACACCGTCGTCATCTCCATCGTTGATGATCATTCGACAGACGTCGCCCAAACTGTCGAGTATCTCTCCTTGTTGGGTGTACAACATTACTCTAGCACAGTAATTCCCACTCTGGGGTGGGCCATCAAAGTCCCAACTGCGGGATGCGGAGGATGATTGAGCGAAATAGGTGAGGTTGTTGGACTCCTTTGCCACCGTCTCATTCGCCTGCCAATATATCTGGCTCTCATGCAGATATACTGTTCCTGAACTCAGGTTGGTCAGACTGAAATCCACGCTGGAATCGGTCAGGCTCAATGAGTTAATCTCTGGAATATGAGGCTGGAAACATTCGACATCACCCTCTAAGAAATCGCCGGATGAATCCTTGAGAGCGATATTGATGCAATGCTCTCCACGGTCGGTGGGGTTCGACCATTGAATGGTCTCCGAGAAGGAATTACTGCTGACAGATGGAGTCAATGTTCCTGACTCGTGGGTCGCTCCTGTTGAGTCGATAAGTGACCAATCCAGCGAGTAAGCAGATGCTGATAGATTGCTACCACCTATCATTGCACTATTGGTCCCTGTCGCAGTTATGTCGACGATCATATGTCTGAGGCAGGACTCATCGCTGTTCATCAAGGTCATTGGGGAATCAGTGCTATCATAGAGCCAACCGCGCAGACAGAACCAACCGCCCTTGTCTTCAGTATCAACGGTGTATGTGTCTTCTGTGAAGGTTCCATCCGTAGTCCAAACCTTAGAATCTGTAGAGAGGTTGACATGAGAACTGCCATTCTTGAGTGAGAATGATGAATGAAGAGTGTATTCCTGACCGCTCAACAACTGGGTACTGGTTAACAGGCCTTCACTGACATTTGTCAACGTGGCCGCAAGCGTGCCAGTCAATCGTATCCCGCCCTCCTCTTCGATGAAGATTCCATATCCATTGGTTGCTCCATTCCAACCGTCGACCTGGAAATAATAGGTTGCAGTAGCAGTGCAGTTCCATGAGAATTTCTCATCACTTGTCGAGGTGGAACCTTGTTTGACCTTTACACCTGCTGCATTCCATAGGGCGGTGTCAATATCGCCCTGTGAATCTACGAATGTGACATTGAAATGGTAGACTATTCCGCTGGTCAAGTTCACTGCAAACCAATCCTCGTCCGAAGAATTGTGAATATTAAGGCCGCTCGGATTCCATGTCAATGTGGTCCATGTTGCGTTTCCATCATCCTCATTGGGTTCGAATTGGTCACCAGAAATGGTAGGCGGTGGACCCTGAGGTTCAGCCTCGATGGTAAGGGTGTAATTGTTTGCTCCAGCACTGCTGAATACCCATATCAGGTAAGTCGCATTGGTGGTTGTGTTGAACATGATACGCTCATGGTCATTCTCAGAATGAGTATATCCAGTTGAAATCTTGTTTCCATTGGATGCCAATCTATAGGTGTTCAACTGAAGGTCACCATAGACGTGGAGGAAAGTTATGTTAATCCACATAGTCATATCCTTAACCATCTGGTACTCAAACCAGTCGTCCTCACTCCAATTATGGACATTGGTGCTGTAATTCATCGATTGGTTGACGTTTATCGCATAAGCGGCATTCTCTGAATCATTGGGTTCATAATAATCATGAGAGAGGTTGGGTCCAGTACCATTGGCAGTCCACGAATAGTTGTAGGTATCCAGTAAAGCCCCTCCCCCCATTGCGCTGTACTCTGAAAGAGAAACACTGGCATAATAGGTCCCTGGCATCTTCATTGGGCTCCATTCAGCCCATCGAGTCACTGTGGTTGTACTTGGAGTGAAGATGAGTCCGCTTTCACCTCCAGCATAGTAACCTGTTGCGTTCTCAAATGCGACGTACCACGAATATTTTTCAGTGGGGTCAAGGTTAGTGAAAACTACGGTGCCGTTCACTTCGGTCATGTTGTTGAGAGAAACCGTCTCATTTCCAGACAGCGCTGAGACCTGCGGAAGTGCCGATGAGGCAATGGAGATAATGAGAAGAGTCGCGAGAAAAACCGTCTTTCTCCGCCGAGTACTCATGTTTTATCCGTTGAGTCGGCTGTTTTTGAATCCATCTATCGGAATAATATGAATCTCAAATCTAATACTTGGCTGAATAGACCTATATGTTGACAAGGAAGAGAATACCCGCTCAAAACATGCAGACCTATATCGAAGCCGTACCCGGATGGAATTCGACAGTCTTTGGAGTTCAGTTCGGAGTTCTAGTCGCGGTTCTAGTTATTCTAACACTCGGAATGATTGGACGTGGTCTGATAGTTACTTTCCTTCCCCGAATGATGAAGAAGATTGCAGATGAAAGAAAGGGCTTTGAAGACTTCCAAATCACTTCTCGCTTTCCGCTTGGGGCTGCAGCAGCCGGATTTATTTGGTGGCATTTTTTCACTATTCTAAGTACAACAGAAGGAATTATTCTAAATGATGAATTCATCTTCTGGATTCTATCCCTATCGAAAGCAGCATTGCTCATCGGTGGACTTCTAGGGGCAATTCGGTTAGTAGAATTCGTAGAAGTCATCGCTAGGTTAATCGACGATGATGGCGAACTTGATGGAACACAAGTCACTCTAATCGATGCATTGCAGAGCGTTCTAAAGTTACTCATTTTCGTTATTGGAGTTGTACTCATCGCCGATGGCTTTGGCTTCGACCTTGGTGCCATCATCGCTGGATTAGGTATTGGCGGATTGGCATTTGCCTTTGCAGCCAAGGATACAATCTCCAATATTTTTGGAG
This sequence comes from Candidatus Poseidoniales archaeon, assembly GCA_012959275.1. GTDB lineage: Archaea > Thermoplasmatota > Poseidoniia > Poseidoniales > Poseidoniaceae > UBA226. Next base: position 6,431 of record DUDM01000035.1, read on the forward strand.
CACTAACTCTGCTTCTGGACCGCCCTTTCAAGATTGGAGATTGGATTAAAGTCGGCTCATCAGAAGGAGAAGTTGTTGGAATCGGAGTCCGTACCACTATTTTGAGAACCAGCAATGATACCGTGATAACATTACCAAATGGAAAACTCGTCAACAAAGATATCGAGAATTATGGTAAGCGACGCTGGCGCCGCTACCGCCCAGTCCTGAGCCTCGATTTGAATAGCGATGCCAAGGACGTTGAGCAATTTTGCAGAGGTGTGGAAGAATTGATTTCTGCCCATGAAGGAACCACCAAGAAAGAGGATTCTTTTGCTAAAGTTAGTGCCATTTCCAAAGATAGTATCGAAATTTCTCTCAATGTATACTGGACCGAAGGCGGCAAGGTGGAGCGCGATGGAAAAGAAGATTTACTGTTAGATATTGCAGCACTTGCCCAAGACAAGAAGTTGAGATTCCACGACCCACGTGTTCGTAGTAGCAGTAACTAAGCATGGCGTGCAAAGTAAAGTTTTCACAATTATACCATGCCAATTTGGAAAATTAGTTTAGAAATATGAGATTGCGCCCAAACTCTCATGAGTTAGAAGGCGGCATCGGTAGCCATGAAGGGTCGCGCAATGCTGTTGGCCGTGCTGCTGCTGACCAGCATCCCAGTTATTCCAGTGGCTGCAAATTCCACCACTCATTTTGGAAATACCGGATTTCCATCGACCATCAGCATTGAATTCCCCCTCTCAGGAGGGTATGATTCTAGCACCAATGTCAGCCTTGGTTCAAATTCGGCTATTTCCGCTGCTGCCCTTGATATCCGAGGCTTGGCAAACTCCAGTGGCCTGAGTCCGAAAGTCATCGGATTGGACATTGGTGATGATGGAGACCGCGATTGGGAATGGGGTGGGGTTGGCAATGGCTCATATGGTCATCTCGATGAATTATCCAATGGTTATTCTAGGGTTGCAATGAACTTGACATCTGGCTCAAACTCCAATTATTTTCTGCGCCTTCCTTTGAATGCAACAGTTACTTCTGCCTCAATGGGGTTTTCTACCCTCAATGAATTGACCATTTCTGGTTCTGACATGAAAGATTCCTACCTCCACCGACCTCATCCATCATATGGCAATGCAAGTCACAAAGATCACAATCATGGCTCGAGCAACCTGACATATGTAGGTAAAACAGAATGGGCTAACTTTAACCTATACCGTAGCGTTTATTGGTTCGATTTGGGGCTGCTTCCGGGAGCAACAGTTCTTGATGCAAACTTATCATTCTTCATCATCGATGGAGTTAATCAGGCAGGCACTTCAAACACGGTTTCAAATCCGCATACTTACACAATTTATCCACTTCTCAAAGATTGGGAAGAAGGTTTGGAAGTTAATGCTATAGTACAACAAGCAGCCGGAGTTACTTGGAATAATGCGATTGATAACCTAACTGGGAGTGATTATGCTTGGACCAGTGCTGGTGCCGCAGATGCCACTGACATGGGTGCTTCTGTTGCTTCAGTTTCAGATAGTCCGGCAAATCTTGAATTGAATTGGCTTGACTTTCAATCTCAAAATTTAACATCTCTTGTCCAAGATTGGGTAAATGGGAACCAATCAAACTTCGGAGTCCTGCTAAAAGGTGATGAAAATACCAACAAGCCAGATGGCTCAAGACTAACAATCGCTGGAAGAGGAAATTCAACACATGGTCCTCGCTTGGTTGTCACCTTTGCCGGTAGCAGTGATGTCACTGCTGGACTTGATGTAGGGGCAGATGGAAACTGGGAGTGGAACCATACTGGGAACTTGAGCAATGCCTCAACCACTCCTGACTTTTCAGCTACTTTGAATTCATTTTTGGCATCTTCAAGTGCGTCTTTCACAGACGCATATGGCAATGAATTCGTTGATATTCCCCTCAATGTTAGTGCTAATGCCACATTGGTAATGGATGAAATAGACATACAATACGATTGGACGGCGGCAGTTGGAGTTTCGCCTCAAGGTGATTTACTCTCTGAACTAAATCAACATCTTTCCAATTTGACAGCAGATGCGACCGGCAATGTTAGTATTCCATTCAATGTCAGTAGCACAAGTGCAGGGCTAGTAGAATTGCTCAACCTTTGGGTTGGACTTGGCGACCGCCCTCCTTCAATTGGCTTGATTACGATTCCAAACACTTTGATGACTCCGAATGGAGAATCAAATACTTTCAGCGTGGAAGCAACTTCTTACCAAGGCTTGTCCAACATCTCTTGGATTGCCCTAATTCCTCAACTTCAGGATGTTGCAAGCAGGCCTGTTTTCTTCCATTCTCTAGTCAATTCAAGCACATGGGTCGTCGACCCTGCGGGTATGGTTGACGGCTTGAGTGGACAATGGGTTGCTCTCAATGGTGATACAGGAAGGATGGATTGGCAAATACAACAAAGTTGGTCTTGGTTGCCCGAGGAGAATGTCACATGGTCAGCACAAGTTATGACAAACGATGACTTGCTCACTAGTCGGTCTACTACTCTGATGACCAACCATGAAAGAAGGATGGAAATTTCAAGTTTCCATGTTTGGGATGAAACTCTTCCTACCGATGCAGGCACAGAAATATTCGAGGGGGAATGGGTGGCTGCTAATGACTCGATTCGAGTAAGTGGCACTGTTCGTTTCCTCGATGATGCAACATTCCCATTACCTAATGATGTGTTAATCGAACTTGAGAATGTTAGCGGCAATGCAACTGTCGATTCAAGCGGTGCCTTTTCCATCAATACCAACGCACCGCTTGACAATCAATATGACGGCTTCACCATTACAGCAAGCCTTCAAGGAAACCTCGATAATACCCCTGAAGGGTTGGCTGTAAGAACTTTCAATGTCGATGCGACGACGCCAGGAATTCTGCTTCATACTCCAACTGGAGAAAGAATTCTTCCCAATAATCAACAATTATTCAACCTCTCAATTATCGATGGAATTAGTCTTGATGAAGGCAGTCTAGAATTACGCTATTGGGTTGAATCCATACATGATGATGGCGATGGGATTCCCCAAGAAAATGAATATGCAAGTAGGCCACTTTTGAAACAAGGTGACAGTGAATATTTTCACGCTAATTTTGATGATAGCAACAACCAACATGGCCAATTAGTTTCACTCTACGTAAAAGGCTACGACTCAACAGGTAATCCATTACCAACTGAAGCAGGCCTAGATGGCGACCTCCATCACTACACTTCTTTGGTTCCTTCACCTGCAATGCTGAATATATCTAGCCTCGAATACGCAGCAAATGGCAGTGCTTCTGTCCCTGGGCATGCAAGTTGGTTGAACTTCACCATCAAAGATATCAATGGCCTTGATGACCTCGAATCGGTCAAAGTTCTCTTTGCGGATGCATCGGTATTGATTTGGCAGGCAGGGGGTAACTTCACCTCCCAAACAACTGGAATGGTAGTAATTTCATTCAGCATTAACGAGATAGAAGAACATATTCAATTCAGCATTGAGTTTGACACAAACTCTCAATTCAACCCAACCATGCCCTATGGGCAAATCAGCATTCACGTCATCGATTCATCAGGGCTACAATTCCTACATACGGGAATCTCATGGAGTTTTGATGGCGCGGTGTTCATCCAAGATTTCTCAATTATTTCAAATGATAAACAATTGTTTGATGATGATTTTGTAGGAGTGGGGGCCCGTTTGCTTATGCAAGGAAGGTTGCGTTATGTGGCCGCTAATTTATCTCCTCCAGCAGAATATCATGAACTATTCCTTGAAGTTCCTCAAGACTTACCATTATTGATTGAGATAGACGAAGAAGGATATTTTTCAGGTGAAATGGATGCGCTTGGAAGTGGTTTATTCAAAGCCACAATCAATGTGGTTATGGGTTCAAGCGAAGCCACAAACCCTGCCCCAATAAGGTTACAACTCGATGAATCAGCACCTACAATCGTTGGCTCGCAACCGGACTTCATCGCTGTTAATTCAACAGTTTTGATATTGCAGTTTGACATTCAGGAAATTGGTGCAGGCTTATCCAATGCCTCAATTCCCGTTTACTGTCAACAAATGAACGGCCTTTCTGCAATTGGAGAAGAGATAACTAACTTGGCGGTTCAGATAATAACGAGTGAAGTTTCGAGATACCAAGTGAACCTTTCATCACAACCCATAGGCGATGTTGACAACCTCGAGTGTTGGCTAGATATTGCCGATGGGGCAGGAAACCAGTTAACAGGACCTGGTTCATCAGCAACTTGGCCATTACGAATCGAAATTGTCGAAACTAGAGCCGATTTACACGCTAGTTCGTTCAGTATTACTTCCGATGCCCCTCAAATTGGTGAAAGTAGTCAAGTCGAATTATTACTCGTTAACCTTGGAAATCACAGCGATGAGGCCTTCCAAGTTTCTTTGCAAACGCATGTATTCAAGGATGGGAAGTGGCATGTTAGCGAAGTTGCCAATCAAACAATCGTTCTCAGTAAGGGCCAAGTTAGCAAGATAACTTTCACTTGGAGACCTGATTGGCAAGGCCAAATGGATCTTGTCGTAGTGCTTGATTCTACTTCAAAGATAACAGAGCAAAATGAGAATAATAGTTTCAGTATCAACCTTGATGTTAAAGGAATGAGTCAAGAAGATGGTATGCTTGCTTCTCAGTCAAGTATGGCTATTGCTGGGATAGGCATAATTGGATTGTTCGCGCTCATCATGCTTGGTTTTGCACTCAAACGTATGAAACAAGAAGATGAGTATGAGGAATGGGTTGATGAAGAAGAAGAGGTCACTCAAGATTAGAAGTATTTGACATGAGTGGGATTGCAATAATCAATCCACAAATGGCATTACAGAAAAGCGTGAATACCAGTCCAATGGAAGCAGCAGCCACTGGGTAATCTAAAGACTCGTACACACTTGACATTGCACTGCTTTCCAAAACTGCGAATGCTGCGGAAATTACCATTGCTCCCAAACCGATGAAAACACCTATTTTCTTGCGTTGGTGAAGGAAATATCCACCTGCGATAAGCGCAATTCCAGAAACTAATTGAACCACAGGTTTCAACCAAATATACCATGCAGGAATATCGATTTGAATATCTAATTTCGTATTATAGTCATCAAGTAAAGCAATTGTATCCTGCGCAGTTATTAATCCCCATGCTCCACCAAATACTCCTAAAACACCGCCGATAATCATTAATATTCCAATTGTAGAAGGAGCGCTCGATTGTTTTTGAATAAAAATCTCACCTTCAGGAAATTGAGATGCTTGCATTTGAGCAGGCTGACCGATTACTTGGGGTTGGGGTTGCATGCTTATCCCACACTCCTGAAGTTAATTATTTCATCGCCTCTATTGACCATCTGCCATTTTGCAGTTTTCTATCGAAGATAAATGGCCCTCCGGGAATTACCGCAGCGATGAATCCAATGGCGAATGCCCTACTTGTCCACCGCTTTCCAACACCAAAGAACAAGACGCCCAGATACAATAGGAATAGCATTCCATGAATTGGCCCCATTATCTTGACCAAAATCTCATTTCCTCCAATGTATTTGAACGGAACCGCGACCCCCATTAGCAAGATGGTTGAAGTTCCTTCGATATAGCCTACCAGTGTGGTTCTGTCCATGCCTCTGCACCTCGCCTTTCATACTTCATCTTGTACTTCCTCAATCCTGTTGTAAAAGAGATTATATCATCGCCATGAAATCGAGGTTCATGTCAGCCGCGCTTGCCCACGTGTCGCCGGGGTCTGAGTTAATTGAAAAGAAAAAGAAACAGCGCAATTGGGGAATCGGCATCATCGTGGCCAGTATAATAATTGCTGGAGTTATTCGAACCCCTGCTGCGCAAAGCACTGCTTCCTTGTTTTGTTGTCTGGGAGGAGTATTGTTAATCATTGGCTTGGTCGGTTCAGGAGAAAAGAACAGACATGTGGTGTATGTTCAAGCCCAAACAGCGGTTCAACCAGTCATGATGCAACCAGTGATTCAGCAGCCGGTTGTTCAACAACAAGTAGCACAGCCAATGCAATCTGCAGGTGCGATGAAGGCTCAATTCGAGCAAGACAAGAAATTGGAGCACCTAAAGATTGCTCAGCAAAGAGAAATGGCTCGTGATTATGAAGGTGCAATTAGAGAATACGAGGCTGCAGAGGAATTCTCTGAAGCAGGCCGTGTTCGCTCACTCATGCAGAATATGGGTCAATCAAATCAAGCAGCTCCTGTTCAAGTTAATATCGGACAAGTTGGAAACTCAGTTGTTCAAGATTCAGTAGTAATGGCTAATCAACAACCAAGTGCACAGCCTGTTGCTGCTCCTCAACAAGTTGCGCCACCCGTATCAAATAATGTATGCACTCATTGCAATGCTGCAATAACACCTGGATGGCAATACTGCCCATCATGCAATAATCCCCTGAGTTGAAAATATAATGGACCCAATCATAACTGTATCTCTAACTGCAACCAAGGCAATATGGGCAGCATATGCAGGTTATCAAAGAGGGAAATTAAGTGAATCTGACCAAGCCTTGAGGGAAGAAGTCAGGCGACGCTCAGAAATGATACGCAATCACCTTGACGCGGTTCATGATGAAGCACACCGAGATGGTAAGCGCCGCCTTAGGCGCAGCATCAACGATGGTATGCAAGCCTGTGATGCGCTCATCAATGATGCGCGTTATGCCGTTTCACACACGCCTAATTCGAAGCATGACGCGGCCCCTCAAATAAATAAAAAATCCTTGAAAAAACTAATCGAGCATGACCTAGCAACATTGGAAAGGTTGCGAGATTCCACTCAAGCGGCTAATCAATTAGTACATGATCTCGCAGGTGGAAGTGAAGAAGCCGAGTTAGTCGGTCTTGCTGGAACTGTGCGGCAAAAAATGACTGGAGCAAGAAACCATTTTTCAGAACGGAATATGATTATTGACGGTTTAACCAAGAGATGAGAAAATGGCAAAAGAACAGAGATACCGATGGCGCACAAGCCCCCATGTGATTGGACAATATGTTATGGACAAACATATCCCAAAAGGCTCCCAGATTACATTGAAGCCTAATGAGGCTTGTTTGGTAGTTGAAAAAGGGCGAGTGGTTGGTACAGCAACTCAAACCAACATGGAAGTTAATCCTGAAGCAGGTTTGCTCTCCAAGATGTTTGGAAGTGGAACACCTGAACGTGCATTCTTCTTCGTTCTCCTCGGCCCTCATGATGTACTTATCAGGATTAGCGGTCGTACAAAAGATGGTCATGACGTTAGTGGATGTGTTGGCTTAAAGGTTGAATTTAACATCCAAAATTTGGGCCGATTGCTATCCTTACCTGCCAAGGGAGAGATGACAATTGGAGTTGGCGACCTAGGAAGGATGCTCTTCAATGAAGTTAATGCAACTATCAACACTGAGATAGTAGGCTCATGCTCACTTGAGGAACTACGCTCTGATGCTGGGCTTCGTGAAGACGCTGAAGCAGGCCTGCGGATGGCACTGCGTGCAACTTTTGATTCTCTTGCTCTCAACTTCAAAGGAGCATGGCTATCTTGGGAGAAGACCGAGCATGAAAAATTACTCAGCATGCAGGATGAACTAGATTTGATGAAGCAGAGAAATGAAGTTGTCGATGAAACTGCCAATGAAGAAATGCAAGTAATGCTGAGAAACAGAGCCCGCCAAGCCGAGTTACTTCACAGCATGCACGTACAAGACTTGAATGTCGCTGAAAAGCAGAAAATCGCCGCCGAAGTTGCCCAATTACAGGCTCGAAATGACCTTGAATCGGCAAGATGGGAGGTTATTTCTTCGAAGGAATTGAGGCAACAACAACATACTCACCAAATGGATGATGCCGACAGAGGTAATGCTCTTGCCGCTGCTAAAAATACTGCAGAAATAAGTAATATTCAGAATCAAGTTGAACTGAACAAGGAACAACAAAAAATGGATATCGCAATGAGCGCCTTTGAACAAGTTCAGGCTGCCAAGAGAGCCAGAGAGGCACAACGCATGGACCATATTTCTGAGAGTAAAAAGGCAGAGATGGGAATGATGGAACGAATGTTAGAGAAAGGATTCGATTCAGGTGCTACCGATTCAAATGTCCTTCAAGAAATGTTGCGTTCACAGGCTGCCGCCAAAGAACATGAAGCGAGTATGACCGGTAAGGCTTTCGAGACCCAAGCGGGACCTCCTACATGTCCATCATGTAATGCTCAGATTCAGAGTGGTTGGACCGGTTGTCCGATGTGCGGGCAGAAATTGTAATCACAATTCATCCTGATGTAGATTTTGTTGCGTAAGGTCAAATGGCGCTGGTTTTTTCTTCTGTATGAAGAATATGATTGACAAAATTACGATAATCAAAGAAACTGTCATGTAAAATATTGTTGAATCTTTTCCTTGAGAACTACTTGCTTGGAGATTGTCACCGATACCATCTCCATCCTTGTCTTTCCACTCAGTAGAATCAAGTGGAAAGGCATCTTCATTATCCCCATACCCATCTCCATCACTATCCTTCCATTCACTAGCATCTCGTCGAAAAGCATCTGCATTATCGCCAATGCCATCGCCATCCCAATCATGGCATTCAGTTGCATCGTCGGGGAATAAATCGGAGTTATCACCACAGCCATCGCCATCGCTATCATTCCATTCGCTTGGGTCATTAGGGAAGGAATCCTGCACGATATCTCCGTAGCCGTCACCGTCATTATCGTACCACTCCTGAGCATTGGTGGGGAATAAATCGCTATCTGCAAATCCTAAATTATCTCCGTACCCATCGCCATCACTATCATTCCATTGGTTTGGATTATCGGGGAATGGGTCAACATCGTCTGCATAGCCGTCTTGGTCCCTATCTGGACAACCAGGAGGAATCAATGATTGACCAGGGGTGTTTGGACAAGCATCACCCATCCATCCATCTAGGTTATCTCCAAAACCATCACCATCGCTATCATTCCATTGAGTGAGGTCACTGGGAAATGAATCTGGGTCGGTTCCCGTTGGATTGTCGCCATAGCCATCACCATCGCTGTCATTCCACTGGCTTGCATCATCTGGGTGTGAATCGGGTGTACTTCCTGCAGGTTGATCCGAATATCCATCGCCATCAGCATCTGACCATTGAGATGCATCTAAGGGGTAAACATCGTCTTTGTCGTTGACTAAATCTCCATCAGTGTCCCATAAGTTCTGGTCAGTTCCCTTTTGATATTCTTCAAGGTCTGTTAATCCATCACCATCATCATCATCATCTTCATCAATATCTCTGCATCCATCGCCATCAATATCCAATTCACTACTGCTCACCCAACCTAATGCCCCTCTTGGGCAATTATCATCAAGGTCTGGGATTCCATCATTATCATCATCAGAATCCTCCTCATCATCGCAGCCATCTCTATCATAATCGATTGTAGAGTTGCTATATGGACAAGGGTCGACATCATCCATCAGGCCATCACCATCACTATCTCTTTGGGATTCAGAACAACCATTTTCATCGACTGAAGCAAATTCAGGCGTATCTGGACAATCATCATCTGCATTACTGATTCCATCCTCGTCGTCATCTTGTTGCTGATAGGAACAACCGAATTGGTCAACGCTGCTTCCTTGCTGTGACCAAGCACAGAGGTCTTCTTCATCGCTGACCCCATCATCATCCTTATCGCCGATGCCCAAAGCATTCATCGCTTGGATTGAGATTAGTTGATGCATTGCTGCGGTGGGATGCGCCTTGTCAAAGAACACATATTCATCGACATTCGAGACCACAGGGTCGCCTGCATTACAGATGGGTAAGGGTAAGATTGAGCCACTGGATGAACAAGCCATATCAACAGTATTCGTCAAACCTAAGAAACTTGAATTCCCTAAGTATTCAAGAAACATAGAATGAGTATTAGCTTCGATGATGTTGACTCCATGTTGAGCGATTAATGAAATGATTGAGGTGTGTAAAAGCGAATTATAGGATTCTATGTCTGATTTTATCTCCTGTTGTTCTGATGAAGAGCGGTTTCTTACCTCAGGGGTTAGGTCCAAAGGTGGTAAGTTTGGCACAAGAATATTTTGAGCATTTGCTTGTATGACTTCTTCAATGTGTGAAACTGTATTTGCATGGGTGATATTTGGATTTCCTACACCATAAAGGAAGTCATTGCCTCCTGACCATATTACAATCAAATCGCTATTACTGAATGTGGACTTAACATTTGCAAGGTAATTGTTGATTTGAGTACCCGTATTCGGCAACAAGATGTATGAATATCCTTGCCCACTTTGTGAACCGCCGTATGCGCGATTATTTCCTGCGGCTGTGCCAGTTCCATGAGTCATACTCAATCCTAAATCTGCTGCTAATCGTTCCACCCAAACAGGCCCATTTGAAAACCGCCCTTGCCAATAAGGTGGAACGGAGGGTAGATTCATGATGCTATCTTTGACATTACCCATATCTGAAAGACTATCTCCAAACATTATCATCTCACTATAATTTGGCTCGATGACATTATTGAATACTGAGAAATCTTTACTTTCTGTTGATACCTTCTGATTATCTTGGAAAAGGGTGAAAGTTATTGAATACCAATTAGAATCGGTCATAAATTCTGAAAGTAAAACTGTAAAACTTTTTGATGAACCCGTTGAAGTTCGCTCAATAGTCCCATTCCTAAGTTCCAAGCCAGCCTCCGAAAGGTTCCATTCTAACCGCAAATTTGAACCTGTATTTAGGTTGTCAGCAACAATACTAAAATGGATTTCCTCATTTGAAAGTTGAAATCTATCTTGCATAGAAACTGTAAGTTGAGGATGGTTTGTTGCGCCTACAGGCATGCCAGAAAATGGCACCGCTAAAAGAAGTAAGCCGAGAAGCAGAGCCCTTCTCATATGATGGGCTGAAGATAGGTTGTCCTTCAATCCTGCTCCTACTCATCATCATCCTTATTGATATCCATTCCAAAATGATGGAAAAGGTCGAATACTTACACCGCTTGGTTCCATTCCCCTGTGATGATGCTTTAATCCGACTGCTGTTACCAGTGACGATTGATGGGCGAACTGAGGGGCTTGAACTGGACTGAGAACAAAACAACACCAATGTCCACTAAAAATTATCACACATCGAGGGAAGTTCAAGCCCAAGCGTCGAACTGACTCAACACCATACTACCAGTTTGTACGCGAAGGGTTGAACTGGACTGAG
>DUDM01000035.1:17857-20967 GCA_012959275.1 Candidatus Poseidoniales archaeon
ACACCAAACTACCAGTTTGTACGCGAAGGGTTGAACTGGACTGAGAACAAAACAACACTAATGTCCACTAAAAACCAATCAACGCCTTCATCAACCCCAGCCCTCTCAAATAACCAATGCAGCCACAGCAAATTGCCGCTGCACCCCAACCCGCCTACATGCTTCCTGCAGTGGAATCCCTTTCTCCCCCTCCCTCAAATCTAATAATTGGAAAAGCCCGAAGCCAGTGGTCAACTATTCGCCATATGGTGGCATTAGTCATCATCTGTTTCTTTTTGATGTTATTCCTAACAATAATCCCGATGGGGATTGTAGATGGAGACGGCCCCCTCGCCCTTGCTGGAACAATTTGTTCTCTCCCTATTCTCTTCTTATTCTTTCATTTTCGAAAGCCAAAATTGCTACATGTGATGGTAGTAGAACCTTTTGAAGGTGGGAAAAAAGCACACCCTCTCCCAGGAGGGAGAACTCTAACAACTCCTCTTCCCAGCCGCTTTAGGCATCACTTAGTTAGGGATTCGACTCTCTTAGATATCCCCACAACTGGAAAATTATGGTCGGTATTTACGATTGTAATTATTACCTCTATTACTCTCTTCATACTGATGATTTTGCAACCAGATAATATTGTGATTTTGCTTATTGCCTTGATTGTAGGTGTTCCATTTTGGATGGTTGGCTTCGCAATTCCAGTATTTGCTTGGTGGTCTTATTCGACTCGCTCGCTTGGGCTTCCTACTAAGCGCCATGAGGCTGAGTCAGTATTGAGTGCAGGTTTCCTCTCTACATTTCCCGCTGTTATCATTAACAGCATTTTATTTCCTTTACTTCTTTTAGCCGCCTCAGTCGATCCATTTAGTGAGGCTGGAGAAATTCTGCTGGTCACTATTTCCGCCCCAATTGGAGAGGAATTATGCAAGGCGGCGGCTGTTCTCTGCTGTTATCGCTTTATCGACAGCCCCCGACGTGGTTTTCAAGTAGGCTTCACCGTCGGACTCGGATTTGCAATGCTTGAGAATATGATGTATGTGACTGCCAGTTTTTCCGAAGGCTTTGCCGGCTTTGCAATAACCTCTTTCCTGCGCGGAATTGGCTCAATACCTGGGCATGCAGTTTGGACTGGGTTATCGGGATTAGGAATCGGCTGGTTACTTTACAAGAAACCAACTTTAGGTGGAATCCTACCAAAGACTGTTGATTCTCCATCTGCCGATTTCGTTATTTTTGATGCTAAAACTGGAGAAATGGCACATAACCCCACTGGAAGTGGTAATTCTGCACAAAACATGGGGATTCAGGCTTGGAATGTTCAACAATACATGAATTCTCAACAAAAGAAAAAACCTTGGCCATTACCCACTTCGCCGTTGACTGGGATCATTCTGGCAATGTTGGGTCATTCCTTTTGGAATGGCTCTTCATTTTTGGTGTATTTTATTGTCGAGGAAGCAGCAGGTGAAGTTGCAGGAATTATCGCCATGATACTTTGGACTTTTACGATGATTGCAACTCTTCTATGGATTGGCAAGAATATCCTCTCTTCGCTTCATTCTGTACCCTCGTCGTAGACAATCACTTCAAGCATGACCACCTCCGTAGTTGAGAGGAAAGCCTATGTCGGCACAGGTGATTGGTGGTCTTGACCCAACAAATGTGGTCATCAGCATCTCATTAATTGCTGCCTTACTCATCGCTGGGCAGATCTTCAAAGTCTTGGATGGACCGGGGATTGCTGCGGCAGGAGTTCTAGGAATTATTGTAGGAGTTTTGGGTCATTGGTCTTGGCTAGTTATTCTCTTGACCTTCTTAATGTCGAGTCATATTGCAACCAAGTGGGGTTGGCAACAAAAGAAGGAATTTGGGATGTGCGAATCCGAAGATGGGCACCGCAGTTGGCAAAATGTAGCAGCCAACGGATTTCTGCCTGGAATTGTCGCCTTAATCGCTTTCATATTCGCTGAATGGACTATGTTCAACTGGTTATTCGTGGCTGCTGTAGCAGTCGCTGCTGCCGATACTTGGGCAAGTGAATTCGGATGTCTTGACCCAAGAGTACGGCTCATCAAAAATGGGATGTTGGTTCCACCTGGAACAAATGGAGGGACATCTCGTCTAGGTCAGAAGGCAGCACTAGGAGGTGCTGCCTTGGTCAGTATCGTGGCATTGGTGGTCGGTTGGGTTCCTGCAACAGGCAACATTAACGAAGCCGGAGTATTCTCAGCAATGGCCTCAGGAGATTGGGCAGGAGGTATGGTTTTGGCACTAATCACAACCTGCATCGGCTACATTGGCTGTCAAATTGATAGCATCTTGGGTGCAGCGTTTGAAAATCGGGGATTGATGACCAAAGGTGGAGTTAATGCTGCTTCAATCGCTATCGGTGTCCTACTTTGTGGATTGATAATTTTATCATTCCCACTGATTTGAAAACATTCACTTCCACGCTGTCCATCTACCAGAATTGCGGTCTTTCCAAAACCACTTACCCGAACCTTGTGGCCATTCTAAAGTTTCCCAGCCATCGGCTCGAACTGTACCCGATTGGCTCATCAGTGGAACCGCTGATTGTTGAGGAGCAGCAGGCATGACTGGGGCAACATATGTCGTTAGTGATGGAGCAGGTTGTGCAGCCGCAACGGGGGGAGCCGGCGCAGGTTGGACTGCCGCAACGGGCTGGTGTGCTACTGGAGCAACTGGTGCAACTGGAGGAGCAGGTTGTGCAACCGCAACGGGCTGGTATGCTGCTGGAGGAGTTGGCGCAGGTTGGACTGCCGCAACGGGCTGGTATGCTACTGGTGCAACTGGAGGAGCAGGTTGGTGTGCTACTGGAGCAACTGGTACTGCCGCAACGGGCTGGTATGCAACTGGTGCAACTGGAGGAGCAGGTTGGTGTGCTGCTGGAGCAACTGGTACTGCCGCAACGGGCTGGTATGCTACTGGTGCAACTGGAGGAGCAGGTTGGTGTGCTACTGGAGCAACTGGTGCAACTGGAGGAGCAGGTTGGTGTGCTACTGGAGCAACTGGAGGAGCAGGTTGGTGTGCAACTGGCGCCACGGGCGCAATAGGTTGTGCTGGAACCGCATGTTTAGGATTAGGAATTGGTGCAATTG
>DUDM01000036.1 GCA_012959275.1 Candidatus Poseidoniales archaeon
CAATCTCAAGTTCTGGTAGATTGATTTGTCCGTCGTTTTCGGTATCAATAGCAGCAACAAGTGAACTCGTTTCCCATGGAGGAAGGTCAGCAATTCCTGTTTCTTTCAATGCCATTTGGAATTCGTATATATCTATCTTACCAGAATCATCCAAATCAATGGACTTGAAAAATTGGTAAATAGACTGCTTAGAATTTGATAAATATTCAGAGAGCATTACTAATTCCTTAGGGAATTCTTCAGGCGCAGGTTCGGGCCCTGGTTCCTCAACTGCTTCTTCGATAACTTCTGCAACTTGCTTTACCCGTTCTGCGGAAGCAGAAACTGAAGCCGCCGCCATTCCAATTCCAGCAAGACCTGTTGCGCTTGCTGCAACAATTCCTGCTTTCTTTGCATCAATGCTCTTGAGAGTCTTATTCAATTTCTTCTCCAAGGCTGACTGTGCAGCCGCTTGCACAGGTTCTGGCATTCCACTCGTGTGGGTTGATAGTAAAGAGCGTGAGATATTACGGATTTCCTCATTATCGAGGTCCTCACCAAAGTCGCCATTTTCAACCTTTCCTGTTATATCTGCAACGATTCCATCCCACTTCGAAGTATCTACTTTATCTTTGACTAAATCAATGATTAGTTTATTGTTAGTAAGACCAACAGTGAAGTCAACTGCTGCTAATTGTTCACCAATACTTGGGTCATCAGCGCTGTGAAGTCGGATCGACCAATCTCCTTCCCCAGGTGATGGGAAAGTGAGGCGACCGCTTTGATGACCACCGAGGTGGAGGTAAGAAATGGCTGCCGCATCGTTGATTGGTTCGGAGCCTGATTCGGTATCAGCAGGCACAATACCAACCCATGCCATAGCCTCGGCTGGCCACGGAGGGGCAGTGAACCGAAGAGCGATTTCTTCGCCATCTTGCCAATTCGACTTTTCGATAGTAAGACTAACAGCACCACTTCCTGAACTGACTGGGCTTTGTTGAGCAAATTGTTGTAAAGAAACGCCGGCAGTATTCAATCCTTCTTTTGCAAGTTTTGCTTGAGTTTTCGCACCGCCAATTAATAATGCAACAATAGAAAAGCAGCAAGTTAGGCTACCTATTGACGCTGCAGGACTTTCTTCTCCTCCAATAATCCACAAAAAAATTGAAATCGGAATTCCATAACCTGCTGCCTTAAACCAAGGGTTGGATAAATTCTCTAGATTGAAGTCCCCTGTACCACCTAGTGAGGGCTGCATATAATCCCCGAAAGGGTATACCCCCTTCAAATCATGGCCAGATTGGCTTTGGCCAAGTCTTCGGATCTCCATACTCCCATTGAAGAGTGCAGAGCAAAGATTCCATCTCTTCGATAGTAGAGATATTCCTCTCAATTTGCAAGCGGTGCATCCATAATTTCAGTCGGCCAAGCCTCATTCCTTGCTCCAATCCAGTTCGATTCATCAACCAATGACCATCAACCAAACAATCTCTTGTTTGGGGGAAATCCAATTTCCTAAGCCTGTTTTTTAAATCAGTGAAGTCTTTCCCCATCCAATCTTCATCAATCGCCAAGAAATCATTCAAATTATCTTCCATAGCATATTGGTATAACCTCAAATGTCCTTCATCTCCATTAATCGGTGAGGTTCCGAGACAATCGTGAAACCATAACACTGAATTCTTGAATATATTTGACACTTTCAGTGATTTCAAAGTATCAGCAACATCAACTAAATCCCTATCCTTGAGGAGTACAGCCATTCTCATAGATGCTTGAATATCTCCCTTGACAGAGGAAATTCGAATCGAATCTTCAGGTGTATTACCGCCGATTATTATGTCTATAATACCATCTTTAGCCATTCTTTTGAGCACTCTACTTGCATCCACTCCATTTAGAATCCTCTCAAACTCTGCCCAAATTCTTTCTACAGAAATTGCTGAAAGCATATCTCTTCTCTCAACCAAAGCCATTTCCAATTCTAAATCAGTATTCCAAACGAATGCATCCCCTTGGTCCAAGAATCGGTATGCACGCATTATTCTCAAACCATCTTCAGATAATCTGCGATTTGCATTTCCAACCGCTCGCAAGCGATGATTCTTCAAATCTGACAATCCATAATGCGGATCGAATAATTGCCTGCGTCCAATATCGACAGCCATCGCATTAATAGTGAAATCACGACGCTCAAGGTCAAGAGCCAATGAAGTTGTTAGATGAACGGCATCAGGCCGCCGTCCATCGCTATATCCGCCATCAGACCTCAAGGTAGTTACTTCATGGTTAACTCCATCAATAACTACAGTAATTGTTCCAAATGCCTTGCCGGTTGGAATTGTATGATCAAATGCTTCTTCAACTTCATCTGGAGTTAGAGATGTTGCAATATCGTAGTCTTTGGGAAGACGTCCTCGCATCGATTCACGAACCGCCCCCCCAACCAACCAACTAGCACCATCCGATGCGATGATTCCATCATGAATTTCAAGCACTGAATCAGGTAAAGAATCGAGCCAATTTAATGCCCCATCCTCCAAAATGAGTGGAGTGAGGTCAGAAGCCATATGCCTTAGGCCACAGCCAACCTTCAAGACAATTCTCCCTCAACAGGGTAGCGAAAGTATGTTCTGTTGATGGCCTCGCCCAAGCGGCATGGTTGATGAGGCAAATGCGGTAGAATGGGAATCTCCATCCTCAATGGTCCACCTTGTTTCACTAAGTTGGCTAAAACCTCATGAGGAAATTAGAGCAAAAAATGCTGAAAAACTCGAAAAAATGACCAAGCGTTGGGGTGGCTACACCAAACCTCTTCTGGTCGACAAAAATACCGGTGCTATTCTCGATGGTCATCATCGCTATGTGGTCGGACAAAGGTTAGGTTTAGCAAGATTACCTGTTATGCTTTTTGATTATCTTGAAGATGAAAGAATTATCGTCGAAGTATGGCCCAACTGTGGTATAGATAGCCTAAGTAAACAAGATATTATCGATATGTGTCTTTCAGAAAATACCTTTCCGCCAAAAACTAGCAGACATTTACTTACTTGTGATGTACCACCAATATTGGTGCCTTTGGAAATCTTATCTCAGGAGTCCTGAGCGCTCTCAAGCATTGTCTTCCACAATTTATTGCCCTTACCAACAAGTTTCACTTTGGCTTCCTGCTGTGCCGCAGCCACTACCTTAAACTGCTGAATTGAATTATGGCGTGAAATCATTATCTCGACCTCCGTTCCTGCCTTACCGGCCAATGCATCCCTTAATTCTGAAGAATTTCGTAATCGAATCCCATCGACTGATATCAACTCATCATCTGGCATCAAAATATTACGAACACAAGAATCATGCTGAAGCCCTACTACATTCAGGCCATTCTTTTGAGAAAGTCTCAATCCTAACCATGCTTGCTTTTCTTTCCCTTTTTCGGTCGCCTCAAATGACAGGCCAAATATTTTCATCGCAGCCTCAAGATTTGGTTTGATTTTCTGTTTGGTTAAACTATCAAGCATTATTCCAAGGCGCTTCCCACCCACCATAGAAGTCAAGCCTTTTCTGATATCAGCATGACGAATCCCCAACTCTTCAAGCACTGGTGAATCAAGGCCATGACGCTTCCACAACATAGCAAACAAGGTCTCTAATCCCGATTCGCCTTTGCTTCTCTTTCTCAACTCTGCATCTATGCACATCATCACCATCTCGCCTTCTAGATAGTAGGAAATCGTGGATTCACGAGAATATGGGTGTGGACGATACAAATGAATCCACGCTTCATGACTAGAAGTAGTTAGAGATTGATGGCGGTTTCCATCTCCCGCCAAGAAGCGTTTCATCTTGCGCTCCAAATCTTTACGCCAATCCTTTTCACTCCAAACACCACTCTTCAAACAAATTATATCTCCCAACCAAGATGTTCCACCTTCAAACCACCATAATAAATCGGTACGAGATTCCTTACTCAAATCATACTCAACAAATTCCTTTGGCCGAAGGCGCTTAACATTCCAAACGTGTAGATATTCATGCGACAAAAGGCTGACTAAATCCCGCCAAGCATCATCTTGATGTGGCCAAAGTGCCTTACGCGGAACCATACTTGTTTGGGAGCGCAAATGCTCCAAACCGCCACGAGCCCCTCCAGTCAAGAATAATATTGTCCAATATTCCTCATAGGGAAGGGGGCCAAACAAGGCAACAAATTCGGCAACTAATTTATCCATCGAATCAAGAATACGTTCAACAGCCTCATCCTCAACAACTTGCCCGCCAGCATCCCAAATACGCAAATGATGCATGACCCCACTCATCATCCGAGAATGGTTAGGACAAGCATCGGCTTCGATAACGCCATCATATAATTCATCGATAGTTGGAGGTGCCCAAGATACAACATTGGAGCCTTTCCAATCAACATGATTTGGAGTTTTGATTGGATAAGTATGCAGTTGAGTTGCTGCACTCCAATCATCAGGCATAGACAATGTTACTGTGCACTCACTTCCTGCATTCCAACCCTTTGAAGGCATAAACCAAGTGAATGTTGGAACCAAATGAAGATGGGTATTGTCGAGATGATTTGTTCGAACTGTTAGGTCAGGACATAACAAGTCATAGGAAATCAAAATCTCTTCAGAATCAGCATTAGGCCTGAGTCGATATGCATTCTCGGCTTTGCGAGAAATTGATGCACCATCAGCCGAAATATCCCGAACATGGGCCAAAGGCTCCCTAATCAAGTAAGAACCAGGAACCCACCTAGGCATCTCGATATCAAATGAAGAAGAAAACGGTCCAAGCAATAATAGACGGATAGAAAGCAAACGCGAAGCTCCATCCAAACAAGAAACGAAGTGATGAATTCGTGGGCCAGCCATAAGCAACAAGGAAATGCAATCAAAGACAGACCTTTGAACTTGGCATCAGGGAATCAGGTCCTCATGGCCTCCAGAAAAGCCCTTAGATGATGAATCATCAGATGGCGCACCCGGATTCTGCATTCTAATATTGAACATCTCAGCAAGCAAGGGCCAAAGACCGCCAAGCCACTCCTCCGCAGAACTTAGAATCTCGATTAAAGGATGTTTCTCTTCATCCTCATCAAACTCAATATTGAATTCTGGAGGTGGTAAATCATCGGGAAGACAACGTAATTCAGCGATTAAATCATCCATCTGTTGCAAGAGTTTTGCATCCATCGCTTCATGAACCCGTGCAAAAGCAGCCGCTTCCTCCAAAACATCGGCCAAGGTATCAGGACTAGGAATCCCCGCCTCGCTCTCTTTGATGTCAACCGGCCCAAAGACCACACTACCAAGAGCGGTATCATGCAAACCATCCTCAAGGCGCTCGCGTTTAATCAGAGTCTGGTTAACCTCACCGCCAAGAGGAGCGATGATGAAGCCACCATCCGAAACTGAATCTTCTAACCAATCTGGCAATTCACGAATCGAACCAGTTACTAAAACTCGGTTGGATGATTCTGGGAAAGACTTTGGTGCTTTGTTGAGGCATGATATTTCACTTAATTTGCAATTCTCAACATCATGTAGTCTTTCTTCCAAGTGGAGGATGACCTCTTCTGATGGGTCATAGACTGAAACGCTTCCTTCACTGCCAACTAAATGGCCAATCAATGCCGCGAAATAGCCGCCCTTAGCACCGATTAGAACTACATCATGTCCTTTTTCCAATTCTAAATGTGTCATCAAAGTTGCAACCATATGAGGTGCGGAAATGGTCTTCACTCCGCCGCTTGGAGTTTCAAGAAAGACCAGTGGGCGGTCGTGAAAAAAGGGAGTTGGGTCAAAATCGCTGAAGGCCCTAACATCGACTTCCATCATCGCTTCGATTATTGTAGAGTCGAGTGGAATGCCTGCTTCGCCAAGCCGCATCAGCAGGGCTTGCATCGGGTCCATGCGGCTTACAGAATTGGGGACTCTCTTGAACGCATCCATTCAGCATTCTGAAATTTCAAACCAAATTCATTGATCATTAGGTAGGGCATCAAATGCATCTCTCATCGATTGAAACCACTTATTCATCGCATCAGGGTCTTGCATCAATAGCATCACCTTCTGCATAGCAGCCATATGAGTCTCATCACTGGCCTGAAACATCTCCGTACCGTGGTTTTTTGCCATCTCTCCTAGTTCATCAAAGGTTTCTGCAGTGAATTTTTTGCCGCAAGCCCCACCAAGTTGCAAACATGTCATGGTCTTCATGACGATGCCTAATTTCCGCAGTAAATTAACACTACTGAAAGAGATAACCTACTTGTGCTATTGCCATGCCGGAACAAATATGAGAGCAAAGGAAATTCTCCTCAGTAGGTCGGCTGGAAGATTCTCTATGGTTCAGGGACTAGCGTTATTACTAGTCTTTCTTTTGCTTTCATCTACGATTCTCTATTACATGCTTTCAGATGAAGAGGTAATGGAAAATGACCCCGAAGTTATCACGGTAGATGACCCTACTGTTTTCGTTACTAACAGTTCAGGTATGCCAGTAGATGAAGAACCGTTGGAAATGGATTTCATTTTCAGTGATGTAGGTGAGACTGGAAAAGAACCGAGTATTGGAATAACATCTAGCGGTTGTATGTTCTTCATTGCTATGGAGAAACCAATGCGTTCATGCGATTATGGCGAAAGTTGGACAAATGTCGCAGATGCAACTCAAGCCCCCTTTACCAGTGATCCATATGGATGGGTTGACTTAGAAACAGACCGTGTTTTTAACATTCATATGATGGGTCTAGAGTCCACTTGGATTGGATGGTCGGACAATGATGGACAATCGTGGCTAGGTAACCCTCATGATTCTGGAACAACTCCTCTCAATGACCACATAAAGTTGGCAACTGGCCCGTGGGTCGATGAAGGCTTGTTTGGCCCAATTGGACAACTAAATCCAACTTACGACACCGCTGTCTATTTTTGTTTTAACAAACTTGCAGGAATTTCCTGTTTCACTAGTTTTGATGGAGGTGCCACATTCGAAGTCGGCGGGAACATTGTCGGCCTTGCATCTACAAACGGTGGATTGCATGGGGCGATTACTACTGCTCCTGATGGAACTGTTTACCTTACACCTCGTGTAGAAACGCCAACACTAATTTTCTCAAAAGATAACGGATTAAATTGGGAAGAGAGGGAGATGGGTACTGATGTTGGAACCCCCAATCCTCGCAAAAACTCTGAAGTAGCAACAGATAGTGATTCCAATGCATATCATATTTGGACTGGAAATGATCAAGGAATATACATGTCTAGAAGTATAGATTCTGGTGAAAGTTGGGATGCTCAAAGTATTCGAATTAGCCCAATCGAAGTTATTTCGACTGCCTTTCCACAAACGGATGCTGGCGATCCTGGAAGAATCGCAGTAACTTACCTAGGGAGTGAAAATGGGTCACTGTTAGATTCTAACAGCACTATTCCTGAAAATTGGACTGGAAATGCCCACAATGCTCCTAACGAAGTCCACTATCACCTCTATGTAACCTACAGTCTAAACGCACTTGATGAAAATCCGATTTTCCATACACGAAGGATAACTGATGACCCTGTGCAAATTGGTTCTATTTGCCTAAACAGTGGTGATTGCAACAGTGACCAAGGCGGTTCAAATCGAAACCTATTGGACTTCAATGATTTGACTATCGATTTAGAAGGTCGTGTTTACATTGGATTTGCAGATGGTTGCACCGATGCTTGTGCATCAAGTCCAGACCCTCAACCTGCAGATTCTAGAACCGGTCGTGGCTCTGTATACTTCATGGCCAATGGTCCGAGCCTATATGTCGAAAATGGTGAAATGACATCCCCTGTAGAATCCCCTCCTCCTGAGATGAACAAGGAAATGCAATCTGTAATTGATATCGAAGCTGTAAGACAAGAACAATTCGAAGAATAATCACGATTTGCGTGAATCTTGTAAACAAGAGTCTTTGCTTCCATTCCGTTTGGCACAACAAAGGCGTCAGGAATTCATTCTTCTTCATTTTTGACTAATCTAGCCCCACCTGGCAACCTAACTAATTCAGGTCTACCCTCGAAATCAGAAGGCTTTGCTGAAAACATTGCGGCAATCAGTAATCCAAGGAATACTCCAAATGCCCCCCCAGTGATTAATCGAACTGGATTTGTTGATTCATAGGAAGTTAGCATTTGGGAAAAACCATCGATGGCGATGGGGAGCACTGAAATCCCAACGATTGCAGCCGCTGCAATCTTTCTCTTTGAGGATTTGTAGATTAACTCCAATCTTGTAGAACCAAGCACTGACAAAAATGAGTCTGTTATTGTCCAACGATTACTACCCCGCCGAGAAAATATCCAAGCCCCAATCGCAAGGCCGAGGAATATTCCCACATCTCTTGTGCAAACTGGCATTTGATTACCATTGATTTCCCAACTACGCTCATGCTTTTGGTGGCAATTTAAGTCTCCAAATGAATAGATAAATCCAGCATAAGGGTTCAGTGTGGTCCATGAAAATAATCCTTCTGCCGGTTGATTATGGCCGATTGCCCCCTCGTTTTCCCCATTTCCCCATGAGCCCCAACCATCTTCCTTTGCGTAATCAAAGGCATTGGCTCGCCCAGAAAGCCTTGGTACAGAATCTTCATCCAAGGTCGCAGGAGCAAGGAAAAATGAAATCAGGAAAAAGATGCTTACACCAAATACCCATGAGCCAACTTTCTGGGCTCTGGCCTTGCCGAGGTCCCCTTCCATGGGCACCCCCACAATGGGATGACGCTTGAAGATTGCATTATGCAGACAATTTTAGGCAAGACTTCAATGAGGGAGAAGTGAACGCAGGCTTGGAGGAATGGGTTGACTAGTAATCGAATTGCAACTCCGGCTTGGGAAAGGAGACCTCTGACCATAAAGCAGTCATTCGTAACTGCTCTTGTTTTGGCAACTTATACTGGGGTTTTGACTTATATCGTTGTCATTTATGCACACGCATTTCGTTCTGGGTTTTTACTTGGGCTTCAAATTGCAGGAATAGGATGGGTATTGATTTTCAGTTCTTCTTTTGCTTCTTATTCAATAATGGGTAGAAGAGTTAGAGTCGAAATACCAGTTGCCGAGTCTGTCTCACATTTACGTGAAGTGCTGGGACCAATTCAAGCTAAGGCTGAGCATGACATAACCACTAGTTCACGCCAATGGCACGTTTTTACCCATGTTGTCGACAGAGGTCTTGGAGTTGGAGTTGATTTGAACGATCTTGAATCTGCCAGTGCAAAGGCTGCGGTGGAAATCTGTCTATCCGTTCGCCATAGAATAGGCAGAGTTACTTTCGTTACTGGCAAAGGGGGGGTGAGTAGTCGTAATCCTGAATTGCGCTCTCAGACTTTGATGCAGTTGGCAACGTCAGAAATAATTGCAGATTTCCACCTCTGGAAAAAGCGCAGCACTATCACCTTAAGACCTCGTAAACCACCAATGCCACGGCGGGAGTTTTTGATTAAGATGGTAGCATTAGGAGGGCCCTTGGCTGGTTTTGGGGCAATCGGTTTTATGGATGCTGCACAAGCAAATACCTTGAGCGGAGTTGTTGGTGCTGGAGCGGGTTTGTTCTTGACTTGGTTATTGATAACTCATAGTCGTTAGTTGTCACCCCTTGGGATGGCTACTCCACCAAACTTTGTATTCTGCAATTGTAGTAGGAGCAGGGCATCCAAGATGCCCTGAAGTTAGCATCTGAAGCCTTGCTGTTGTTGCTTCTAGTAACTTATCCAATGCGTCTTTTGGCATCCTATCTTCATCCAAAATCCAATTCATGGCATTGGCTGTATCTTCTTTTGGACACCGCCTTCTCCATTCTGCCAAGTGTGTTTGCATCGGCCACAAGGCCAATACCATTCGTCCAAAGCCAATCCATTCTGCTCCGATTTTGAAAGTCGGTGCGTCAGAAAATGGAACATGGATTTGTTGTCGGTGTGTCCACCCTATTTTTTCAAACCATTTTACCAGCCTTTGAGTATGCCTTTGTGAAACTGCACGTACCGGCCCTAAATGTCGCCTCAATGATGGAACGTCTGCTGATGGAATGAAGGATAAGGTTCCCATCAAGGACCAAATAGAATGGTGGATGCATGAAGAGGCAACATCTGATTCCCTTGCTTTGGCAATAAGCCAGGCCTTCTCTGCCTTTTCCAACCAAGATGCTGGACTTCTTCCTGCTAACCAATCCTCCATCAAGGAAGTCGATTCTATCGGGGAACCAGGTAGGCGTTTTTGGGTTGACATTCCTTCTACCAATCTCTGAAGGTGATGTCTATCTACTACTTGGGCGTCGACATTCAAAGGCGGGGGCCGCTTGTTTAGGAATCCCCTAATGGCTATTGACAAGTCTTTCTTCAATTGTTTTTTGCTACCTTCATTGAGTATTGGTCCAGCGATAGTGCACAGGTCGAATGGGGCGGGGGCTTTTTCTGGATTGCCGAGCAATTCATGGAACCCCTCTCTTACCTTTGTTTGTAGTTCATTGGTTTCGAAATATTCCGCCTTTTGTGAACTTCCTCGCAGGGTTCCTCTATTGATTCTCTTCATCGCCATTGCAGGGTCGCAATCTACCCAGATAACGAGGTCTGGAATTGCTGCTCCTGCATTCATTAAAGCGACCTTTCTGTAACCGAGACTCCCCACGCTTCCTTGATAGACCAATGAAGAGTGAATGTTCCTGTCACTAATTACCAACTCGCCCCTCTGCAACCTAGGCAGTATCCATGTGTGAGTGTGGTCAAGACGGTCGGCAGCAAATAATGCGGCTTCTTGAAGTGGAGTTTTGTCGCCCTTTTTTACCGACTCAAGGGCTAACATGCCAATTGGGCTAGTTCTTCTTGGTTCATGAGTCATAACAACTGCAGGAAATGGAAAGTCTGAGACTATTTCTTTGAGTATTCTCGCCGCCTCGCCTTTTCCTGAACCATCGCCACCTTCGACGCTGATCAAATACATCAAGAATCATCCCCGGCAGACTTAGTTCTCTCATCGACTGCATGGTCAGCGAATTGTTCTTTGACCATCATCATCAATATCATCCCCATCAAAATTAATATTGGTCCGAAGATGATGAAACCACGACTGCAGAGAGAAATTCCTGCCAGATATTGAGTTTTACGATAGCGCTTGCCTCTTCTCGCTTCATGAGCCGCATAAAGCCCAATGAAGGCTGTCAAAATAGTAATTATAGCAACAATTGTGCTTACTGTAACTGCCGCGGAGAGAATCGAATTAGGTTCTTCAATAATCTCTTCTTCCACTCCATCTCCCTCATGCATAGTCAATGGCACTTCACCAGTTTGACTAGGAGTGAATGTTCGGTGAATTGTTTTGAAACCGTCTTTTACTGCAGTCATATCCAAGCGCTTCGCTAACATGTTTTCAAAACGATAAAACCCATTTGCATCTGAAGTTGTTTTATCTATTAAGGCACCAGTTTTTGGGTCGGACAAGGTTATTGCCACTCCTGCAACTCCTTCACCAGATTCATTGTGAAGGGCATGGCCGCTGATATCTACATAATCATCAGATTTGAACAATGAAGATGACAATAAATCATCGGGGTTGTTTGAAAGTAATAAGAAGCCACTAAGCAATCCCATCAAACTGCCACTGACGATTAGAACTGCAACAATAGTTCTGGTCATTGCTCGACCAGCATACTCAGTTCTAATCTCCATCAAAATATCGATTCTACGCTCCCTTTCGCTGCGTTTTTTCCAAATACTCATGACCCCAGTTTGGTCATTTGAAGACTTTTTATTCGTCATCTTCAAACACGTCCATCGGGGCTAGGGCCTTCGCCTCATCATCCTGTGGTCTACGCCAGACTTTGAACATTCCAATTGCTGCAGTCGTCAAAGCAGCGATTGGTAGCAGAGAGTAAATCATGTAAAGTTGCAAAGATGCATCCTCTTCCTGCTCTTCACAATCATTGCAACTTTGAATTGTTGGAGTTGGAACTGGCTCTTGCACGACGACCACCTCAACAATTTCTTCAACTTCAATCAATTCAACTTCATACAATGAATCCCACTTCTTTCCAGTTAGCCACATTTTCCCTTCATCATCGATTGCTATTCCATTCAATACATCATTACTGTCACCAGTTTGAAGTCCAGACAATGAACTTGCATTGATAAATAAATCAACAATTCCAGTGCTAGAATTAATTCTAATAATATTGTCAGTTAAGTAAATATTTGCCCAAATATATTCACCTGCACATTCGAGTTCATTCAAGTTGCTGACTGGCTGTCCATCAAGGCTGACATTCAAATGCCTTACAATACTGAAATCATCATACTTTCTGAACGAAAGATTTGAACTGCCATTGGACATAACTAAATCAGTACCATCATTGCATAAACCCCATCCGTCACCTTCGTATTCAAATTGAGATTCCAACTGAAAATTTGATATGTTCCAGACCAGAGCAGTTCCATTTTTCCAAGTCAATTGAATTAATTTTTCACCGACTCTTGCCAATCCCTCACCGAATAAAGTTTCATTCAAGTCCTTACTCCGATTAACTGTTCCATTTGGATGTAATTCCCTTAGCATCGACTCCCCCCACAGCCCCGTACTTTCATAGAACATTCCATCGTACCATAGTAGTCCCTGAGTGAATGCCTGCTCGTCATGTTCAACTTCATTTGTAATATTCACTTGCATAAGTTGTGGTTCGGATTCGGAGTTTGAGGATGATTCTCCTGAAACCTCCTTAATGTAGATGTATTGAAGTGAAGAAATGAATAGGATGCTTGCAAAGAGGGCTCCAATCCTTCTCTGCATGTCTGATGCCTGCTCCACCGAGCCTTAAATACCTCATTCAAGGTGGTCCCACCGTAACGCATTGCGTTACGCTGAGGTGCTGTAAATGATGAAACTCAAGTCCACAATGTCCGGTCTTCCAGTCTCCCTGATTTTAATTCTCGTATTGGCTTCAATGGCGCCTCTCGTCAATGCTTCAACACCGGAAGAATCTGAGGATGAGTTAGAACTTCTCCCGCCCTCCTCTGCACTAATGTCATTGGATGGTTTTATCTCCAAAGAAGGGCGTCCTTACTTGTTCATGGATGGAGATGAACCGGTTTATTCTGCAACCTCCTACTTGAAACAAAAATGGTGGGATGCAGGTTCGCCAAATATGTTCCACGAAGATTCTTCAACCAAAGGAAGGGCTTCTGCTCGTGCCTGTAGTAGATTAGCAGAAGGAGATAGCATTAGCGTAGCAGCTAATGGAGGTGGAACTACAACAGCAACCGTTGAACGAGTCACTAATACCGTGGCATTCGTCCTACAGGATGGCTACACATTATCATCAACTGTACTCTCAAATTGGGCAACCGACTGGGACAATACAATCTATCCAACCTTAACCACCTACTTTGGCAAAGATTACGGCACAGGCGTTCCGGAACCTCCGGATGTTGATGGAAATTGTCAAATCATTGTAGCAATCATTGCTATTGATGGGGCCTACAACACCGGCGGATATTTCCAACCGGGTTATGCCGCCACAAGAGAAATCGTCTTCATCGACCATGCAGATGCCTCACTTTCATGGAGCAAGGTTATTTTGGCTCACGAATTACAACACCTTTTGCATAATGCCGCAGACTCTCAAGAATATTTGTGGATTGACGAAGGTGCAGCAGATATGGCTGCATTCCTTTGTTTCGGTGCATCCTCAACTCTTGCAGGACACTCCAATGCTTGGACTCAAGACAGTGGAGTCAGTGTTCGATGGTGGAGTCAGAGAATCGCAGATTATGGCGGTGGTTTCCTGTTTTTGCTTTGGCTAGCAGACCATCTTGGAGATGGAGTGGCAATTCGTCAACTGGTGACCAATACTCAAACTGGCGCTCAAGGAATTGAATCCTTGGCTCAAACTCCCCCAAATAATGGCGGTAGAGTTCTTGGCAGTACCTTCGAGGAAGTATTTGCAAACTTCACAATCGCTGCGACTCTCGATTCATCAATCGGCATCTATGGCATGTCCAATATCGATATGACCGATCTTTGCGGTGGCTCAACATTTTGTAAGATTCAACCTGCTGCTTCAAACATAGATTGGGCACAACCATGGGAATCACGAGGAAATTTCATCGAAGGGTGGGGAGTTCAAATGTTCAAATTAGAACCGGGTTCAGCATCTCCAGCACCATTATCCATTAGGGTAACTGCAGATGCAAGTGGAATGAATGGAAGAATTCTAACAAGAGCAAGCGCAGATGGTTTGTACACTGTTAGCGATTTAGATTTCAATAGCATGGTTGCAACCACAATGGTTCCAGGATTTGGAAATATTACTGACGAAGTCCATATTATTGTCTGGTACGAGAGTTTTCAAAATGATTGTAATTATTGCAGCGTTTACCCCAATGCCACCTTAGATATCGAAGCAGCGAGGATAACTTCTCCAGCGAGTCTTGCCCTTGAGCCTCCAGTGATGGCAGATAGAGATGGCGATGGAGATGATGACACAATGGTATTGCCATTTACAGTGACCTCAAACGCCTTCTTTGAAAACCTCAACATCGAAGTTTCAGCCAGAGATTCCGATGGTAATGTAGTAGACCAATTCACCACTAGTATCGAGGCTGGAGGAGGGGTTCCTGCCCCTAGTGCCATGTATTGGACTCCCCCTAAAAGCGGCAATTATGATTTGGTTTTCGTCATGAAAGACCTATTGGGTGATGTGAAGGACCAGGCTGCAAGTAGTAGTCAAATGGTCTACAATATGCAGCCTTTGCCAAATGCTAGTTCAAACACCAATGCAACACTAACTTGGCTACCAATTCAATTCACTGGCTCTGGTATTGACTATTGGGGATTGACCGATAGTAACAACACCTTCCCTCACTCTGATGAACCCACTGCATACCTATGGGATTTTGGAGACGGAAATGTTTCAAGTTTGAAATCTCCATATCGAGGATATCGAGATGAAGGATTTTATTGGACCAATCTAAGCGTTCAAGACCAAGGTGGAGCATGGAGTCCAAATTATCCTGGATACGTCGTTGTAGGAGACCCATTCGTGCCAATCGTCAATATCCATGATAGTTCTGGAACACAAGTAGTTTCTTCAATTACAGTTTATACAAATCAGCGTATTCAATTATCCGCTTTATCGACCCAAGACAATGTACCAAACGACCACCTCCTGTTCAATTGGAGTTGGGGAGATGGTGAGGTTGAAGGTGGGATTAGCCACACCGTCGTTAGCCATGAATGGGCAGAAGGCGGTAATGGCAATGGCAATGAATTAACCGTAATGGTCACAGCATGGGATGGTAAGAATACTGGATATCATAATTTCAGTGTATTTGTTAAAAATAGACTACCACGCTTGATTTTTGACGATGTTCTAATCGTCGACACATATACTTCATTGCCAATGCCGGAATTATTTGTCGATGATGATGGGGAATTGGTAAGTATCGATTGGCAATTTACATCAGGAGCCGCAGTGAATGAAGTAAATGTTGATCGTAGCAGTGACTTCACAACTACAACTAGCAGCGATTGGCAACCTACTGCAGCATGGAATACTCCAGGAAATAAAACTGTGACCGCTACTGTTTTCGATAGTGACGGTGGTCAATCTACTGTTCAACTAAATGTGCTAGTGCTGAATCAATGGCCAGTTGCAGATATCGATACCTTGGACGGAGCCTCTAACATTATAGATTTCAGGCAACAAGATGGTATGGTAGACTCGATTTACAGTTTTGATGGCCGAGATAGTTTTGACCCCGATGGCTCAGTGGATGATTCATCAGTCCTCAATTTCCAATGGTTCTTTAATGATGGCACAAATTCTACCAAGTCTCAAGTTTCACATGCTTTCAATACACCAGGTCAGCACACAGTTACTCTAATTGTTACGGATGAGGATGGACAAGCATCTGCTAACAGAACTCTAATTATTCAGATAAGTAATCCTTTGCCAATAATCGAAGTTAAAATCCTTGATGCTTGGAAGAATGGGGATTTAGTGAATGTTGAAACCCCAAGGGAAGAAGGATTTACTGCTGACTCCTATTCAAGAACCTTTGATGATGAGAACAGAACCCATGCCTCGGCTGGCACTTTACTCTTCTTCGATTCAAGTGGAACTCGTGATGGTGATGCTGGATTTGCAAATAATGTGATTCCATTCAACCGTAATGATAGTGATTGGAATGGTTTGATTGAATATACTTGGGATTTCGGCGATGGAACACCTCCTTCAAAAGAAAGTCACCCTTGGCATTCCTATTCAATTCCGGGAACCTATGTCGTTACTCTAACCGTGAGAGATGCCTTCGAAACTGGAGATACCACCAGTGCTAGTTTCACAATAATAGTAGATGCACCTCCAACCACTGACGGTATTTCTGAGGCATCGGACCTAATCATCGGTGAAATGTCAATATTCCATATTAATGCAAGTGACTCTGAACAAAATAGAAACTACGAT
Organism: Candidatus Poseidoniales archaeon; assembly: GCA_012959275.1. GTDB lineage: Archaea > Thermoplasmatota > Poseidoniia > Poseidoniales > Poseidoniaceae > UBA226. Next base: position 16,474 of record DUDM01000036.1, read on the forward strand.
ATTTATCGGGACCTTAATCTCGATGATGGCAGTGTTTATGACCATGACCTGATTATTCCAAGAGCCATATCTATATTCTGGGATATGAATAACCAAGTGGATGTTGATGGTGATGAAAATCCAGAAAATGATTGGGAATTAAGCCCAGATGGAGAGGGAGGTACTCGTATGACTCACATTTATGAGGAATTAGGGGGAGTGATGATTACCGTGAAAGTTTGCGATGGCATGGGAGTTTGTGTTCAAGAGACACTGATGATTGAAATCAATGAAAGTCCAGACAAGACACCGACTTTATCAGACTTCAAGTGGGCAGATACCAAGGCTTGGTTATCTGATACCGGTGGCGAGTCCGCCACTGTTTTGGCCTTGATTATCGCTGTTCTGATTATGGGCTGGATGGTAATGAGAACGCCAGCAGACTTTGATGAAGAAGAAGCAGCAGAAGCAGCCGACTCTTACAATGTACAAAATGTCGAGAGTGAAGGTGGAGTTTTGGGAATGGACCAACACGAGCCACCTCCAAAGCCTGGTATTTTATCAAAGGATGAGCGCAGAAGTTCAGACTCTGGGTATGTGCGCCCAGTACGTGCCAAAAAGCGTTAGAGGTGGTTTATTGAAAGGATTTAGGCGTCTTTCGCTAATGCTCATAGTCCTAATGCTACCGTTATTATTGCCGTTGCAATTTAACTCGCAATTGGTAAACAATGCAAGTGCCTCATCTTGTAGTGTTGAAAGTGAAGAAGAAGACCCGTTCGTCGACCATTTGCTGAATGTATCTGTCAATGCATCGGATAATTATTTCTGGGGTGAGGAAGAACCTTATCCTGATGATAAGCCACAAGGCAGGCAATGGGAACAGTCATTTGTGCAACAAGAAACCACCCCCTTGAGACCTCTCGACAGAGGCTTTCACACCTCTTTTGTTGTTGAAAATGGCTCCGGTTCGGGGGTTCAAATGAACCTCACATTGGGCAAAAGATACACCTTCTGTATCACTGTCGATGATATCAATGCAAATGGAACTGCAAATCCAAAAATAGACGCATACCTTTTCACAAGCAGTGACTTTTCTACTTATTCAGAACAATACAACTATCTCAATGAACCTGAATGGATGCATGACTTAGAAGAAAACATACCTGTTGAATGGAGAGGTGGATTATGGAGATCTTTTAGGGATTCAAACGATTATGAGAATATTCGAGAAACGGATTTCAGCGTCGTTCTTGATAAATTAGAGGTTCATACTTCTTTCCTCTCTGAAACTTCTTATGAGGAATTTGTCGTTATTATCGATGCCATTGATAACTCACATATTCAAGATGCTCCAGCGCCGCATGCTACCATTCTTGTGGACCTGACTGTGATGGTCGAGGATGCCTTCATCTTACCAACCTGGACTGTGCCATTGACCTGTATGACATTGATTATTCTTCTAATTGCAGTTCCAGTTGTAATGCACTTCAAACATGCGAAGTCGGGGTTGACTGGGATTCATGTTGACTTGGTCCCTTCAATGGACAAAAAGTCCGAAAACGAATCTCCTCCAGAGATATCAAATGATTCTCCATAATGAAGAAAATCAATATTCCATTAAAGTCCAAGCATCGCGCAAGTCTCTAACATTTACAAGGCCCTTGTCTCCAAGGTGGAAATCATTCTGCAAAGTTGCGTAGACCAATGACTGTTCAAGAACCGGTGCGTGGAGGCGTGTCCAGTCCCCACCTGGCCCTAAGCCCATAATTGAGAAGGTGAAACCTTCACCCTTCAACTCCCATGAAGCCTCGACTAGTTTCAGGCTTTCTTGTTGGGATTCTGTTGTCCAGCATAGTTTGAGAATTTCTCCCTTTTCGCTATTATCACGAACAACTGCAACTATATCATCACTTGATGGGACTCCCTCTTCATGGATGGAAGCGACGACTTTTACATCTGCATCAGCTGCCGCTGACATCAAAATTTTGCGCTCTTTATCAGGAATTGATATCTCGATATCAATGTAACTCACTCCACTGCTAATTGCCTCTCCGAGAACACTTTGTCTTTCTGATTCGTCGCCCGGGAAAAAGCCTCCTTCTGCTTTTGGCCTGCAGGTAATAATAACTGGAAGAGGAATTCCACCCTTTAACTCAGAGAGTATTTCTGAAACCTTGATGTCTGAAACTGAACGCTGTTCCCATTGTGATTGATCTGTTTTTTTCTGTCCTGAATCCTGTTCGCCACCCTCACTTGTAGTTCCTTTTTTGGGCTTGATAAGGTATAATTTATCGAAGCGTACCTCGACAATATCAGCGCCACCAAGATTGGCTCTCGCGGCTTCATCAATCATTTCCTTCACGGTGCATCCGTCGAGGGCTACGCAGACGAGCGGGTCAGTCATCGAGCCGGCGACCTGACTCTCCGCCTTAACCATGTCGCGCCAACAAGAAGCGCTACCAATGCAAACTGTGGCTCTCTAGTTTTGCCTTCATTTTCAGCCTTTGACAAGCCTCCCAAAGCCAATGTTCATGTACCTTGGAATCAAAGAAAATATTGAGTAGAGCAGGGTACCCTACGGGTACCCTGAGAAATTACCCCAAGGTGAGTAAATGTCAGACGATTATGGAGCAGATAGTATTCAAGTTCTCGAGGGCCTTGAGGCCGTTAGAAAGCGCCCTGGGATGTATTTAGGAGACCCTCACGATGGTTCTGCCCTCCACCACTGCATCTGGGAAGTTGTTGACAATGCCGTTGACGAACACTTAGCCGGGTACAATCCAACTATCGAAGTGATCCTTGAATCCGATGGCTCCATCCGCGTAGTAGACTATGGGAGGGGGATTCCCGTCTCCACTCACAAAGAAGAAGGCATCAGTGCTGCTGAAGTGATAATGACAAAACTTCACGCTGGTGGAAAATTCGATAATGAATCATACAAGGTAGCCGGTGGATTACACGGAGTCGGTGTCAGTGCAGTCAACGCGGTCTCGGAATATCTAGTATTAACCATCATGCGAGATGGTCATGTCTGGGAGCAAACTTACCGCCAAGGAATTCCACAAGCTGATTTAGCAGAAATTGGGCCAAGCGGCGAAACCGGCACAACTATCAAATTCAAGCCGGACTTGACAATCTTCAGCGAGAAGACTGAATTTGAATTCGAAATGATAAATATAAGAATGCGTAGAACTGCATTCCTCAATGCTGGGTTAGAAATAATCGTACGGGACGAACGCACTGAGGAAGAAGTTGAAATTATCCACAAATATGAGGGAGGCTTGAAAGAATACGTATCATGGATGAATAAGGGCAAGGAATTATTGCATGAAGAACCACTCCATTTCCTTGGCAGCCGCGAAGGAGACAAAGGCGAAGTCCATGTAGAAGTAGCCTTACAATGGACTGGTGCTTACTCAGAAAACGTACACTGCTTCACTAATATCATCCACAACACAGATGGCGGCTCCCATTTATCGGGACTGAAAGGTTCCTTAACTCGTTCAATCAACTCATACGCAACATCGCGAAATTTGCTCAAGAACGTGAATAGCCTCTCAGGTGACGATATCAGAGAAGGAATCTCAGCAGTCATATCCATCAAGCACCCAGACCCCTCATTCAACGCTCAAACTAAAGCCAAACTAGTAACGAGTGAGGTTGCAGGAATTGTTGAGAGCGTTGTCAATGAAAAACTTGGAGAATTCTTGGAAGAAAATCCCACTTTCGCCAAATTGATAATCGAGAAAGCAGTACTCTCGAGCAAAGCTCGTGAAGCAGCCCGCAAGGCTAGGGACCTAACCCGCAGAAAGGGTGTGCTCGAAGGAGGGGGACTACCTGGGAAACTTGCTGACTGTCAATCCCGAGACCCAAAGGAATGCGAAATCTACCTTGTCGAAGGAGATTCTGCGGGCGGCTCAGCAAAAACTGGAAGAGACAGGAGGACTCAAGCAATCCTGCCTCTCCGTGGAAAAATCCTCAATGTAGAACGCCAACAACGAAACATAGCCAAAGTATTTC